>JACRAB010000002.1 GCA_016213575.1 Actinomycetota bacterium
CGGGCCAGCGTCGCCGAGAGCGCCCCGGGTGCCCAGACGACGGCCTCGGGCGTGAGCCCGACGACCCGGCCGAACGGCTCGAGGCTGGCGTCCCAGGACCGCTCGGTGCGGACGACGGCCCGTGGCCGGGCGCTGCTGCCGGAGGTCTGGACGACGAGGAGCGGACCGTCGGGGTGCGGCCCGAGCCGGTCGGCGGCCGCGACGAGGGCGTCGACCGCGGCGTCGTCGAGGTCGGCGTCGACGACGACCGGCACGGCGCCGCCCGCGGCGCGGACGGAGAGAAGGGTCGTCAGGGTCTCGAGCGGGTCGCCGGCGCGGACCGCGACCCCGCCGGCGAGCCGGACGTCCGCCCCGCCGGCCGGGGGCAGCGCGGCCGCGACGGCGGCGGAGAGGCCGGCCCGGGTCAGCCACGTCGTCCCGTCGACGCACAGGGCGTCCGCGGACGTCCCCGCCGGCGGCGCGGCGGTGTCCGTGAGGGCCTCGGTGCCGGTCAGCGGGAGGCCTCCGTGCCCGCGCCGACCGCGGCGCGCCGCGACGGCACGACCCCGGGGTAGCCGCGCAGCACCGCGAGCGTGACGACGGTCGCGACCGCGACCTTGACGCCGTCCCCGGGGAGGAACACGAGGGACGCCGCGAAGGCCTTCGACCAGGTCAGCCCGCCGACGAGGACCATGCCGGGGATGCCCAGCAGGTAGACCGCCCCGATCCCGCCGAGGGCGTTCGCGGCGGCGACCTGCGCCGGCACGACCCGCCCCGGCAGCCGCCGCTCGACGACCCAGCCGACGACGAACGCCCCGAGCACCCAGCCGAGCAGGAACCCGACGCTCGGACCGACGAAGACGGCGGGGCCGCCCCGCCCGCCGGACAGCAGCGGCAGCCCGACGGCGGTGAGCACGAGGAACGTCACGACCGCGAGCGCGCCCCGGCGGGCCCCGAGGACCGAGCCCGCGAGCATCACCCCGAGGGTCTGGGCCGTGACCGGCACGCTGCCGCCGAAGAGGTAGAGCGGCGGCGCGAGGCCGAGCGCCGCGATGACGGCCGCGAAGACGGCGACGAGCGCGAGGTCCCGGGTCGAGGAGCGGTTCACGCCGGTCAGCCTAACGACCGGGCGCGCGCCGTCGTCCCGCCGTCCGTGTCACGGACCTCACCCCCACCCGCTCCGACCCCCCAGAGGTAGTTCCGCCTCTGTGTGCACGGCGATCTACCTCTGAGGGCCAGAAGGCGGGCGTGCGCTACTGGAACGTGTTGCAGGAGTCGATGTCGCCCGACCGGTAGCCGGTGAGGAACCAGGTGCGCCGCTGCTCGGCGGAGCCGTGCGTCCAGGCCTCGGGGTCGACCCGGCCCTGCACCTTCTGCTGGATCCGGTCGTCGCCGACCGCCTGGGCGGCGTTGACCGCCTCGGCGATGTTGTCCTCGCTGAGCTTGATGCCGTTCTCGGCGCGCTTGTCGGCGAGGTTCGCCCACACCCCGGCGTAGCAGTCGGCCTGCAGCTCGAGGGCGATCGAGTACGCGTTGGCGTTCGACGGGTCGCGCTGCTGGGCGGCGCGGACCTTCGGCTCGGTGCCGAGGATCGTCTGCAGGTGGTGGCCGTACTCGTGGGCGGCGATGTACCCCTGCGCGAACGTGCCCTGGGCGCCGAACTGCTGCTGGAGCTGCTCGAGGAAGCCCAGCTCGAAGAAGATCTCCTGGTCGGGCGGGCAGTAGAACGGCCCGACCTGCGCGGACGCCGCCCCGCAGCCGGTCGTCGTCTGGCCGGTGAAGAACGCGAGCCGCGGGGTCTCGAACGACAGGCCGCGGCGCTGGAACTCGTCGGCCCAGACGTCGTCCGCGACGTTGACGACCTTGATGAGGCGGCAGTCGGTGTACTTGTCGATCGCACCGGCGGTGTTGCAGCGGGCCTGGAGCTCCTCTGCGGTCTCGCCCTGGACCTGCCCGGGCGCCTGGTCGCCCTGGCTCGCCGGCAGCTGGAGCTGCCCCGGGTCGCCCCCGAGCAGGGTGACGATCACGAAGATGATGAGGCCGACGACCCCGGCACCGCCGCCGATCGCCACGCCGCCACCCACACCACGACCCCGGCGGTCGTCCACGCCGGACACGTCGACCCGCTGGTCGTCGAACTCGATACCCACGCGGCGAACTGTAGGGCAGGCCCGCCTACCATGGCAGGGTCACGTGATCCCCGCTGTCTGGAGCCTCGCCCGTCATGATCGTCGCCCACGACGTCGAGCTCCGGGTCGGAGCCCGGGTCCTCATGGAGCACGCGACCTTCCGGGTCGCGCCCGGGGACCGGGTCGGCCTCGTCGGCCGCAACGGCGCCGGCAAGACCACCCTGACCAAGATCCTCGCCGGCGAGGGGCAGCCGGCGTCCGGCACGATCACCCGCACCGGGGACATCGGCTACCTCCCGCAGGACCCCCGCACGGGGGACCTGGAGCAGCTCGCCCGGGACCGGGTGCTGTCGGCCCGCGGGCTCGACGAGGTCATCCGGAAGATGCGCGACACCGAGGGTGCGATGGCCAGCGCGGACGACGAGCGCCGGGACACCGCGATGGCCCGGTACAGCCGGCTCGAGGCGGAGTTCACCGCACGCGGCGGGTACGCCGCCGAGAGCGAGGCGGCGACGATCTGCGCGAGCCTCGGCCTGCCCGACCGGGTGCTCGGGCAGGAGCTCGGCACCCTCTCCGGCGGTCAGCGCCGCCGCGTCGAGCTCGCCCGGATCCTCTTCTCCGGGGCCCAGACGCTGCTCCTCGACGAGCCGACGAACCACCTGGACGCCGACTCGATCGGCTGGCTGCGGGACTTCCTGCGCGTCTGGGCCGGTGGCCTCGTCGTCATCAGCCACGACGTCGGCCTGCTCGACGTCGTCGTCAACAAGGTGTTCTTCCTCGACGCGAACCGGTCGGTCGTCGACGTCTACAACGTCGGCTGGAAGACCTACCTGGAGCAGCGCGAGCAGGACGAGCGCCGGCGCAAGCGCGAGCGCGCGAACGCCGAGAAGAAGGCCTCCGCGCTCAGGGCGCAGGCGGACAAGATGCGGGCGAAGGCGACGAAGGCGACGGCGGCGCAGAACATGGCCAAGCGCGCCGAGCGGCTGCTCTCCGGTCTCGAGGGGGAGCGCCGCGTCGAGCGCGTCGCCAAGCTCCGGTTCCCCGAGCCGGCCCCCTGCGGCCGGACGCCGCTCACGGCGAGCGGGCTGTCGAAGTCGTACGGCAGCACGGAGGTGTTCGCCGACGTCGACCTCGCGATCGACCGGGGGAGCCGGGTCGTCGTCCTCGGCCTCAACGGGGCCGGCAAGACGACCCTGCTGCGCCTGCTCGGCGGCGTGGAGACCCCGGACACCGGCGAGGTGCAGCCGGGCCACGGCCTGCGCCTGGGCTACTACGCGCAGGAGCACGAGACGCTCGACGTCGACCGGACGGTCCTGGAGAACATGCGGACGGCGGCCCCGGAGCTCGGGGACACCGGCGTCCGTAGCGTCCTCGGCTCGTTCCTGTTCACCGGGGACGACGTCGACAAGCCCGCGGGGGTGCTGTCCGGCGGGGAGAAGACCCGGCTCGCGCTGGCGACCCTCGTCGTCTCCGGCGCGAACGTCCTGCTCCTCGACGAGCCGACGAACAACCTCGACCCGGCGAGCCGGGCCGAGGTGCTCGACGCGCTGCGGCACTACGCCGGCGCCGTCGTCCTCGTGACGCACGACGAGGGGGCCGTCGAGGCCCTCCAGCCCGAGCGGGTCGTCCTGCTGCCCGACGGTGACGAGGACCTGTGGAACGGCGACTACCTCGACCTCGTCGCGCTGGCCTGACGACCCCGGACCGACCCCGGCCGGCCGTGGCAGGACGATCTCCCTACCCCGGCGCGCCCGTGCCGAAACCGTTGTGCGCGTTACGGTTCGGCATCACCGCGCCGGGCGCTGCGGCCCGGCATCGGCCGACCGGGGGATCTTGCGGCGGGGCGGGTCGTTTCATGGTCACCAGGCGGCCGATCCATGTCACAGTTAGACACGAACCCGCCACGTAGAGGTCATGTCGAGTGGAAGTCGACATCTCGGCGTGGCAAGTTCGCAGACGTGGACCTTCGTCGGCAGACTGCTGTCTGCCGACAAGGGTCCGAGTCGTCCCACCGGTCCGGGATGTCGTGTCGAGTCGCGGACCGTGGTCACTCGATCAACGATGGTCGGGTAGCTCATCGCCGAGGAGGAACAGTGGCCGACACTGTCAAGAAGGGCGCCCGTATCACGGGTGCCGACCGCACGAAGCTCGCTGGGGAGCTGACGAAGAAGTACAGCCAGGGCGCCAGCATCCGAGCCCTCGCGGAGGAGACGGGGCGGTCCTACGGGTTCGTCCACCGGATCCTCACCGAGAACGACGTCCCGCTGCGCAGCCGGGGCGGCGCGACCCGCGGCAAGGCCAAGCGCTGACCTGTCCGGTCGACAGTCCGGACGACCGTTCCGGGTGACCGGACGGCGCCACCGCACCACGGGTCCACCGAAGCACGCGCCCGGTCCGCCGGGTCACGGCACCACTGCGCACGACCCACCACCGCACGTCCACCGGGCGGCAGGCCCTCCCAGCACCACCGATCCCCGCCCGCGCGTCGGGTGCAACCGCCCCGCCGAACCGGGGCCCGGCTCCAGCCCCGGGGCCGCAGCACCCGGTTCCCGCCCTGTCCGGGCCACCGGCAGGGGCGGGCCTCCCACCGACGCCGCACAGCACCTACCGACAGCGCAGGACCGACACCAGGTCCACCGACCGCCCGACCTGGCGGCGCACGGGGCATCCCGGCGCCGCCCGGCCGGGCGGCGCCGTCTCCGGGACCGCGCCCGGTAGCGTCGTCCGTCGGGAAGCATCGCCGCCCCGCACGCGTTGGCGGCAGGGCGGAGCCGAGCACCTCGGCCCGACGGTCGACAGGAGCAGCACAGCCGATGGCAGGGCACCAGGCCTGGGTCGCGATCCGTTCGTACTCGCGGGACCCGAAGGTGGCGGACCGCAAGCTGGCCCCCGGCACGTGGCGGCGGATCCTCGCCTACGCGCGCCCGTACCGCCGCCTCATCACCGTCTTCCTCGGCCTCGTCGTCCTCGACGCGGTCTTCGTCGTCGTCACCCCGCTGCTCTTCCGGAAGATCGTCGACGACGGCGTGACCGTCGGGGACCGCCGGCTCGTCGTCACCGTCGCGCTCGTCGTCGCCGGACTGGCCGTCCTCGACGCCCTCGCCGGTCTCGTGCAGCGCTGGATGTCGAGCCGGATCGGCGAGGGGCTCATCTACGACCTGCGCACGCAGGTCTTCGGGCACGTCCTGCGCCAGCCCATCGCCTTCTTCACCCGGGCCCAGACCGGGGCCCTCGTCTCACGGCTCAACAACGACGTCATCGGCGCGCAGCAGGCCTTCACGTCGACGCTGTCCGGCGTCGTCTCGAACGTCGTCTCCCTCGTCCTCGTCACCGCGGCGATGCTCGTCCTCTCCTGGCCCATCACCCTCGCGGCGCTCCTGCTGCTGCCGGTCTTCCTGCTCCCGGCGCGCCGGGTCGGGCGCCGGCTCCAGGCGCTCACCCGGGAGTCGATGCAGCTCAACGCCGAGCTCGGGTCCCGGATGACCGAGCGGTTCAACGTCGCCGGCGCCTTGCTCGTCAAGCTCTTCGGCACGGTCGGGACCGAGGACGCCGAGTTCTCCCGCCGCGCCGGCCGGGTCCGCGACATCGGCGTGAAGATCGCCATGAGCAACCGGGTGTTCTTCACCGCCCTGACCCTCGTCGCCTCCCTCGCGACCGCCATCGTCTACGGCGTCGGCGGTGTGCTCGCGATCGGCGGGACGCTCTCGGTCGGCACGCTCATCGCGCTGGCGGCCCTGCTCGGGCGGCTCTACGGGCCGCTCACCGCCCTGTCGAACGTGCGGATCGACGTCATGACGGCGCTCGTGAGCTTCGAGCGGGTCTTCGAGGTGCTCGACCTGCCGCCGCTCGTCACCGAGAAGCCCGGCGCGGCGACCCTGCCCAAGGGGCCGCTCGCCGTGGAGCTGCGGGACGTCCGGTTCGGCTACCCGGGGGCGGACGAGGTGTCGCTGGCCTCGCTCGAGCAGGTCGCCGTGCCCGACCGCGGCCGCGGCGAGGAGGTCCTCCACGGGCTCTCGCTGCGCGCCGAGGCGGGCCAGCTCGTCGCCCTCGTCGGCCCGAGCGGGGCCGGCAAGACGACGATCACGAGCCTCGTCGCGCGCCTCTACGACGCGACCTCTGGCGCCGTCCGGCTCGGGGAGCACGACATCCGCGACGTCACCCTGGAGTCCCTGCACGCCAACGTCGGGGTGGTCACCCAGGAGGCGCACCTCTTCCACGACACGATCCGCGCGAACCTCGACTACGCCCGCCCCGGCGCCACGCAGGAGCAGATGGTCTCCGCCCTGCGCGACGCGCAGATCTGGGACCTCGTCCAGTCCCTGCCCGAGGGGCTCGACACCGTCGTCGGCGACCGCGGCCACCGGCTGTCCGGCGGCGAGAAGCAGCGCATCGCCCTCGCCCGGCTGCTGCTCAAGGCCCCCGGCGTCGTCGTCCTCGACGAGGCGACGGCGCACCTGGACTCGGAGTCCGAGGCCGCCGTGCAGCGGGCCCTCGACGGCGCCCTGGCCGGCCGCACGGCCATCGTCATCGCGCACCGGCTCTCGACGGTCCGGCAGGCCGACCTGATCTGCGTCGTCGACGACGGCCGGGTCGTCGAGCAGGGCCGGCACGCCGAGCTGCTCGCCCGGGGCGGCCTGTACTCCGACCTCTACCGCACCCAGTTCGCAGACCAGCCCCTGGCGGGCTGACGCGCCCCGCGCGTCACCGACCTCTGGTGGGTGAGCGACCTCAAACGCGTTGTTTGAGGTACGTAGGGCACCAGAGGACGGCTCAGAGCGAGCGGGTCATCCCGCCGTCGACCGCGAGCACGGTGCCGGTCACGTAGCTCGCGGCGGGGGAGAGCATGAAGACCGCGGGCCGGGCGAACTCGAGCGGCTCGCCGTAGCGGTGCAGCGGGACGAGGGCCTCGTTCGCGCGGCGGACCTCCTCCGGGCGCCCGCCGGCCGCGTCCGCGGACCGTGCACGCTCGGTGTCGATCCGGCCGGGGAGGATCCCGTTGACCCGGACGTTGCGCGCGCCGAGCTCGTCGGCGAGGGTCTTGGCGGTCATCGCGAGGGCGGGCCGCAGGCCGTTCGACAGCGCGAGGCCCTCGATCGGCTCCCGCACGGACGTCGACAGCACGAGCACGATCGAGCCGCCCTCGTGGGACACGAAGTTGGCGACGGTGCGGGCCAGCCGCAGCGGGCCGAGGAAGACGCTCTCGAACGCGAGCCGCCACGCGCCGTCGTCGGTCTCCATCGCGCTGCCGGACGGAGGCCCGCCGACGCTCACCAGAGCGCCGTCGAGGCGGCCGTACCGGGCGATGGCGGCAGCGACGAGGCAGGTCTCGATCCCGGGCTGGGAGAGGTCGCCGGACACGGCGATGGCACGCTCGGACCCGCCGAGCGCCGCAGCGGTCGCGTTGAGCGCGTCCTCGTCCCGCCCGGAGAGCACGAGCCGTGCGCCCTCCGCGGCGAGCTGCTCGGCACACGCCCGACCGAGCCCCCGCGATGCGCCTGTGACCACGTACACGCGGTCGCTCAGGCCCAGATCCATGTCCCCACCCTGCGGTTCGTGGTCCGCCTGCCGCCGACCGGTCGGTCGGCGACCCTGCGTCACCAAGTTGCGTCGGATGGCTTATCGAACGCCCGACCGGCCGACTTGAGGCGGCGGCCGGGGGACGGGACGGCGGGGGACGGCAGGGACGGGCGTGGTCAGCCCTCGAGCGCGGCGTCCTCGACGTCCTCGTCGCGCACCCTGCGCCGCCGGGCCCGCGCCTTGCGGGCCGCCGCGGCGACCTCCGGGTCGACGCCCCGGGCGGTGAGCCGGCGGTTCTGCACCTCACGGAGCGCGTAGTAGAGCAGCAGCACGTAGGCGGCGACGGCGAAGCCCCACCAGTTCCACGTGTAGGCCAGGTGCGGTCCGAGGTCGGTGTCCGGGCGGGGGAGCAGGCGCGGCGCGACCGCCGGGCGGGGCTGCTCCGACGCGAGGACGCCGTACGCCCGGTGGAGGGTGCCCGGCACCTCGGCGGCGACCTCGTCGGCCGCGATCCGGCGGATCTGGCCGGGGACCTCGTACGCGCCGGCGGAGGGCTCGAACGGCCGCAGCCGGACGACGACCTCGACCGGCCCGGAGGGCGCGGCAGGGACCTCGGGCAGCCGGGTCGCGGACTCCCCGAACGGGATCCAGCCCCGGTCCACGGCGAGCAGCGTGCCGTCCGCGAGCCGCAGCGGGACGACGACCTCGTAGCCGTACTGGCCCTGGAAGGGACGGTTGCGGACGAGCAGCGTGTGCTCGGGGTCGTACGTGCCCTCGACGCGCACCGGCGTCCACTCCCGGGCCCGCGGCAGCGCCGTCGTCGGGGTCGCGAGCACGCCGACCAGCGGTGCCGGCGCCGCACCGTAGTTCGCGGCGACCCGGTCGCGGCGCTCGACCTTCGCCTCGTGCCGGTGCAGCTGCCAGCGGCCGAGGAGGACGAAGACGACGGAGAGCAGGACGACGCCGGCCGCCGCCGCGACCCAGTACCGCTCGCGGAACAGGCGCAGCGCCTCCGGCACCGCCGAGGCGTCGAGGAGCGGGACGTCGTCGAGCGGAACGCCGGACCTCGGGGCATCGGCCGGCTGCGGGCGGGGCCGGTCCGTCGGTGCGCTCACGAGCCGTTGTCCGGCGGGCCGGCGGGCCCGGCCCCGACCTCGACGACCTCGCGCAGGAAGCCGCGCAGCGACAGGAACTCCGACAGCGACGTCCGGTGGTCCTCGCAGGCCAGCCAGGTCTTGCGCCGGTCCGGGGTGTGCAGCTTCGGGTTGTTCCACCGCAGGGCCCAGACCCCGTCCGCACGGCAGCCGCGGGCGCTGCAGACGAGCTGCCCGGTGTCGTCGGGCGGCGGGCCGGAGGGCGGCGGGAAGAGCACGCGCCCAGTCTCACAGACCCTCGGAGGCGGACGTCGGGCGGCCACGGGGGATGCCGCCCGACGTCCTTCGCGCGTCCCGACGGGGGATGCAGAACGCGCAGATCGGATGCTACACGCGCGAGTGCAACCGTGAGGTCGAGACCGTCCAGTCGCCCGGCGATTCACGGCGGGTCTGCAGCCGACCGGCAGCGGGCGCGCAGGAAGGCGGCTCAGGCGGTGTCGCGCAGGGGCCCCGGGGCGGCGTCCGGCGCGGGGTCCTCGTCGGCGCGGCGGGGGTGGACGACGCCCGTGAGCAGGACCGGCGGCGCACCGCCGTCGAGCGCCGCGACCCGGGCGTCCGGGGTGCCGAGGGAGGCCTTGCCGCGGCGCCGGCCGCCGCTGTTGTTCGCGACGATCACCGCGACGTAGGGCAGGCAGACGGCCCCGGCCGCGAACACCCAGCGCAGCCAGCCGTCGACGACGAGGACGAGCACGACGCAGATGGTCCGGATGAGCATCGAGATGAGGTACTTCGCCATCCGGGCGTCGAGGTCGTCCGAGAGCGGCGTCACCGCATTGGTGATCTGGTGGACCTCCGGGCCGGTGCTCCCGGGCCCCTGCACTGGTCGCGGCACGTGTCCACGGTACGGCGCGGGACCCCCGGCCGCACTGCGGAGCAGGGGTCAGCGCACGCGCAGGACGAGCTTGCCGGTGCTGCGGCGCGCGAGCAGGTCGCGGTGCGCCTGCGCCGCCTCCTCCAGGGCGTAGCTGCCGCCGACGACGGCGCTGAGCCGGCCGGCCCGGACGAGCGAGGTGAGCTCGTCCATCGCCGGGCCGAGACCGCCGGGCATCCGCAGCGCGTGGACGAGCCAGAACCCGATGACGGCCCGCGAGGTCGCCATGAGCATCCCCGGCGCGACCGGCGAGGGCGCCGTCCGCGACGCCATGCCGTAGGTGACGAGCCGGCCCATCGGTGCGAGCGCCGCGAGCGAGCCGTCGAACACGTGCCCGCCGGTCATCTCGAGGACGACGTCGACGTCCCGGCCGCCGTTCGCGTCGCGCAGGACGTCGCGCACCTCGTCCGCGGTCGTCGTCCCGGAGACGTCGACGGCGGCGTGCGCGCCGAGCGAGACCGCGAGGTCCCGCTTCTCCTGCGACGAGGCGGTCGCGACGACCCGGCCCGCGCCCCACTGCCGCGCGAGCTGGACGGCGAGGGTGCCGACCCCGCCCGCGGCGGCGTGGACGACGACGCTCTCGCCGAGGGTCAGCCGGCCGCAGGTGCGCAGGAGGTGCCACGCGGTGGTGCCCTGCAGGACCAGCGCGAGCGCGGTGCCGTCGTCGATCCCGTCCGGGACCCCGAAGACCGCCGCCGGGTGCGCGAGCGCCTGCTCGGCGTAGCCGCCGCCGGCCGCGAGCAGCGCGACGACGCGCTCGCCGTCCCGGTCCCCGCCGCGGACCCGCCCGACGACCTCGCCGCCCGGGATCATCGGCAGGGTCTGCCGCGCCAGGTAGCTGTTCTCCGTCTGGTGGGTGTCGGCGTAGTTCACCCCGGCGGCGTCCACGTCGATGAGGAGGCGGCCCTCCTGGGGCTGCGGGGCCTCGACGTCGACCGCGGTGAGCACCTCGGGGCCGCCGAACTCGGTGATCTGGACTGCGCGCACCGCCGCACGCTACCGCCTCCACCGCGGCGCACGAGCCGGACGACACCCGGGGGAGGCGTCCCGGCCCCCACGACCGATAGGTTCGGGACCGGCAGGCCGCACCCCTGCCGTCCGCCCAGCGCAGGAAGGTGAGCATGCCGCGCAGCGTTCTCGTGACCGGTGGCAACCGCGGGATCGGTCTGGCCATCGCCCGGGCCTTCGCCGCCGACGGCGACGCCGTGACCGTGACGTACCGGTCGGGCGAGCCGCCGGAGGGTCTGGCCGGGGTCCGCTGCGACGTCACGGACACCGCCTCCGTCGACGCCGCCTTCGCCGAGGTCGAGGCGAACCAGGGCCCGGTCGAGGTCCTCGTCGCGAACGCGGGCATCACGAAGGACCAGCTCCTCATGCGGATGAGCGACGAGGAGTGGGACAGCGTCATCCAGACCAACCTCGCCGGGGCCTTCCGGACCGTCCGCCGGGCGTCGAAGGGCATGATCCGCCTCAAGAAGGGCCGCATCGTCCTCATCGGCAGCGTCGTGGGGCTCTACGGCTCGCCCGGCCAGGTCAACTACTCCGCGACGAAGGCCGGCCTCGTCGGCATCGCCCGCTCCGTGACCCGGGAGATCGGCAGCCGCGGGATCACCGCGAACGTCGTCGCCCCCGGCTTCGTCGAGACGGACATGACCGCCGTGCTGCCCGAGGACCGCAAGAAGGCGTACGTCGCCGCGATCCCGGCCGGCCGGTTCGGCCAGGTGGCCGACATCGCCGCGGCGGTCACCTTCATCGCCTCGGACGCCGCGGGGTACATCAGCGGCGCCGTCATCCCGGTCGACGGCGGCCTCGGCATGGGGCACTGACCCGCCGGCCCGACGTCCCGCCGCAGCACCGGTCGACGCCGACCGCCTCGCACCGCGCCCGCACCGTCCACCACGCACCCGACGAACACCAGGAGGAGCCGACGATGGGTCTGCTCGACGGCAAGCGACTGCTCGTGACCGGGGTCCTCACCGACTCCTCGATCGCGTTCCACGTCGCACGGTTCGCGCAGGAGCAGGGCGCGACCGTCGTCCTGTCCTCCTTCGGCCGCCAGATGAAGATCACCCAGGCGATCGCCCGCCGGCTGCCGAGCGCGCCGCCGCTCGTGGAGCTCGACGTGACGAGCACCGAGAACCTCGCCGGCCTGGCCGACGCGGTGCGCGAGCACGTCGACGGCCTCGACGGCGTCCTGCACTCGATCGGGTTCGCGCCGCAGGGCGCCTTCGAGTTCCTCACCGCCCCCTGGGAGGACGTCGCGACGGCGGTCCACATCTCCGCCTACTCGCTCAAGGCCCTGGCGGTCGCCACCGAGCCGCTCATGGGCCCCGGGAGCAGCATCGTCGGCCTGACGTTCGACGCGTCGAAGGCCTGGCCGGTCTACGACTGGATGGGGGTCGCCAAGGCGGCCTTCGAGTCGACCGCGCGCTACCTGGCCCGTGACCTCGGGCCGAAGGGCATCCGGGTCAACCTCGTCGCCGCCGGCCCGATCCGGACGACGGCCGCCAAGTCCATCCCCGGCTTCCAGGTCTTCGAGGAGTCCTGGGGCTCCAAGGCCCCGCTCGGCTGGGACGTCAACGACCCCGAGCCGACCGCCCGCACCTGCTGCGGCCTGCTCTCCGACTGGTTCCCGGCGACGACGGGCGAGATCGTCCACGTCGACGGCGGGTTCCACGCCATCGGCTGAGCCCGCGCGGCGGTGCGCCCGGGGCGGCTTCCTGCGGGTGCGGTCCCGGCACCCGGTGACGGGTCCCGTACGGGCCCGGATGGTGTTGGATAGCGGGCTATGACCCTTCCTGTGGTGCAGCAGCGGCACCTCGTGCTGCTGCGCCACGCGAAGTCGGCCTGGCCGCACGGTGTACCGGACCACGAGCGCCCGCTCGCCGGCAAGGGCCGGCGCAACGCCCAGGCCGTCGGCACGTGGTTCCTCGGCGAGGGCCCGCGACCGGAGCTCGTCCTGTGCTCGGACGCCGTCCGCGCCCGCCACACGTGGGAGATCGTCGCCTCGTCGCTCGACGACGCACCCCCGCTGCGGATCGAGCCGGCGCGCTACGGCGCCGACCCCGAGGACGTCGTCGCGCTCGTCCGCGAGGTGGCCGACGAGGTGCGCACGGTCGTCGTCGTCGGC
>JACRAB010000151.1 GCA_016213575.1 Actinomycetota bacterium
CCCCCCCCCACCGCTCCGGAGCATGGAGATGCATATGGGACTCGGACGCCTGAACGGCAAGCGAGTGATCATCACCGGCGGAGCCCGCGGGATGGGCGCGACGCACGCGGAGTTCCTGGCCGACGAAGGGGCCGCCGTCGTCATCGGTGACATCCTCGACGAGGAGGGCCGGGAAACGGCGGCCACCCTCACCGGTCGCGGACTGAACGTCCGCTACGAGCACCTCGACGTGACCGACGAGGACAGCTGGCACGCCGTCGTCGACAGGACCGTGGCGGACCTGGGCGGCGTCGACGGGCTGGTGAACAACGCAGGTGTCACCGGCACGCCGGGAGGCCCTGAGGTCGAGGACCTCGCCGCGTGGAACGCCACGCTCGCGGTCAACCAGACCGGTGCCTACCTGGGGATCCGGGTCGTGGCCCCCGCGATGCGCGCGGCCGGCGGCGGATCGATCGTCAACATCTCCTCGATCCTGGGCTACATCGGCGACGGGGTCTACTTCGCCTACGCCGCCACCAAGGGCGCCCTGCGGCTCATGTCGCGTAGCGCCGCACTGAAGTTCGTCGACGACAGCATCCGCGTCAACAGCGTGTGCCCCGGAATGGTCCGCACGCCGATGAACGACGCGGAGGTGGACGCCGACTCCTACGTGACGAACACCCCGATGCGGCGGATGGCGGACCCGGTCGAGGTGTCCCGGGCGGTCCTGTTCCTGCTGTCCGACGAGGCGAGTTACGTCACCGGGTCCGACCTCGTCATCGACGGCGGCTACCTGGCTCGCTGAGTCCCGAACCTGCAGCACCACCGGCCTCCGAAGGAAGAACGATGACGTCCCAGCTGTCAGGGCTCATGCAGGACTCACCCCTCACCTACGGCAGATTCGTACGGCGCATGACGTCGGTCACCTCCGGCGCACGGGCCATCGGCGTCGGCCCGGACGGCAAGGCCGAGGTCCACAGCTACGGCGAGATCGCCACGCAGATCCTGCGGCTCAACGGGTTGCTGAAGTCGTGGGGGATCGAGCCCGGTGACCGGGTCGCCTCCCTCGCCTTCAACACCGTCGACCACCTGGTGCTCTTCCTCGGGGTCCCCGCCTCCGGTGCGGTGCTGCAGACGGTCAACCCGCGCTTCACGCCGAGCCAGACCGAGTACGTGCTGCGCCACGGGGGCGCACGCACGCTGTTCGTCCAGGAGGCGCTGCTCGGTGCCCTGCGGCCGATGCTGGGCACTCTGCCGTCACTGGAAAGGATCGTGGTCACCGACGGCACAGGCACGGCCTACGGCCTGCCGGCCCTGCGCGACCTCCTCGACGAAGCGACGCCCCGTCCTCTCCCGGAGATCCCGGAGTCCGCCGCGAGCGGACTCTGCTACACGTCCGGGACCACAGGAGACCCTAAGGGCGTCCTGTACTCCCACCGCTCGACGGTGCTGCACGCCCTGAGTGCCTGCATGACGGACGTCATGGCCGTCAGCCAGGCCGAGACCATCCTGCCGATCGTGCCCATGTTCCACGCCAACGCCTGGGGGCTCCCGCACGCCGCTGCCCTGGTCGGCGCAGACCTCGTACTCCCGGGCAAGGACCTCAGCGGCGCCGCCGTCGGTGAGCTGATGCGGGAGCACGCCGTCACCCTCACAGCGGGCGTACCCACGGTCCTCACCGACCTGCTCGCCTACGCCGACCGATCCCCGGGGATCCTGGACTCCCTGCGCACCGCCATCTCCGGAGGCTCGGCGCTACAACGACCGCTCGTCGAGGGGTTCCGCCGCCACCAGGTCGAGATGATCCAGGGCTGGGGCATGACCGAGACCAGCCCCTGCGTCTCGATGTCCAGACCGCCACGCCGCGCCGCCGACGGCGACGACGTGGCCTACCGGCTGTCCGCTGGAAGGATCAACCCCCTCGTCGACGCCAGGCTCGTCGACACCGACGGCACCGAGCTGGTCTGGGACGGCGTCGCCGTCGGCGAGATCGAACTGCGCTCACCACATGCGGCCAGCGCCTACTTCCGACAGGACCCCACCCAGGACGACAAGTTCGACGACGGATGGCTCCGAACCGGGGACGCCGCCTCGGTGACACCCGACGGCTACGTCGTCCTCCGGGACCGGCTCAAAGACATGATCAAGTCCGGTGGTGAGTGGATCCCCTCGGCCGAGCTCGAGTTCGCGGTCGCCGACCACCCGAGCGTCCGGGAGGTCGCCGTCGTCGCCGTCCCCGACGAGCGGTGGGGTGAGCGCCCCGAGGTCGTCCTAGCCCTCCATCAGGGCGCGCAGGCTCCCACGCTCGGCGAGCTCCAGGCCTTCCTCGAGGCCCGGGTGCCGCGCTGGTGGCTCCCGGACCAGCTCCGGATCGTCGACGAGATCCCGAAGACCAGTGTGGGCAAGCTCGACAAGAAGGCGCTGCGAGCCCCACGGCAGGATTAGCTCCAGACGCGCAAACCGATTGGCTGACAACGATTCCCCGGTGTCGAGCCCACCGGCCTCGACGGCCCCGCCGGGCCCGGGTCGGCGGCGCAACAGACCCAAGGGAGGCCTTGACAGCCGCTGTGGCGAGCCACACACTTCCCTCTATTAATGAATGCTCGTTAATCCAGACAGGATTGGCGGGCGCGACCCGAGGAGACGGGACTTCATGGCCCACGACGAGCACAGCGTTACCCGGGTGGAGGCGCCGGCCCACGACGGAGCCGTCCCGTCGGGCCTGCACGGCCAGATGGGCGTCTTCGACATCGTCTTCACCGTCCTGGCCTTCAATGCGCCGATGTCGGTCTTCGTCGGCTTCATCACCGTGATCATCGGCTACGGCAACGGCCTGGGCACTCCCGTGACCTACCTCGGGGCCGGCCTGCTCATGATGATCTTCGGGGTGGGCTTCACGGCGATGAGCCGCTACCTGCCCAACCCCGGCGCTTTCTACGCCTACATCACCGCCGGGCTCGGCCGCCCGATCGGCCTGGGCGCCGCCTTCGTCGCCCTGGTGTCGTACATCTTCATCCTCATCGGCGGATACGCCTTCGGCGGGCTGTCGTTCCAGGTCCTCGTCCGCGACACCCTCGGCGGCCCCGACCTGCCGTGGTACGCGTACACCGCTGTCGTGATGCTCATCGTCGGGACGCTGGGGTTCTTCCGGATCGCCCTGTCGGCCCGGATCCTGACGATCTTCATGTGTGGCGAGGTCATCATGATGCTCGCCTACGACCTCGCGGTGATCTTCCGCGGCGGCGGGGCGGACGGCTTCAACGTCGAGTCCTTCAAGACCGAGTCGATCACCTCCGGGTCCGTCGGACTCGCCATCCTGTTCGGCGTCGTCTGCTTCTCCGGCTTCGAGGCGACCGCCATCTTCCGTGAAGAGGCCCGCGACCCCGAGAAGACGATCCCGCGGGCGACCTACACCGCGATCCTGGTCCTCGCCGGCCTGTACTTCCTCACCAGCTGGCTGATGATCCTCGGGGTCGGCATCAGCAAGGTCGTCGAGGACTCCGCCGCCGACCCGACCGGCACCGCACTGGCCACCGCCGCGGCCTACCTCGGCAAGATCGGCGCCGACATCATCACCGTGCTGCTGGTCACCAGCATATTCGCTGCGAACCTGGCCGCCCACAACGTGACGACGCGATACGTCTACTCCCTGAGCGTCGACCGGATCTTCCCCAAGGTCCTCAGCGTGGTGCACCACACCGAGGTCTCGCCGCACCGGGCGTCCATCACCACGACCGTCGTCAGTCTGCTCGCGCTCACGGCGTGCATCATCTTCGGTGGTGACGCGACGACGCTTTACGCCGTCCTCGTGGGCATCGGCGGCTACTCGCTGATCATGCTCCTCCTGCTGACGAGCATGGGGATCATCGGCTACTTCCGTCGCCACCCCGAGCTGCCGGTGCACTTCTCCAAGACCGTCGTCGCGCCGGTCGCCGCGATCGCCGGCCTCGCCGTCGCCTTCGTCCTGGCGACGCAGAACGTCGCCACGATGATCGGCGGCAACCAGCAGCTGGCGAACCTGCTCGTCATCCTCTTCTTCGCACTGCTCGTCCTGGGCGTGGTCGTCGCGCTCGTCCTGAAGAGGACCCACCCCGAGGTGTACCGCACGATCGGCCGGCAGGACATCTGAGCCGAGCCGGAGCAGGAAGGGGCGCCCGCCTAGGCCAGCGCGCGCCCCTTCCTGCTGACCCGACCGAACCGGCCGCGCTCTGCCCATGACCTTCTCGCGCAGCTTCGTTGCCGCGTCGGCCCACCCTTTACCCGCTACCTGCAGCACGTTCCACCGCCGGTCGCTACAACGCGTCGCGGCCGGCGGCGAACCCCTGTCTCCTGCGGCGGGCGCGCCGATCTGAGCCGCCCGGACCAAGCCACCACGCCTCGAGACGTCGTACCTGACGACCACGCGGCTCTCGCGACCCATCGCGCCCGCGAGCCAGCCGAGGTCTCTCACCCCCGCCGAGGTCGCCGCCCGTTGCCCACGGGCCCGCCAGGCCCGTCGGGACTGCGCCGACCATGCCCGTACCGCCCTGCAACCCAAGTGAGGACAGACCATGAGAATCGTCGTGTGTGTGAAGCACGTGCCGGACGCTCAAGGCGACCGGCGCTTCGCTACCGACCACACGGTGGACCGCGGGAACGTCGACGGCCTGCTCTGCGAGCTGGACGAGTACGCGGTCGAGCAGGCACTGAAGCTGGCCGAGGGCAGCGACGACGCAACCGTCACGGTCGTCACGGTCGGCCCGGACGCCGCGTCCGACGCCGTCCGCAAAGCGCTCCAGATGGGCGCGGACGCCGGAGTGCACGTCCTTGACGACGCCATCCACGGGTCGGACGCGTTCGCGACGTCCCTCGTCCTCGCCAAGACCATCGGGACCCTCGAGTACGACGTCGTCATGACCGGCATGGCCTCGACGGACGCCGGCATGAGCGTCGTCCCGGCCCTGCTGGCCGCCCGGCTCGGCCTCCCGCAGGTGACCTTCGCGGGGACGCTGGACATCGACGGTGACGGGCCAGGCGCAAAGGTCGTCATCCAGCGGGACAGCGACGCGTACACGGAGGTCATCGAGTCCGCCCTGCCCGCGCTCGTCAGCGTCACCGACCAGATCAACGAGCCCCGCTACCCCTCGTTCAAGGGAATCATGGCCGCGAAGAAGAAGCCCCTGACCACCCTGAGCCTGGCGGACCTCGGCGTCGACGCCTCTCTGGTCGGCCTGGCTGCTGCCTGGTCCACCGTCGCGGGCGTGACGCAGCGGCCGCCGCGTGCGGCCGGGGCCGTCGTCACGGACGAGGGCGACGGCGGCGCAAAGCTGGTGGAGTTCCTCACCGGCGCCAAGCTGGTCTGACGAGAACCCGGACAAGGAGAAGGCTGAGATGGCACAGGTTCTGGTGCTCGTCGACCACGTCGACGGTGCGGTGCGCAAGACGACGTCGGAGCTGCTGACGCTCGCGGCGCGGCTCGGTGAGCCGGCCGCGGTGTTCGTCGGCGACGGCTACGACAACGCCGCGGGATCGCTCGCCGAGTTCGGCGCGACCGCGGTCTACACGGTGCCGTCCGAGGTGAACGACTACCTCGTGCTGGCCAAGGCCGAGGCGCTCGCCGCGGTCGTCGAGGCCGCGGGCGGTGCGTCCGCGCTCGCCGCGGTGCTCATCCCGAGCTCGGCGGAGGGCAAGGAGATCGCGGCCCGGCTCGCGCTCAAGCTCGACTCCGGCCTCATCACCGACGCGATCGACGTCCGGCCGGCCGACGGCGGTGGCGTCGCGACGTCGCAGGCGGCGTTCGCGGGCGGGTTCACGGTCGACGCGACGGTGACCCGCGGGCTGCCGGTCGTCACGGTGAAGCAGAACTCGGTGGAACCGGTCGCAACCGGCGGTGCTGCCCCTGTGGTGACGAGCGTCGCGGTGGAGCTGTCGGACCTGGCGAAGGCGGTCAGGGTCGTCGAGCGCAAGCCGAAGGCGAAGTCGGGCCGCCCCGACCTCACCGAGGCGGCGATCGTCGTCTCCGGCGGCCGCGGCACGAACGGCGACTTCTCCAAGGTCGAAGCGTTCGCGGACGTCCTCGGCGCGGCCGTCGGCGCGTCCCGGGCCGCCGTCGACTCCGGCTGGTACCCGCACTCCAACCAGGTCGGCCAGACCGGCAAGCAGGTCTCGCCGCAGCTGTACGTCGCGTGCGGCATCTCCGGCGCGATCCAGCACCGGGCCGGCATGCAGACGTCCAAGACGATCGTCGCCATCAACAAGGACCCGGAAGCACCGATCTTCGAGCTCGCCGACTTCGGCGTCGTCGGCGACCTGTTCGCCGTCCTGCCGCAGGCCACCGACGAGGCGGCGAGCCGAAAGGCCTGACATGCGCCGGGTTCCGACGTCACTACGGCTGCGGCCCGCAGAAGCCCCCGACTCCCCACGGGCAGCCGCTGTCGACGTCGTGCCAGGAGTGACCTCGCACCTTCTGCGGGCGGCGCTGGCCGCCTCGCCGGACGGGCTGTCCATCCACCGGCGGGGCGCCGGGCAGCGCGGCACGGCTCAGACGTACGAGCTCGTGTGGTGCAACCCCGCGGCCGCCGACGTCCTGGTCGAGGCGCAGAGCCTGCGACGTCGGCCCGGTGCGGCTCCCGACCGCAGCTCCTTCGATCTCGAGGTGCTGCTCCGCCGAACTGAACGAGCCGGTGCCCCGCAGCACGTCATCGCCGAGATGGGCGCGGCAGGTGCCAGGTTCACCGTCGTGGCCGTTCCCATCGACGGCCCGCATCTGCTCGTGTCCTGGCACTCACCCGGCCGGAGCGCACCCCACCTGCGGACCATCGAGACCGGCGACCAGCGCCCCAGCCTGGACGCCGACCGCGAAGTCCAGGGGGTGCGGGCCACAACGCCCGCTCTCGATGGGCTGCCCGACCGGACGGCGCTCCTCGCCCATCTGCAGACGACCCTTGCCGCCTGTCCGCAGAACCGCTGGGTAGCCGTCATCGGGTGTGACGTCGACCCGCTCAAGAGCGTCAGCGCGACGATGGGGCACGAGTGCAGGGACGCCGTCCTGTCGTCGGTCGCGAACCGGCTGCACCATCACGTAGGACGCCGAGCCTTCGCTGCCCGCATCACATGGGACGAAATCGCACTCGTTCTGCCCTCCGTCGCTCGTTCCTGGTCCGCGGCAGCCTTCCTGCGAGACCTCCGCGAGGCCATCACCGAACCGCTCGAGGTCCGTGGCCAGGTCGTGCGTCCGACGGTCTCCTTCGGCCTTCATCTCGCCGGTGGCTCCCGCCGCGCCGCCCAGACAGATGCCGAGGCCGTCCTCGACACGACGGTCCGCGACATGTACCGAAGCAGGCGTGCCGTGGTGCTCCAGGATGCTGTTCGTGAGGCCGGCGGGAGTCGCAGCGCTTCGATTGACGAGCCCTGACCACATCACCCATACTTAATAAACACTCATTAAAGGCGAGGATGACATGACCCAGTCGCTTCCCGGCCGCGCCCGCGTCGTCATCGTCGGGGGAGGCATCATCGGTGCCTCCACTGCCTACCACCTGGTGAAACGAGGGTGGACAGACATCGTCCTGCTGGAGCGCAAGCACCTCACATCGGGAACGACCTGGCACGCGGCCGGAGGCATCGTCCAGGCGCGCGGGACCCAGGGAACCCGGCGCATGGTGCAGGAGGGCCTCGAGATCTTCCACGAGCTCGAGCGCTCCACCGGGATCGGCCTGGCCCAGCCGGGAACGATCCACCTCGCGACCACGCCCGACCGCATGATCGAGCTGACGCGTGTCGCCGACGCGGTGTCGGTCGACGGGATCGAGGCCCGCCGGCTCACCCCGGACGAGGTGCACGAGCTGCACCCGTACGTCGCGCCCGACGGCCTCGTCGGCGGCACCTGGTGGCCGTTGGACGGCAAGGCGACGGCGTCGGACACCACGTTGGCGATGGCCAAGCACGTCAAGGAGCGCGGCGGGCGCGTCTTCGAGAACGTGCGTGTCGAGCGCGTCCTCGTCCGTGACGGCGCCGTGTGCGGGGTGAGTACCGACCTGGGCGACATCGAGGCCGAGTACGTCGTCAACGCGACGGGCATGTGGGGCAACTTCTTCGGGCGCGAGCACGGGCTGACGCTCCCGTTGCAGGCGATGGAGCACTACTACGTCGTGACGGAGCCGATCGACGGGCTGCCGGCCGGACTGCCGACCATCAAGACGTCCGACGACTGCTCCTACGTGAAAGCGGACGCCGGTGCGCTGCTGGTCGGCTTCTTCGAGCCGGGCGGGCGCCCGTGGGAACCACACGGCATCCCCGATACAGCGGAGTTCGCCTCGCTACCGGGGGAGTGGGACCACGTCATGCCCTGGTTCGAGCGCATGGTCGAACGGATGCCGGTGCTCGCAGACGCCGGAATCCGCCTGTGGTTCTGCGGCCCGGAGAGCTTCACCCCCGACGGCCAGTGCCATCTGGGACTGGTCCCCGGGCTGAGGAACTACTTCGCTGCCGTGGGCATGAACTCCGTGGGGTTCCTCAGCGGCCCCGGTGCGGGCAAGTACATCGGCGACTGGATCGTCGACGGCCGGCCGGCGTTCGACCTCACCGAGGCCGACCCGCGGCGGTCCTGGCCCTTCCAGACGACGCGGCGGTACCTCGGCGAACGGGTCGCGGAGACGCTCGACCGGTCCTACAGCGCCATCCACTACCCGTTCGAGCAGCGGGAGAGCGCACGCGGCCTGCGCCGCTCGCCGCTGCACGAGCAGGTCAAGGCCGCAGGAGCCGTCTTCGGCGAGGTCGCCGGCTGGGAGCGGGCCAACTGGTACGCACGCGCCGACGTGCCCCGCGAGTACGTGCACACCTACGGAAAGCCCCAGTGGTTCGACTGCTGGGAGACGGAGCACCGCGCGGCCCGAGAGGCCGTCGCGCTGTTCGACCTGAGCTCCTTCGGCAAGATCCGGGTCGCCGGGCCCGGCTCCGGCGAGTTCCTGCAGCGTGTTTGCACCAACAACATCGGAAGGGCCGACAACGGGCGCATCGTGTACACCCAGTCGCTCAACGACCGCGGTGGCATCGAGCTCGACGTGACGGTGCTGCGCACCGACCCCGACCGCTACCTCGTCCTCACGGCCGCGTCCACCGTCCGCCGGGACATCGACTGGCTCGAGCGCTGCCTGGAACCGGGCGAGTCGGTGGTCATCGACGACGTCTCCAACAGCATGGCGATGCTCCCAGTGATGGGGCCACGCTCCAAGGAGCTGCTGGCACGCCTGACCGACGCAGACCTCTCGCTCCAAGCCTTCCCCTTCGGCACGAGCAAGGAGATCGACCTCGGCCAGGTCATCGTCCGCGCGAGCCGCATCAGCTACGTCGGCGAGGTCGGCTGGGAACTGCTCGTCCCCACGGACATGGCTGCCTACGTCTACGAGCAGCTCACCGCCGCGGGCCAGGATCTGGGACTCGAGCACGCCGGGTACCACGCCCTCAACTCCCTCAGGCTGGAGAAGGGTTTCCGGAGCTGGGGGCACGACATCGGCCCGGACGACTCGCCCCTCGAAGCGGGACTCGCGCACGCGATCGCGTGGGCGACGGAGTTCATCGGGAAGGAAGCGCTGCTGCGGCAGAAGGAGACGGGTCTGCGGCGCCGGCACATCCATCTCAAGCTCGTCGACCCGCAGCACCTGGCGCACCACGACGAGCCGGTGCTGCGCGACGGCAACATCGTCGGGAAGATCACCTCCGGCGCCTTCGGCTTCACCGTCGGCTCCACCGTCGCGATCGCTTCGGTCGGCTCGGGCGACCAGGCCGCGACGGACGACTGGATCCTCAGCGGCCAGTACGAGGTGGTCGTGCAAGGGATCCGCGTCGCCGCCGTCGCCTCCCTCGATGCCTTCTACGACCCGGCATTCAGCCGCCCTCGGGAGAAGTAATGACCCAGACCACGTACCGCGTCACGTTCGCCTGCCAGGACCGTCCCGGGATCGTCTACGCCTTCAGTCAGGGTGTCGTCGACCTCGGCGGGAACATCGTGAAGAGCGCGCAGTACAGCGACGCGCAGACCGGCCGCTTCTTCATCCGGGCCGAGGTCGACGTCGCCGGCACGACGCCTGAAGCAGTCCAGGACGCCCTCTCCAAGCAGCTGCGCGACTTCGACGTCGACCTCACCGTTCGAGACAACGGCACGCCGCTGCGGACGCTGCTCATGGTCTCCTCGCTGGACCACTGCCTCCTGGACCTGCTGTACAGGTGGCGCATGAAGGAACTGGCCATCGACGTGGTCGGCATCGCGAGCAACCACGACGTCACCCGTGAGGCCGCCGAGCGCTACGGCGTCCCGTTCCACCACGTGCCCATCACGGCCGAGACCAAGGCGGCAGCAGAGAGCCAGCTCCTGGCGATCGTGGAGTCGACCGACGCCGAGCTGGTGGTCCTCGCCCGGTACATGCAGGTCCTGACCGACGACCTGTGCCGCCGGCTGCAGGGAAGAGTGATCAACATCCATCACTCGTTCCTGCCCGCGTTCAAGGGCGCGAAGCCCTATCACCGAGCCCACGCTCGCGGCGTGAAGCTCATCGGCGCCACGGCTCACTACGTGACCGGCGACCTGGACGAAGGGCCGATCATCCAGCAGGACGTGGTCAGGGTCCGGCATGACCAGACCGTGGACGCGCTGGTCGCAGCCGGACGTGATGTCGAAGGGCGTGTGCTCGCATCGGCGGTGAAGGCGCACGCCGAGGGTCGCGTCTTCCTCAACGGTGACCGGACCGTCGTATTTGACTGAGTCAGGGTCTCGGTGAGTCCCCGATAGGGCTCGCTGCGCCCGCTGCCGTCACCCGGGCGGCGACAAGCGCACCTGTCCGCGGACGCTGGCGTTCTCCTCGGTGTGCGCTGGCAGCCACGCGGAGGACCCGGCAGCATCCGGCAGCAGAGGGACCGGGTCTTCCGATTCTGGGGTCGGAAGGATTTCGTCCGTGGCGGCCGGCCGGGTTGTAGCCGGCCTGTCCTCGCGGAGTGTCCGCGGACGAGGCAGTTCGAGATGCTGCGCGGCGGGCCGAGCCGGGACCAAATGGCACATGCTGGGATGTGGCTCCTGATCATGCCGAGAATCGGCTGCACTTCGGGCGGGCTGACGGCCAAAGCCGCTGGTCAGGGGCCTGGGAGAGAGAGGAAGCGTCGTTCGGCGCGGACATTGCGCGGACAGTTTGGCGGGTCTGCGACCGGGCGCCAAAATGAAGAACCCCTGCTCAGCAGGGGTTTCGGGGGTTGTGGCCAGGGGCGGGGTCGAACCGCCGACCTTCCGATTTTCAGGAGCCTAACCCCAGGTCCTGTTGATGCCGGGTCGTCCGCCCGGGTCCGCGTTGTTGCTGTTCAGGAGTGGTTCGGGATTCCGCCGTGTATCGGTTCGTCCCGTCGCGGCACACCACCTCCTGGGTCTCGCGCGGACATTCCGCGGACACTCGGCCTTGCTTCTGACGCGGAGCGGGCGGCCTGGGTGGTGGTGTGCCGCCGGAGCCCTGTTGGAGCCCGGATGCGCACTCACCCCGTCGTCCTGTCCGTAGCAGTCGATCCTGCGCCGGAAGCTGTTGTCAACGAACCCGCCGACGACCGTCCGGCTGGGGCCACCACGTCCGCGGACGCGCCCGTTCACGCAGACGCTTCACCCCTCCAAGGCCCGGCCGGCGCTGAGGTCGTCGACCCGCAGGAGCCGTCCCTGGTGGTCGAGGAGCGGTTCGCGATCGTCCCAGAGTGGCTGCTCGACGCCGACGTCTCCGATGCCGCGGTCCGGCTGTACGCGGTCCTGCTGCGGTACGGGCAGTCCTCTGGCCGGCGGATGCCGTCCCGACGGGTCCTCGCGGGGAGGCTGCGGAAGACGTCGGTGGACTCGGTGGACCGGGCGATGAAGGAGCTCGTCGCGGTCGGGGCCGTTGTCGTCCAGCACCGTCGGGAGGGCGCGGTGAACCTGACCAACCGGTACGTCATCCGCTCCACCCCGCCAGCCGCCACCGCCCGGGCCGCCCAGCAGGGGGCGTCGTCGCGTGGAGGTGGCCGCACGCGTGCGGCCACCGGTCCCGGCCGTGGGGAGCCGGGGCAGGGGAGTGCCCGCAGGAGCGGGCACGTGGGTGGCCGCAACGGTGCGGCAGGGGGTGGCCGCAGGGCTGCGGGGGTGGCCGCGCGGTTGCGGCCCAACCCAGAGCAGTTGACCCAGAGCAACACCCCTCCTCCCCAACCCTCCGCAGCGACCGGCCAACCTGGCGGGTGCTGGTCTGAGCTGCCGACCGCGACGAACGACCCGACGGCAGACGGACCGACCAGCGAGGTGGCCAGGCTGCTCGGCCCGGTCGACCTCGAGGAGGTCGCCGACCGGTGCCGGCGACTGCGTCAGGACCTCGGGCTGCCGGCCCGGCTGTGGACAGCCGGCCACCTCGGTCAGGTCCTCGTCGCCGCGGTCCGCGACCACGACCGCCCCGCCGACGTGGCCGTCCCCGCTCTGCTCGCGATCGCCGCCGACCCAGCCACCCGCAGCCCGGCGCGGTTGTCCTGCCCGGGCCCTTGGTGGGATTCCCCGACCGCCCCGCACAACCCGAGGGCTGGTTCGGCAGCCGGAGCTGAGGGTGGCCCGAGCGAGTTGCCGGAGCTGGAGCGGCGACTCGCAGAAACGGACGGCGCCCGGGTAGCCCTGCAGCGTCGTGCACGTGCCCAGCTGCTCTTGGAGGGCAGTCCCGTCACCCGGCTGACCGTGGCCAGACGCGCGGTGCAGCTGCTCGAGGAGCCGAGCCGGTGAGCCGCGTCGATCCAACGGGACCGGTCGATCCGTGGAGGTCGTCGGTAGGGCCGGGTAGCCTCGAACCGAGGAGCCGAGTTAGGGAGGTCGCGATGCGGGTGCTGACAGCAGCCGAGCTCGACGCGATGACGCCCGCCGAGCGTGAGGCCGCGTACCAGGCGAGCATCATCCGGGACCTGGCCGACGTCCCCGAGCAGTACCAGCACGTCATCGACGAGCAGCGGCGTCTGGTCCTGGAGCGCGAGGCCCGCGCACGTCAGGCCTCGTGACCTGGCGCGTCGTCCGTGCTACACCTGACTTCTTCGCCCACCTCGACAGCCACCTCACCGACGAACGCGGACCCGCCGGTGAGCCGTCGACCGCCGACTTCCAAGCCTACGAGCTGCTCCCGCTGGTCGAAGAGTTCGCCTCCGGCTGGGACGACCTGCCCGAGCTGATCCCCGGCCGCCCCGAGTACCGAATCCTGATCAAGACCGGCTATCTCATCCCGATGATCTCCGTCGTCGGGCAACTCGCACCAGACGGGGCCATCGACCTCACCGAGATCTGGATAGACCTCGGCGGGTGGGCCCCGGTCCAGCAGTAGTCGGCCTCGTGGACCGCGGATCCCTGACCCGGCCGTGCTGCTACAAGGTCGGCGCGGGGTGATCGCTGCTGCTCCGTTCCGAGCATGACGCGTGCTCGCCGTCGGTCAGGGATGGCCGCTCCGAGGGAATGCCGCGAGGCCCGTCGCCGCGAGCAGGGCCAACCCGGCCGGTAGGAGGAAGACGTGGGGGAGCCCCAGGAGCGCCACCCCCGACCCGCCGACGAGTCCGCCGAGCGCGGAGCTGACGGGCGGTGCGCTGAGGAAGAGCGCGGACGCCGTCGCGACGGAGCAGGGGAGCAGGCGTTGGGCGGTGAGCAGTCCGAGCGTGGCGAAGATGCCCCAGACCCCGCCCATGAGGACCTGACCGGTGAACAGTCCCATGGCGGTGCCGGTGGCGGCGAAGCAGACGTTGGCTCCTGTGCAGAGCAGCGCGCCGATGCTCATCAGCGAGAGGCCGCCGACGCGCCGTGCGAGAGCGATGGTGAACGGCATGACCATCAGCTCGACGAGCGGCTGGACGCCGATGATGGCCCCGCTCACGGCCGCGTCGAGGTGCAGCTCGTCACGCATGTAGAGCGGCAGGTAGCCGAACTTGATCGGCTCACCGGCGTAGACGAGGACGAAGAGTCCGGTGAATGCCAGTAGTGGCCACAATCGCTGTGCCGGGGCCCGAGCGGCGTGGGGTTCTGATCGGCTCGCCGGCGTGGCCCGACCGGCGGTTCCGGCTCTCGAGCGGCGAGCGCGCCGACCGACGAACGGGACGAGCTGTCCAGCGGTGCAGACAGCGACGACGGCGAGCAAGACGCGCTGGCCCGCTGCAGCGGCGAGCCACGTGCCGAGAGTGGGACCCACGACCCACCCGGCGGTGAGGGCCATCCGAACGACGTTGACGACGTCGTCACCGCGCGCGTCCGCTCGTCCCGCGAGGTCGTCGTGCAGGGCGGCGAACAGCTGGGACACGGCTGTCGCCGCGAAACCGAGGACGACACTGCTGACGACGAACGCCATCCACCCCGTGGTCGAGATGGAGATGGCCAGGTAGCCGGCGCCTCCTGCGAGCACACAGGACCGGTAGAGCCCGAACCTGTCGCCCGTCCGGTCGGATCGGGCCCCTACGAGGTAGCCGGCGACCGGGGCTGTGAGGTTCGTGAGGTAGAACAGACCGGCCGTGGGGAGTGACGCTCCCAGGTCGGTGGCGAGGAAGAGG
>JACRAB010000159.1 GCA_016213575.1 Actinomycetota bacterium
ACGCGTGACGTGCGGCAGGTGGGGCCGGTCGAGATCGCCGCCGACGGCTCCGCGTCGTGGCCGACGGTCCCGTTGCGGGCCTCCGAGCCGGGGGTGTGGACCCTGGTGGTCCCGCCCGGTACCGGTCGGACGTTCGTGCGCGGTGCGGGTCTGCCCGTCGTCCCCGTCGGCATCCAGGCCTGGGGCGACGAGAGCGCGGCCGAGGCGGCGGCCCTCGTCAGGGGTGCCGCACCGGCCCGGCGCACCGGGTCGGTGCCGGCCCGGGTGCTGTCGTCGGTGCCGCCGTCGGAGCGGCTCGTCTCGTCGTTGTCGGCGGCCCAGTACGCGTCCGGCCTCGAGGTCGGTGCGTCGCAACGCAGGCTGCTCTGGAGCGGTGTCGTCGACGGCACCGCGCTCGACCTCGTCGAGGTCACCGCGCCGTCCGGGGGGAGCGTCCTGGTCGCCGTCCAGGACGTCTTCGCCGCGGTGAACGCGGCGAGCGGGGGCGGCGGTGCCGGTCAGCCGGTGGCGACGACCACCTTCGGTCCCACGACGGGACCGGCGCTCGCCTGGGTCTTCCGGCAGACGGAACCGCTGGTCGGCGGCGGTGCCGGTCCCGTCGGCCCGCAGCACGTCGCCCTCGTCGGGCCGCAGGACACCGTCGCCGCCCAGGTGACGACCGCGGACGGCACCGTGCACCCGGTCGACCTGCCGGGAGGCGGCCCCGGGGTCGCCACGCTCGACGATGCGCGGTCGGTGCGGTTCCTCGACGCCGACGGCCGGACGCTCGCGGAGTCGGCCGTCACGCCGCAGGACGCCGAGGTGGGTCTCCGGCCGCCGGCCCGGAGCTGAGGCCGGTCCGGGGTGGACGGGCCCCGCCCCTGCCGGTGAGTCCCGGGCCCGGGGCCGGTCACAGGGGCAGGCGCGACGGGCCCGGTTCGGCCGTCGCCCTGGCGATCTGTCGGTACCCAGGACTTGGATGTGACCCATGACACTCGTACTCGCCATCGGCACGCGTAAGGGGCTCGTCCTCGCCCGCAGCGCGGACGGCGCGGCCTGGAAGGTCGAGGGCCCGCAGTTCCTCATGCAGGAGGTGGCGGCGGTCGGCTTCGTCGCCGCGCCGGGCGGCGGTGGTGCGCCCCGGCTGCTCGCCGGCGTCCGCAGCGAGCACTGGGGGCCGGGCGTCTCGCACTCCGACGACCTGGGGGAGACCTGGGTCGAGGCCGAGGCCGGTTCCGTGGTGTTCCCGGAGGACACCGACACGGCGCTCGAGCGGGTCTGGCAGCTCCAGGGCGACCCGGCCCGGCCGGGCGTCGTCTGGGCCGGCTGCCAGCCGACGTCCCTGTGGCGCAGCGACGACGCGGGCGAGACGTTCTCGCTCGTCCGCGGCCTGTGGGACCACCCGCACCGGCCCTGGGAGCCCGGCTTCGGCGGGGCCGCCGTCCACACCGTCGTCACCGACCCGCAGGACGACGGCCGCGTGCTCGTCGCGATGAGCAGCGGCGGCGTCTACGTCACCGCCGACGGCGGCGGCACCTGGCGGCCGAGCAACACGGGGATCTCGGCGTACTTCCTGCCCGACCCCTACCCGGAGTACGGCCAATGCGTGCACAAGGTCGCCGCCGACGCCGCCGGCCCGGCCGTGCTCTACGCGCAGAACCACCACGGGGTCTACCGCTCGGACGACGCGGGGGCCACGTGGACGTCGATCGCCGAGGGCCTGCCGAGCGACTTCGGCTTCGTCATGCTCGCCCACCCGCAGCGCCCCGGCACGGTGTGGGTGCTGCCGCTGGAGGCCGACGGCCGCCGGGTCCCGCCCGGCGGCCGGCTGCGCCTGCACCGCAGCCGGGACGGCGGCCGCACCTGGTCCGAGGTCGGCACCGACCTGCCCGACGGGTCGTGGACGTCGGTGCTGCGCGACGCCGCCGACGTCGCCGGCACCGGTGACGCCGCCGCACCGCTGCTCACCTTCGGCACCCGCGACGGGTGCGTCTGGGCGAGCACCGACGAGGGCGAGACCTTCGTCGAGGTCGCCACGCACCTGCCCGACGTGCTGTCGGTGCGCGCCGCGGTGGTGGCATGACCGGCCCCGGACCCGTTGCGGCGCAGGGGGTGGGCGGAGCCGCACCGTCCCCGGCCCGGTCGGTCGCCGTCGTGCGCCCGGCCGCCCTGCGCGACGTGGCCGACGGCCGCTCGACGGTGACGGTCACGGTCCCGACGGTCCCGACGGTCCCGACGGTCCCGGCGCCCGCGGCCGCGGTGACGGTCGGCCGCGTCCTCGACGCCCTCGCCGCGGCCCATCCCCGCCTCGAGCGCCGCCTCCGCGACGAACGCGGCACCCTCCGCCGGCACGTCAACGTCTTCGTCGCGGGCGACGACTGCCGCGCGCTCCTCGGCCAGGACACCCCGGTGCCGGACGGCGCCGAGGTCGTCGTGCTGCCGAACATCGCGGGCGGCTGACGGGCCGGGTCCGCCGGTCCGTCCCGGCGTGACCGAGTCGATGGCTGCATGACCGCAGGGGTAGGACCCCCTTCGGTCATTCGGTCATCGGTTCGGTCATCGGTGGGGCGCAGGACGTGTCCGTGGCGTCCGCTGCGGGGTTTGCCGCGGGCAGGCTCTCCGCCAGACTTCGCCGACGAGCGGAGGCGCTCGCGCAGCACGCCTCGGACGGTCGGGCGTGCCGCCAAGGCGCGAACGAGGGAGGTCGCAGTGCGACGACGACGGTCGGTCTCGGGACTGGTCGTGGCGGTCACGGGTGCCGCGAACGGCATCGGCCTCGAGACGGCGGGCCGGTTCGCGCGGGCCGGCGCGCACGTCGCTCTCGGCGACCTCGACGGGGCCGCGGCGCGGTCGGCGGCACAGGGACTCGGCGGCCGGGCCTTCGGCGTCGAGCTCGACGTCACCGACACGGCCTCGTTCAGCGCGTTCCTCGACGAGGTGGAGACCCGGCTGGGACCGCTCGACGTGCTCGTGAACAACGCCGGCGTCATGTGGGTCGGTCCGTTCCGCGAGGAGCCGGAGCACGTCGCGCGCCGTCAGGTCGAGGTGAACCTCCTCGGCGCCATGCGGGGTGTGCGGCTCGCCGCTCCCGGGATGGTCGCGCGTGGCCGGGGCTGCATCCTCACCGTCGCGTCGGCGGCGAGCATCGTGTCTCCGCCGGGGGAGTCCACCTACGCCGCGACGAAGCACGGCATCCACGGCTACCTCAAGGGGGTCCGCCGCGAGCTGCGTGGCACCGGGGTCGACATCTGCGTCGTGCTGCCGACCGTCGTCGACACGGCGCTGGCAGCCGGCACGAAGACGGGCGGTGTCCCGTTGCTGCGACCGGCCGACGTCGCTGCCGCCGTCGTGTCCACCGTCGGGCGCCCGCGGTTCGAGGTGTTCGTCCCCGGGCGGGTCCAGGCGCTCGGTGCCGCCACCGGTCTGCTCCCGCGCGGGCTGCGGGACGTCGTCGAGCGGCTGCTCGTCCCGGACCAGATCCTGGCCGTCCGCACGGGCGACGACGCCCGCCGCGGTTACGAGTCAGGTCACTTCGGCTGAGAGCGCGGACCGGCCTCACCCCCGGACGACGAGCGGGGTGCGTGGGGTTGCCGTCACCGTCGGCCGGCCCCGCTCCTGCAGCGCGGCGTGCACCCGCTCGATCCGCTCGACGACCCACCGGGCGTCGGTCGCGATGCGCTGCGGCGTGAACGCCAGGACGGGGACCGCGTACTCGGCGTAGACCCCGTCGTTCTGCACGGTGCCCTCCCAGTCCGAGCCCATCGCGTGCCAGCGGACCGAGTGCACCTGGATCGCCAGCGCCACGTCGTCGAGCCAGCCGTCGGGCGTGGGGAGCCGCGCCCCGTCGGGGCCGTGGACGGTCGGGTTCGACCACATGGGCGGCAGGGACCTGCTGCGTGCCACGGTCTGCGCGAGGTCGTTCTCGGGGACGGACCAGATGCCGAGCTCCGCGGCGGCGACGGCGTTCCGGAGCAGGTGGCTCCACCGTCGCGGCCCCTCCTCGAGCTCGTGGCGCAGCCCCTGAAGGCCGAGCACGCCGCGCTGCACCGCCTCGACGACGAGCGCAGTGGCCTCGTCCTGGTTGCGCAGGTCGCGGGCGGCGTCCGCCACGGCCCGGGCCGGCGAGCAGACCTGCAGCGGTGGCCGGTTCCACGCGTGCTCGTCGGGCCGATCGGTCCGGCGCAGCAGGACGGGGCCGTGACGTCGTGCGGCGAGCCGGCTCGGTACGAGGAACTGCAGGTGGTGAGCCCTCGGCAGGCTCGTCAGACCGTGCCACCGGGCCGCGCTCGCCCCGGCCAGCGCTGCCTCCGGGCCGGCGAACAGGGCGCCGGCCACGAGACGTTGCCGCGCGTCGAGCCGCCCTGTGAACGTCGCGAAGACGCCGGGCAGCACCACCTGCCAGCGGCGACCGACCGCCCAGCGCAGCGCCTCGTCGCTGACCCCGTGCGCGTCGAGCTGCCGCCGGTGCACGAGCCCGTCCTGGGCGGCGATGACGGCGGCGAGAGCCTCGGGGAGGTCCATGGCGCAGAGCCTGGCCCCGCGACATCTGCCTTCGCCCGGGCCGCGACACGGCCTGTGGACAGTGGGACGTTCGGCGGTTCGGTGGACGGGACGAGGCCGTACGGACGTACGTCCGGCGTCGGTCCCCACGCTCACACGCCGATGACCGAACCGATGACCGCATCACCGAAGGGGGCGCAACCCCTTCGGCCATGCGGCCATCGATTCGGTCATCTCCAACGGACGGGACGCCGAACGTCCCGATCGGACCCGATCAGTCCGTGTCGTCGTCCACCCAGTCGAACGTCCGGGTGACGGCCTTCTTCCACTGCCGGTACTTCTTGTCGCGGACGTCGTCCTCCATGTCCGGCTCCCAGCGCCCGCCCTCGGACCAGTTCTTGCGCAGGTCGTCCTCGCCGCTCCAGTACCCGACGGCGAGGCCCGCGGCGTACGCCGCGCCGAGCGCCGTCGTCTCGTTGACCTTCGGGCGCACGACCGGCACCCCGAGGATGTCCGACTGGAACTGCATGAGCGTCTCGTTGACGACCATGCCGCCGTCCACCTTGAGCTCGGTGAGCTCGACGCCCGAGTCGGCGCGCATCGCGTCGACGACCTCCCGGGTCGGGAACGCCGTCGCCTCGAGCGCGGCCCGCGCGATGTGGCCCTTGTTGACGTAGCGGGTCAGGCCGACGAGGGCGCCGCGGGCGTCCGAGCGCCAGTACGGCGCGAAGAGGCCCGAGAACGCGGGCACGAAGTACGCGCCGCCGTTGTCCTCCACCGACTTCGCGAGCGTCTCGATCTCGGCCGCCGACGAGATCATCCCGAGGTTGTCGCGCAGCCACTGGATCAGCGAGCCCGTGACGGCGATCGAGCCCTCGAGCGCGTACACCGGTGCGGCGTCGCCGATCCGGTAGCAGACCGTCGTCAGCAAACCGTTCTCGCTCTTCACCCGCTCGGTGCCGGTGTTGAGGAGGAGGAAGTTGCCGGTGCCGTAGGTGTTCTTCGCCATGCCGACGTCGAAGCAGACCTGGCCGAACGTCGCGGCCTGCTGGTCGCCGAGGTCGCCCGCGATCGGGACGCCCTCGAGGAACCCGCCGCGGCGGCCCTTGCCGTACTCCTCGGACGACGACCGGATCTCCGGGAGCATCGACATCGGGATGCCCATCTCCGCGGCGATGTCCTCGCTCCAGTCGAGCGTGCCGAGGTCCATGAGCATCGTCCGGGACGCGTTCGTCACGTCGGTGACGTGCCGGCCGCCGTCGACGCCGCCCGTCATGTTCCACAGCAGCCACGTGTCGGTGTTGCCGAACAGCAGGTCGCCGCGCTCCGCGGCCTCCCGGGCGCCCTCGACCGTGTCGAGGATCCAGCGCACCTTCGGCCCGGAGAAGTACGTCGCGAGCGGCAGCCCGACGGTGTCCTTGTAGCGGTCCGCGCCGCCGCCGAGGGACGCCAGCGAGTCGCAGATCTTCTGCGTGCGGGTGTCCTGCCAGACGACCGCGTTGTGGACCGGCTTGCCCGTCGTCCGGTCCCAGACGACCGCGGTCTCGCGCTGGTTCGTGATGCCCACCGCGGCGATGTTCGAGGCCGTCACGTTGGCCTTCGCGAGCGCGCCGGCGACGACCTCGCGGGTGTTGTCCCAGATCTCCGCCGGGTCGTGCTCGACCCAGCCCGCACGCGGGAAGATCTGCCGGTGCTCCATCTGGTCGACCGAGACGACGGTCCCGGCCCGGTCGAAGAGCATGCAGCGGGTGCTCGTCGTTCCCTGGTCGATGGCGGCGACGTAGTCGGACATCCTCGTCCTCTCGGTGGTCGGGCGGTCGGCTCGAGCAGCTGACGTCGAACCGGTGAGCGGAGTGCGGTCGAGCCTATTGCGGAACAGGTCGGACGGCGGGTCGGGACGACGTCAGGTGAGCACGCGGAAGAGCAGCCCGGCGAGGACGGCGCCGACGACCGGCCCGACGATCGGCACCCAGGCGTAGCCCCAGTTGCTGCCGCCCTTGCCGGCGACGGGCAGCAGGGCGTGCGCGAGCCGCGGGCCGAGGTCGCGGGCCGGGTTGATGGCGTACCCGGTCGGGCCGCCGAGGCTCGCGCCGATGCCGACGACGAGGAAGGCGACGGCCGCCGGGCCGAGGCCGGACGGCGTCCGGCCGAACAGGAGCACGACGAGGACGAGCACGAAGGTGCCGATCACCTCGGTGAGCACGTTCCACGCCGGGGCCGGGATCGCCGGCCCGGTGCAGAAGACGCCGAGCTTGTCGGCGGCCCCCGCCGGGGTGCTGCGCGGCGCACCCGTCGGCTCGCCCGAGCCGGCGCGCTCGGCGGTGACGGTCTCCACCCGGGACGTCGTCGTGAGCGTCTCGCGCTCGTCGAGCCCCGCCGTGCGCCGTCCGGACCCGCCGGACCCGCCGGACCCGCCGGACCCGCCCGCGCGCAGCGGCCAGTCGGACGACGTCCGGCCCCCGCCGCTCTCGGACCCGGCGCCCCGGCCGCGCGGCGACGACCCGTCGCGCAGGTCGATCGTCGTCCCGTCCGTGCCGTCGGAGACCTCGTCGGCGCCCGTGTGCTCGTCGAAGTGCTTCTTGTACGCCAGCCACGCGGCGACGGCCCCGAGGAACGCGCCGAGCACCTGGGCGGCGAGGTAGGTGAACGTCGCGCCCGCCGTGACGGCGACCCCGGGGGCGTACTCGTCGGCGCCGCTGGTGAGGATCCCCACCGTGACGGCGGGGTTGATGTGGGCCCCGGACCGGAACGCCGCGTAGACGCCCGCGAGCACCGCGAAGCCCCAGCCGACGTTGACGAGCAGCCAGCCGCCGGCGTTGCCGAGGGTCTTGGTGAGGACGACGTTCGCGACGACGCCGCAGCCGAGGAGGGTGAGCAGCCCGGTCCCGAGCACCTCGGAACCGAAGACCTCGGCGAGCGGTACGGGTGCGGTCGTCGCGGCCTGCAGGGCGGTGGACAGCATGCGGTGGCTCCCGTCGTCGGCGGCACTGCCGTTCCGGGAGCCTAAAGCCACAAAAAAGTCATACAACCCGAAAGGTACTGATCGCCCGGGAAGAAAGATCGATGCGCGAGGCAACCTCGGGCGCGGAACCGGTGCTCTGTGGTGCTGCAGCGGCCGTACGTTCGCTGCAGAGAGAGCCGGCCGCGACCGGCGGGGAGGACGACGATGGACGCGAACGACGAGGCGGACTTCCGGGAGTTCGTCGTCGGCCAGTGGCACGCCCTGGCCCGGACCGCGTACCTCCTCACCGGGGACCGGGGGGACGCCGAGGACCTCGTGCAGTCCACCCTCGTGCGCGTGCACCGGCACTTGACCCGGATCGAGCGCACCGACGCCCCGTACGTCTACGCCCGCCGGGTCATGGTCAACCTCAACACCTCGATCTGGCGCCGCACGCGGATCAGGCACCAGCTGACGGACGCCCCGCCCGAGCCCGCCCGGGCCGGCGTCCCGGACGACACGACGACCGTCGACCAGCGTGACGAGCTGCTCCGGGCCTGCCGGACGCTGCCGCCCCGGATGCGCGCCGTCCTCGTCCTGCGCTACTTCGAGGACCTGCCCGAGGCCGAGGTCGCCGCCGCGCTGGGGATCAGCGCCGGCACCGTGAAGAGCCAGACGAGCAAGGCCCTCGACCGGATGCGCGCCGAGCTCGGCGTGCGGCCCGGCACCCTGCGAGACACCGCCCCGACGACGAACGGGAGCCCGGCATGACCACGAACCTCACCCCCCGCCCGCTCGGCGACGACGACCTCGAGCAGGCCCTGCGCGGTGCCTTCCGGCACGGCGCCGACGCCGCTCCGGCGGCCGCCGACCCGTGGGCCCGCACGACCCGCGCCGTCCGGCGGTCCCAGGTCCGGCGGCGGACGGCGGCCCTCGCGGTCGCGGCGTCGGTGGCGCTCGTCGGGGTCGTCGGGACGGCGACCGGCGCGGTGCCGTTCCTGCGCGCCGACCGCCCGGACGTCGCGAACCCCGACGGTCTGCGGATCACGACGGACGACGTCGCGACCTGGCCGACCCGCGGCGACCGCGCCGGGGACCCAGCCTTCGTCGCCGAGGTGCGCACGGCCCTCGCCGTCCAGGGCGACGTCCTCGGGGTCCTCTACGCCGGCGGTCTCGGCGGCGAGTCGGTCGGGATCGGTGTCGTCGCCCGGCCCGACGAGGCGGGCGCCGGTGAGACCCCGCCGCGCGAGCTCGTCGCGGTCGTCCGGCCCAGGGGCGGCGCTCCCCGCCCGTGGGAGGTCGTCGGCGGCCCCCGGCCGCGGGACGGCGTCGTCTCGGCGGTGTTCCAGGCCGCGGACGGTGCCATGGACCTCCTGGTGCGCACCCGCACCGACACCCCGGTCGGCGCTGTTTCGGCCCGGCCCGGGTACGACCGGTCCGGGTCCCCGAGCCGGCGGTTCGAGCGGCTGCCCGCGCGGGGCGGCGTCGCGCGGACGACGCTGCCGCCCGGCACCTGGAGCCTCGTCAGCGTGCTCACCGGCAGCGAACCCGCGCCGGTGGCCGGAAGCGTCCAGCTCGTGCGGTCGCTGCTGCCCCGGTACGAGCCGGCCCCGGAGTCGATGCAGGCCCTCGCTGCCGACCCGCGCTGCGCAGGGACCGTCGGGCCGTTCGACGTGCGCAACGCCGTCGTCAACGTCGTGCTCAACCGCGACGCGACGCACGAGCCGGCGTCGGTCGTCCCGCTCTGGTGCCGGGACGTCGACGGCGGTTCGGCGGCCCTGTTCGCCGTGACGCTGCAGGACGGCACCACCTTCGTCACCGGCGCGCTCATCGGCCGCCGGGGCAGCACCGAGGGCGTCACGACCGACTTCGGCCGCCGGGTGGCCGGTGACGGGACGTCGGACCCCGTCGTGCTCGCGGACCTCCCCGAGACCGGGGTGACGCAGGGCTCGCGCTTCTTCGTCCACGCGCCCGGCGCGGCCTCGGTCCGGATCGTCGTCCCGGGGACCGACCGGTCCCTCGCGGTCGCCGCCCGCCCGGACGGCGACGGGTTCGTCGAGCTGCGGCTCGGGGTGGCGGACACGGTCGTCTACGGCCAGGACGGCGTGGTCGTCCTGCTCGACGCGGACGGCCGCGTGACCGGCCGGGTGCCGCTCGCGTCGGCGTCCGAGGAGGACCCGCTCGCCCAGGACCTGGAGGGGCCGGTCAGCTGACCGGCCACCCCGCCGCTGCCGCGGCGGCGCCGTAGCGGCGCAGCACGAGGTCGGCGAGGAGCGGGTGCGGTGCGAGCGGGTCGGTGACCCGGACGCCGTACCCGCTCCCGTCGTCCCCGCCCGGCCCGGGCTCACCGAGCCGGGCCAGCCGGTCGGCGCAGAACCCGGGGGAGAGCAGGTAGCTCGCGACCGTCACCCGCCGGCCGGCGGCCTGCAGCGCGTCGACGGCCTCGGCCGCCCGCGGCTGCGCGGCGGACAGGTACGCCGTCGTCACCGGCGTGCCGACCCGTTGCGCGAGAAGGGATCCGACCTGCTCCACGTCGTCCAGGGCCCGTCGGTCGCTCGACCCGGCGGCGGCGAGCACGAGCGCCTCGTCCGTGCCGTCACCCTCCGCCCCGGCCCGGAAGCCCTTCTCCTGCAACCGGTCCACGAGCACCTCCACGAGCGCGTCGTCCGGTCCGAGCGGGCCGGCGGCGACCGCGAGCCCGCCGGACGCCGCGACGGCCTGCGCGACGTCCGTGTGCACGTGGTAGCCCGCCGAGAGCAGCAGCGGGACGACGACGCACCGGCGGCCGGCGGCGGCCAGCCGTGCGACGACGTCCGGCAGCGCGGGCTTCTGGACGTCGACGCTCGCGGCGACGACCTCGAGCCCGGGGCGCAGCCCCGCGACGTCGAGCCGCAGCCGGGCCACCGCCCGACGGCCGGCGGCGTCCCGGGTGCCGTGCCCGCAGCCCACGAGCACCGGCGGGAGGTCGGGGAGCGCGGCGGTCACCACGCCATCATGCCGCCGCACCCTGCCGCGCCCCTGCCGCGCCCCTGCCCTGACCCCTGCCGCATCAGCGGTCGACGACGGCGAGCCGGTAGCCGCGCTTGACGACGGTCTCGACGACCCCGGCCCGGCCGATCCCGGCCCGTAGCCGGGCGACGGCGACCTCGACGGCGTGCAGGTCGCTCGCGCCGCGCATCGTCGCGAGCAGCCGGTGCCGGTCGACGACCTCGCCGGGGGAGCGGGACAGCGCCCGCAGCAGCGCCATCGGGACCGGCGAGAGCGGCAGCGGGTCTTCCGCCACGCGCATCGCGGTTTGCA
>JACRAB010000163.1 GCA_016213575.1 Actinomycetota bacterium
CGGCGCCGCCGGACCCTGGGGTCCGGCGGCGCCGTCGTGCGTGCGGGGTGGTCAGAGCTTCTGCGGACCCTGGTCGGCCGGGTTCAGGTCGTCCCACTCGTGACCGCTCGGCTCCACGCCGGGGGACACGAAGGCGAGCACGAGGCTGACGACGAAGACCGCGAGCGTCGTCCAGACGACGTAGATCGTCGGCGCCGGCACCTTGTAGATCGCACCGAAGATCGCCGCGCCCGTGACGAGGATGCTCACGAAGACCGCGAGGTAGACCTTCCACGGCTGCGCGTGGTCGGCCAGGCCGCGCACGGCCCCGACCGACAGCACGAGGTAGATCACCGCGAGCGAGAAGCCGCCGAGCGCCGCCATCCAGGAGAAGACCGACACGTAGTGCGGCAGCCCGAGCGGCGCCCCGTCCGGCCCGGTGAGCTCGACGAAGCCCGGCACCCAGAGGGTGACGGCCGTCGTGAGCAGGTAGAGGCCGAGGACGACGATCGTCGCGTTGAGCGGCGTGCTCCGCGGCGAGACGTTCGCCAGCGCCGACGGCAGGCGGCGGTCACGGGCGAGGGCGAACAGGCCGCGGGACGCCGCGACGGCGCAGCCGATGAGGACGGCGAGCATGTCGAGGACGACGACGAGCTCGAGGAGCCGACGGACGGCCGTCGAGCCGAAGCCGCCGTCGTCGGCGCCGCTCGCGAGCGCGAAGAGCGGGCCGCCGGCCGCGTCGCCCATCGCACCGAGGTCGAACTTGAAGCCGGCGACCTGCGCGTAGGTGGCGATGAAGTAGAAGCCCGCGACGAGCAGCACGCTGATGAGCACGGCCCGCGGGATGTCGCGCTTGGGGTGCTCGGTCTCCTCGCCGAGGTTCGCGGAGGTCTCGAACCCGGTGAAGAGGAGCACGCCGTAGAGGACGCCGAAGAGGACGCCGGAGAAACCGGTCTCGGACGACGACGGGCTGAGCGCCTTCCCGAGGTCGTTGTCACCGCCGGCCTTGACGATGACGTAGAGCGAGAAGAGGAAGACCGTCGCGACGGACAGCAGCGCCAGGACGAGCTGGGCCCGGGTCGAGAACGCCACCCCGAAGTAGAGGATGGCGCCGACGAGGCCGATCACGACGAGGTCCCACAGGCCCTCGGGCAGGACGGCGCTGCCGAACTCCGCGTCCAGGGTGTCGTGGATCGTGCCGCCGATCATCACGGCCAGACCGGAGCCCAGGGCGAGGATGCCGACGTAGTACAGCAGACCGAAGGTGCCGCCGAACCGGCTGCCGAGACCGTCGCTGATGTAGTCGTACAGCGAGCCGGCGGCGGAGATGCGGCGGGCGTACTCGGAGATGATCCAGCCGAGCGCCAGGACGCCGATCGAGGCGAGGACGACGGCCAGCGGTGCGGCGTTGCCGGCGCCCCGGCCGCTGGCCGAGGTCAGGCCGACCAGGAGCGGTACGAGGAAGGCGATGGAGAACACAGGCCCCACGAAGCCGATCGACTGCGCGACCGCGTCGAGGAGGCTGAGCTTCTGACCGCCCCCGAGCCGGGGTGCGTCGTCGGTGTCGTACTGAGACACGCTGGTTGTCCTTCCCTGGAAAACACGTATGGCCCCCATGCAGCGCGCCGACTCTAGGGGGACCAAGGTCACACGGACCAGGGTCTTCGAAGGATTGCGTCCGTAAATTTGCGGTACGTCCTGTTTGTCGTCGGGATTCGGCTGGAAGAATCGCGCCGGTGACATCGTCCGTCGGTGCGGTTCTGGCCCGCCTCCCGCTGTTCTCCCAGGTCAGTGCCGATCTCCTGGCCGTCCTCTCGGCGGCCGCGGTGCCCGTGACGCTCGGTCGCGGCGAGGTGCTCTTCCACCGCGGCGAGGAGTGCACGGGCTTCTTCGTCGTCCTGCGCGGCCAGGTCAAGCTGGCGGTCACCTCGGCCGAGGGCAACGAGAAGGTCCTCGAGATCATCGGCGCCGGCGAGACCTTCGCCGAGGGGGTCATGTTCGCCGACCGCCCGTACCCGGTGACGGCGACCGCCCTCGTCGCGGTCGACCTGCTGTCCGTGCCGCGCCGGACCGTGCTCGACCTCATCGACGCCGAGCCGACCTTCGCCCGCCGGATGCTCGCCGGGATGTCCGTCCGGCTGCACACGATGGTCGCCGACGTCAGCGCGATGGCCCTGCACTCCGGCACCCAGCGGGTCATCGGCTTCCTGCTCGCCGAGGCCGCGCCGGACGACGCGACGCTGCGCGCGGGCGGGTCGGCCGTCGTCCGGCTGCCGGCCGGCAAGGCCGTGCTCGCCTCCCGGCTGAGCCTGACCCCGGAGACCTTCTCCCGGGTCCTCCGGTCGCTCGCCGAGCAGGGGCTCGCACAGGTCGACGGACGGCACGTCACGTTGCCGGACCTCGCCCGGCTCGCGGCCTGGTCCGGCGCCTGAGGCGGGACCTCGGTCCCGCCGCCGCCGACCGCGGGGGCGGCCGGACGGCGTCCGCGCGGCGCCCTTGACCTGCGTCAAGGAACGCCCTGCGGCGGCTGCCTAGCGTCCGGTGCATGCCCGCGCCGGGCCCTCCACGGGTGCCCGGCCACGACGCGTGCCCGTGCGGCACCCACGACCGGAAGGCCCCGACGTGTTCTGCTTCCAGTGCGAACAGACCGACCGCTCGCTCCCGCTCCTCGGCTGCCAGGTCGACCACGGCACCTGCGGCAAGGACGAGACGACCGCCGACCTGCAGGACCTGCTCGTCCACGTCCTCAAGGGCGTCTGCCAGTACGGCACCCGGGCCCGCGCCCTCGGTGCCGCCGACGACGCGGCGGCTGACTTCGTGCTCTACGCCATGTTCACCACGCTGACGAACGTCAACTTCACCGCGACCCGCTTCGTCCAGCTCGTCGCCGAGGCGGCCAAGGTCCGCGACCGGGTCCGCACCGGCTACGAGGCCGCCGCGGCGGCCGCGGGCGTCGAGCCCTGGCAGCCGACCGGCCCGGCCGCGTTCGTCCCGGAGCGGACGACGGACGCGATGCTGCTGCAGGCGGCCGAGGTCGGCGTCCGCGCCGGCGTCGAGACCGTCGGGGAGGACGTCGTCGGCCTGCGCGCGCTCGTCCTCTACGGGCTCAAGGGCGTCTGCGCCTACGCGCACCACGCGGCCGTCCTCGGGCAGACCGACCCGGACGTGTTCGCCGCCGTCGAGTCGGCGATGGACTTCCTCGCCTGCGACCCGACCGACGTCCCCGCGCTGCTGGAGCGTTCCCTCGAGCTCGGCCGGGTCAACCTGCGCGTCATGGAGCTGCTCGACGCCGGCAACACCGGCACCTTCGGCACCCCGGAGCCGACCGCCGTCCCGACCGTCCCCCGTGCCGGCAAGGCGATCCTCGTCTCCGGCCACGACCTGCGCGACCTCGCCGCGGTCCTCGAGCAGACCAAGGACCTCGGGATCAACGTCTACACCCACGGAGAGCTGCTGCCGGCGCACGGCTACCCGCTGCTCAAGGCCTACCCGCACCTCGCCGGCAACTGGGGCGGCGCCTGGCAGGACCAGCAGACCGACTTCGCCCGGTTCCCCGGCGCGATCGTCATGACGAGCAACTGCATCATCGAGCCGCAGCCGGCCTACCGGGCGCGGATCTTCACGACCGGCCCGGTCGGCTGGCCCGGCGTGCGGCACATCGGCCCGGCGGCGGGGTCGTCCGCGCCGCTCGGGCAGCACAGCGAGCCCACCGACTTCCGGCTGGCGGTCAAGGCGGCGCAGGCGCTGCCCGGGTTCACCGAGGCGGACGCCGCGGCCGAGGGGCCCACGCTGACCGTCGGCTTCGGCCGGGGTGCGGTGCTCGGGGCGGCGGACACCGTCGTCCAGGCGGTCAAGGACGGCGCCATCAAGCACTTCTTCCTCGTCGGGGGGTGCGACGGTGCGGCGCCGGGGCGCAACTACTACACGGACTTCACCACCTCGACGCCGTCCGACACCGTCGTCATGACGCTGGGCTGCGCGAAGTTCCGGTTCAACGACCACGACTTCGGCACCGTCCCCGGGGTCGACGGCCTGCCGCGGCTGCTCGACGTCGGCCAGTGCAACGACGCGTACTCGGCGATCCAGGTCGCGGTCGCGCTCGCCGGCGCGTTCGGCTGCGAGGTCAACGACCTGCCGCTGTCGCTCGTGCTGTCGTGGTTCGAGCAGAAGGCCGCGGCGGTGCTGCTCACGTTGCTGGCGCTGGGCATCCGCGACATCAAGCTCGGTCCGACGCTGCCGGCGTTCCTGACCCCGGCGCTCGTCGGCGTCCTCGTGGAGCAGTTCGGCATCGCGCCGGTCGGTGACCCCGCTGCGGACCTCGCGGAGTGCCTCGCGTGACGACCCGGCTCCTGACGGACGGCGCATCCTGTCCGGATGCGCCGTCCGGCCACCCGGTGATGCTGACCACGAGGGACGGCGTCCGGTTCGACGTCCGGTGCGCTCCCGGCGAGGACGTGCTGAGCGCCGCGGCCCGGGCCGGCTACGTGCTGCCGTCCATGTGCCACAAGGGGTCCTGCGGTGCGTGCTCCGCGACGGTCGAGGGAGCGCACGAGCTCGGCGAGCACAGCCCGCAGGCGCTGCCGGAGAAGGACAGGGCGGCCGGCGCTTCGCTGCTGTGCTGCACGTATCCGACGGAGCCGCTGCAGGTGTCGCTGCCCTTCGAGGGCAACCGGGTGATCCACGGGTCGGTGCCCGAGCGGCAGGCGCAGGTGCTGGCGGTCGACGCGGTGAGCCCCGACGGCCTCACGGTCCGGGTCCGCCTCGCCCTGGAGCCGGACGAGGTGAGCGGCGCCGCCGTCGAGTTCGAGTCCGGCCAGTTCGTCGAGGTGTCCCTGCCGGGCCTCGAGGTGCGCCGCGCCTACTCGCTCGCCAACGTCGCCAACTGGGACGGCGAGGCGGAGCTGCTCGTCCGGCGGCAGCCCGGCGGGTGGTTCAGCGGGATCCTCGCCGACTGGCTGGCCAACGGGTTCGAGGGTGCGCAGGTCGTCGTGCGCGGTCCGATGGGCGCGTTCGGGCTGCACGAGAACGGCGTCCGGCCGCGGTGGTTCGTGGCGGGCGGCACCGGGCTCGCGCCGCTGGCGTCGATGGTGCGCAGGATGGCCGAGTGGGGCGACCCGCAGCCGGTCCGGATCTACCTCGGGGTCAACGCACAGCCGGAGCTGCCGGACCTGGACCTGCTCCCGGAGCTCGCGGAGGCCTTCGACGCTCTCCCGGACGCCGCCCTGGTCCCCTGCGTGTGGCACCCGGACGGCGCGTGGGACGGCGTGGTCGGCACGCCCGCCGACGCCCTGGAGAAGGACCTCACCGAGCTGGTGGCTGCGTCCTGCGGCGGGCCGGTCGACTGGCCCGACCTGTACGTCTGCGGGCCTCCGGCGCTCGTGGACGCGGCGACCCGGGCGGCCGTCGACGTCGGGGTGCCCGCCGACCAGGTGCACTCGGAGCGCTGCCTGCCCTCCTGACGAGCGGCCGCGATCAGGGCCGTGCCGGCAGCCGGCGCAGCACCTCGGCGACCGTCCGCGCCGTCGGCTCGTCGGGGACGTACGCCGAGAAGACCGTGTCGTAGGAGTCGCCCTCGACGAGGTGCACGAGGTGCGGCACGTGCACGGCGAGCGCCCGGAGGGCGAGCGTCTGCGCCTCGTGCCCGGCCTCGACCCCGAGCACGGCGGCGAGGTCGTCGCTGTAGAGGGACCACGGCTCGCCGGGCTCGTCGGGGGCGAACACCTCCACGGTCGCCCGGCCGGGCTGCCGGACCGGCTCCTCGCGGACCGGCCGGCCGTCGGCCGCGGGGACCGGCCCGGCGACCGGCCCGGCGACCGGCCCGGGGCGGCCGTCGCCCGGCCCGAGGGACCGGAGCACCTCGTCGAGCGCGACGATCTCGTCCGGGCCCGGCCGGGGCACGACGAGCGGGACGTCGTCCCAGGTCCACCGAACGAAGCCGCTGCGGTCCAGGCACTGGACGAGGCGGGTCGTGCCGTCGCGCGTGCGCTGCACCGTGACGGTGCCGCGGCGGGTGAGGAGCCGGGCCACGAGGGTGCCGTCGGCGTCGTCCGCCGTGACGAGCCGGACGCCGTCCGAGCCGTCGAGGCCCTTGCCGAACCAGCCGAGCGCGCTGTGGTCGGCGCCGCGGCGCAGCCAGGCCTCGGCGGGGCAGGTCACCCAGCGGCCCCGGACGGCGGCCTCGACGCGCTCGGGCCCGACCGGCCCGAGCAGACCCTGGAGCAGCCGGGCGCCGCGCACCCGGGCCACGGCGCCGTCGACGAGCACCGCGGCGTCGAGGTGCCCGGCCTCGATCCACTGCAGCCCGGGCCGGACCCCGCCCACGACCCGCTCGCCGGCCGTCGTGAGCGCCCCGAGCGTCCACACCGGGCTCGCCGCCCAGGTCCCGTACGCGGCGCGCAGCAGCGCGGCCGGGTCGGGGACGGTCGCGGCGGGCGTCACGGGACGGACGGTAGCGATCAGAGCGGCCGGGCGGCCACCCGGTCGAGGAACGCGTCCACGAGGGCCCGCGTCCGCGTCCGCGCGGCGTCCTCGCCGTCCTTGGTGTCCTTCCGGACCGCCTCGACGTCCAGCCCGAGGCCCTGCATGATCGCGGCGCCCCCGGTCTCCAGCCACCCGTCGAAGACGTCGAGCGTCACCTCGGGGTGGAACTGCAGGGCCAGGGTGCGGCCCATCGTCCAGGCCTGCGAGCAGTGCGTGTTGGCGGCGACCTCGAGGGCGCCCGGCGGCAGCACCATGGCGTCCTTGTGGAACTGGAACCACGGCCCGGCCGGGACGAGCGCCGGGTCCGCGGTGACGACGTCCGTCCAGCCGATCTCCCACCCGGGCGCCCGGGTCACGCCGCCGCCGAGGGCGACCGACAGCGCCTGGCCGCCGAAGCAGATGCCGAGCACCGGCACCCCCGCGGTGTGCGCCGTCCGCAGCATGTCGAGCTCGGGCGCGAGCCAGGAGCCGATCGTCGCGTGGTCGTCCGCGGACCACGGCGCCCCCATCGGGACGACGAGGTCCCACTCCCGCGGGTCGGGGAAGTCGTGGTCGACGTCGGGGGAGTGGAACCGCTCCTCGGGGACGACGAGACGCCGCTCGAGCGCGTAGCCGCGCGCCTCGAGCGCCTCGCCGACGAGGCCGGGGCTCGTGTACGGGTCGTGCTCCACGAGCAGCGCCCGCCGCTGCGGACCCGGCTGCGGGCCTGGTGTCACGAGCCCTGCACCTGCACCCAGTACTCCTTGAACCCGTTGACGAAGTTGCTCCGCACCCGCTTCGGCGGCTCGAGCTCCTTGGCGGAGTCGACCCGGCGCAGGATCTCCTCGAACATGATCCGGATCTCCATGCGTGCGAGCTGGTTGCCCAGGCACAGGTGCGGGCCGCCCTTGCCGAAGGCCATGTGCTCGCGGGCGTCGCGGGTCACGTCGAACCGGTACGGGTCCTCGAAGACGGAGTCGTCGCGGTTGCCGGACGCCCACCACATGACGACCTTGTCGCCCGCCGCGATCGTGCGGCCGTGCAGCTCGACGTCCTTGGTCGCGGTCCGGCGGAAGTGGTAGACCGGCGAGGCCCAGCGGAGGAACTCCTCGACGGCCTTCGGCAGCAGCTCGGGCCGCTCCTTGAGCGTCGCGAACGCCTCGGGGTGGTCGATGAGCGCCTTCATCGAGTGCGTGATCGTGTGCCGCGTCGTCTCGTTGCCGGCGACGACGAGCAGCAGGAAGTAGTTGTGGAAGTCCCGCTCGGACAGCGGGATCCCGTCGTCCGGCACCCGGTTGACGAGCTTGGAGACGAGGTCCTCGCCCTCGCCGCCTCGGCGCTGCCGGGCGAGCTCGTCGCCGTACGCGAAGACCTCGAGGGCGGCGGGGGAGCGGAACGGCAGGTTGCGGTACTGCTCGCTCTCGGGGGAGTCGAGCAGGACGTCGGCCTCGTCGGGGTCGGTGTTGCCGACCATCCGGTTGCCCCAGCGGATGAGCTGCCACGCGTGGTCGTCCGGGACGCCGAGCAGCCGGACGAGCACCCGGATCGGGAAGTCGGCGCTGACCTCCTTGACGAAGTCGATGCCGCCCTCGGCCTTCGCCTTGCCGAGCGCCGCGTCGAGGGTCGTCGCGGTGAGCCCGCGCAGGAAGGTCTCGTACGGCGCCAGCGCGCGGGCCGAGAAGTCGCGCTGGAGCAGGCGGCGCAGGGCGAAGTGCCGCGCGCCGTCGGTCTCGAGCATCGACTTGCGGATCTCGAGCTGGTCGGCGTCGAGCTCCTCGAGGTTCACCGCGGCGACCTCGGAGGAGAACGTCTCCTCGTCGCGCGAGACGTTGACGATGTCGGCGTGCCGGGTGATCGACCAGAACCCCTTGTTGCCGCCCTGCTCGGGGTTGAAGTGCACCGGCTCGTCGCGCCGCAGGGAGTCGAAGGCCGCCCACGGCGTGGTCTGCGCGAAGAGGTCGAGGTCGGACAGGTCGGTGGCTGCGGCGGCGCCGGACGGCGCGACGGGCGTCGTGGTCATGTCAGCTCTGCTCCCGGTGTGAAGGCACGGCGTCTACAGGTGGTACGCGTACTCGGTGAACTCCCAGTCGGTGACGTGCCGCTCGAAGCGCTCGACCTCGTTGCGCTTGTACGTCACGAAGGACGTGCAGAACTCCTCGCCGAGCACCTCCTGCAGGGCGGTGTCGGCCTCGAACGCGTCGAGCGCGTCGGGCAGCCGCTGCGGGAGCATCTCGGCGTTCTCCGGGTCGTAGCCGTAGCCCTCGAGCGCCGCGGGCGGGGTGAGCCCGTCCCGGATGCCGAGGTAGGCGGCCGCGAGGGTGCCCGCGATCGCGAGGTACGGGTTCGCGGTGGCGTCCCCGAGCCGGACCTCCATCCGGGAGCCGCCGCCGCGCTCCGGCGGGATCCGGACCATGGCGCTGCGGTTGTCCAGGCCCCAGTCGACGAGCCACGGCGCGAGCGTGTCCGGCCCGAACCGCTTGTAGGAGTTGATCGTCGGGTTCATGAGGGCGGTGAGGGCCTTCGCGTGCGCGAGGACGCCGGCGATCGCCGACAGCCCCAGCTTGGACAGGCCGTGCTCGCCGTCCGTGTCGCCGAAGACGTTCGTTCCGTCCGCGTCGACGAACGACACGTGCAGGTGGAAGCCGGAGCCGCCCTCGTCGTTGAACGGCTTGGCCATGAACGTCGCGAGCAGCCCGTCGAGCCGGGCGATCTCCTGGATCCCGGACTTGAGCCGGAAGGACCGGTCGGCGGCGTCGAGCGCGGCGGAGTGGTCGAGGTTGATCTCGAACTGGCCGCCGCAGAACTCGTGGTTGGCCGCCGTCACGCGCAGGCCGGCGTCCCGCAGCAGGCGCAGCGTCTTGATGAGGTGCCGGCGGGGGTCGCCCTTGGAACCGACGACGTAGACGTTGCCGGGGGCGTCGGCGTAGCGCTTCCAGCCGCGCTCCGAGGTGTCCGGCTCGAGCAGGTAGTACTCGAGCTCCGGCCCGACGACGCCGCGCACGCCGTGCTCGGCGAGGAGCCGCTCGACCCGGGTGAGCACGGCGCGCGGGCTCTCGCTGTGCGGCTGCCCGTCGGGGCCGCGGACGTCGCCGATCGCCCAGGCGGCGCCCTCCTCCCACGGCATGGCCGACAGCGTCGAGAGGTCGGGGCGCACGCTGACGTCCGGCAGGCCGGCGTCGAGGCCGCCCGCGACGGGGACGACGTCCCCCTGGGGCGTGGTGTGGAAGATCGCCCGGCAGAACGCGAGCCCGTGGCCCATCGCCGTCGGCAGCTCGTCGATGAGGACGTCGCGCCCCCGGTCGACGCCGATCATGTCCGAGTAGGAGATGCGGACGACGTCGACGCCCTGGGCGCGCAGGCCCTCGATCACGCCTGCGAGATCGTCGGGGCGGTCGCTCGGCTGGTCAGCCACGGTGCCTCCAGGAGTTGTTTGGGTCCGAACAATACGTCGCCGGAACCGGCCCGACAAGAGTCCCGTGATCTGCGGGGTCCGCACCAGGGGAGGTCGCGACAGGTCTTGACCGGACCTCGGGCTGCACATATCGTTCGGGACCAAATGAATGTGTCGGTCCGGCCCCTGCGGGCAGGACCCCCGGGCGGGCGGCACCATGGTGGCGGGCCGGCGCCGCGCCGAGCAGCACGGGACGGGAGAGCTCATGGGTGAGGTGGTCGGGGCCGGTCTGCTGGCCCACGTGCCGACGATCATGCTGCCGGAGGCCACGCGCCGGGAGCTCAACCACGGCGAGGACTCGACGCTCGTCGCGGGGCTGGAGCGGCTGCGCACCGAGGTCTTCGACACCCTCGACTACGACACGGTCGTCGTCCTCGACTCGCACTGGGCCACGACGGTCGAGTACGTCGTCACCGCCCAGGACCGCCGGGCCGGCCTCTTCACGTCCGAGGAGCTGCCCCGGGGGATGTGCCGGATCCCCTACGACTTCGCCGGCGACCCGGAGCTCGCCGCGGCGATCGCGGAGCGGGCCGAGCCGAACGGCACGTGGATCACCCCGATCGACGACCAGTACCTGCCGATCTTCTACGCGACGGTCAACCTCTGGCACTTCCTCGGCCGGGGCCTGCCGGACAAGCGCTGGATCTCCCTGAGCGTCTGCCAGACTGCGACCACCGAGGACAACCTGCGCGTCGGCCGCGCGATCGGCGAGGCCGTCGCGGCCTCCGACCGCAAGGTCCTGCTCCTCGCCTCCGGTGCCATGAGCCACACGTTCTGGCCGCTCCAGGTCATCCGCGACCACGAGGCCGCCGGGGTCGAGCACATCTTCACCCCGGAGGCCTACGCCGCGGACGTCGAGCGGATGGACTGGTTCGCCGCGGGCGACCACGCCCGGGTGCTCGACACGATGCCGGACTTCCTCCGCCACAAGCCGGAGGCCCGGTTCGCGCACTACCTCATGATGGTCGGCGCCCTCGGCGAGGGCCGCTGCGCGGCGCCCGGCCGGCGCTTCAGCGAGTACGAGAACTCCGTCGGCACCGGTCAGGTGCACATCTGGTTCGACCGGCCCGCGGCCGGCTGGACCGCCCGGTCCGCCGCGCCGACCGGCTGAGCGGGCGACGTCACACCCTCCCTGATCCACCGGCGCCGCCGCGCCGGGTAGATTCCGCCGGTCATCCGATCCGGCCTCCCCGAGGAGAACGCAGTGAAGATCGTCGTCGACATGGACCTGTGCGCCGACCACGGCCAGTGCGTCTACGCCGCCCCCGACGTGTTCCAGCTGGACGACAACGGCAAGCTCGTCTACAAGGCCGAGGCCGACGAGTCGCAGCGGGACCTCGTCGAGGAGGCCGCGGACGTCTGCCCCATGCAGGCCATCTCGATCGAGGACTGAGCCGTGACCGGGGCGCCTGCGCAGCGGGTCGTCGTCGCCGGGGCCTCCCTCGGCGGGCTGCGCGCCGCCGAGGGGCTGCGGGCCGCGGGCTTCACCGGTGAGGTCGTCGTCGTCGGCGACGAGCCGCACATGCCGTACAACCGGCCGCCGCTGAGCAAGGAGGCGCTCGCCGGGGACCTCGCGTTCTCCGCCCTGGAGTTCCGCCGGCGCAAGAGCGTGGACGACGTGACCTGGCGCCTCGGGTCCGCCGTCGCCGAGGCGAGCCTCGGCACCCGCGAGGTCGTCCTCGCCGACGGCTCGGTGCTGCCCTTCGACGGTCTCGTCGTCGCGACCGGCCTGCGCGTGCGGCGGCTCACCCTGCCCGCGCCCGAGGGTGGTCGCCACGCCGTGCGCACCCTCGAGGACGCCGTCGCGCTGCGCGCCGACCTGCGGCCCGGGGCCCGGGTCGTCGTCATCGGTGCCGGGTTCATCGGCTGCGAGGTCGCCGCGACCGCGGTCGGCCTGGGCTGCGAGGTCGACGTCGTCGCCCCCGAGGACGTGCCCATGCAGCGCCCGCTCGGCCCCGAGGTCGGTGCCGCCATGCAGCGCCGCCACGAGGCGCACGGCGTCCGGATGCACCTGGGCCGGCTGCCCGCGGTCGTCGAGGCCCGCTCGACCGGCGCGGACGCCGACCCCGGCCGGGTCGGGGCGGTCGTCCTCGACGACGGCACCCGGCTGCCCGCCGATGTCGTCGTCGAGGCGCTCGGCTGCGTCCCCAACACCGAGTGGCTCGCGGCCACCGGGCTCGACATCGCGGACGGTGTCCGCACCGACGGCTGGATGCGCGCCCTCGACCCCGAGGGCCGGCCGCGCACCGACGTCGTCGCCGTGGGCGACGTCGCGCGCTTCCCCAACGCGCTCTTCGACGACGTGCCCCGCCGCGTCGAGCACTGGAGCATCCCGACCGACACCGCGAAGCGGGCCGCTCCCGCGCTCGTCGCCGGCCTCGCCGGCGCCGACCCGGACCCGGCCCCGTTCGCGCCGATGCCGTCGTTCTGGAGCGACCAGTACGGCGCCCGGATCCAGTCGTTCGGGTCGCTCGGCGTCGCCGACACCGTGCGCGTCCTCGAGGGCGACCTCGACGGCGAGTTCGTCGCCGGCTACGAGCGCGGCGGAGAGCTCGTCGGGGTCGTCGGGGTCGGGCTCATGCCGTCCCTCATGAAGCTGCGGGCCGAGATGATCACGGCGCTCCAGCCGCGCTGAGCGCCGTCCGCCACGACGAAGGCCCGGTCCCCTCGCGGGGGCCGGGCCTTCGTGGGTGCTGCGTGCTGTCGCGGGCGTCGGTCAGCCGACCGGGGCGCAGACGTCCTTGAGGCTCGCGGCCTCGCCGGCCGGGACCTCCGCCGGGCTCGCCGACGGCGTGGGCGTCTTCGTCGCGCCGGGGGTGGCGCCCGCGCTCGGCGTCGCGGTCGGGGAGGCCTTGACCGGGGCCGTGATCGCCGCCTGGACCTTCTCCTGGATGTACGGGAAGTCCGGGTCCGCCGTCGAGCCGAGCACCTTGTTCGTGAACGCCAGGCTGCTCACGCCGCCGGACTTCACCCGCAGGGCCAGGTCGGCCCACGCGCTGAGGCTGTCGATCGGGATGCCCGTCTTGATGTTGCCCTTGGCGGCCTTGGCGATCCCCGGGAACGAGCGCAGGACGTCCATCGGGTCGGTCTGGTCGAGGACGTACCCGATGAGGCAGCGCTGCCGCGTCATCCGGCTGTAGTCGTCGGTGTTGAACCGCGAGCGGGCATACCACATGGCGTAGTAGCCGTCGAGGTGCTGGATCCCGGGCTTGAGGTACGCCTTCGGGTACTGGGTGACGTTGCCGTTGCCGTCGTGCGCGCCGCCGATGGCGAGCTTCTCGGTGACCGGCACCGTGACGCCGCCGACGGCGTCGATGAACTGCTGGAGGCCCTTCATGTCGACGATCGCGTACGTGTCGATCGTCAGGCCGAGGGTCTGCTCGACGCCCTGCTTGACGGCGGTGTAGCCGGCCGACCAGTCGGACTTCGCCTTCGGGTAGTACTGCGCGCGGTGCTCGACGCCGAACTGCCAGAGCGCGTTGAGCATGCAGGACTGGTCCGGGCAGCGGTACCCGCTCGGGTAGTCCGCCGCCTGCGGGCTCCCCGCCGGGAACGGCACGCCCTGGAGGTTGCGCGGCAGGCTGAACATCACCGTGCGGCCGGTCTTCGTGTCGATGCTCGCGACGATGACCGTGTCGGTCCGCACACCCGTGCGGTCCGAGCCGGCGTCCGAGCCGAGCATGAGGACGTTGACCCGGGGGATGTCCGCCCACGGGTTCGCCTTCTCGACGTTCGGGTTCTTGCCCGTCGTGTCGTCCGCGCCCGAGGCGAAGATCGACGAGACCGAGTCCTTGTAGATCCGGCTGTAGTCCGCGACCCGCGCCGCGGGGATGAGCACGAGCGCGACGATGGCCACGACGAGGCCGCTCGACATGACGCGCTGCGGGAGCGTGAGGTGCGCGTACCGGCGCAGCGAGGCGTGCGTCCCGAGGACGACGAGCGCCCACAGCAGAACGAGCACGAGGAGCACCGCGGCGGCGACGACGATCCGGCTCGGTGAGGCGGCGAAGTCGATGATCCCCTCGAGGCCCGCGACGTAGACGGCCGCGCCGAGGCCGGCGACGAGGAGCACGTTGAGCGCCAGGACGAGGCCGCCGAGCGCGCGCCGCCCGGCCATGATGAGACCGACGCCCGGGACGAAGCTGCCGAGGACGGTCCACAGGACCACGCCGCCGAAGCCCTGGCCGTAGGTCGTCGCGTGACGACCCCGGGCCTCGCCGCCGTCCGTCATGAGATCACGGTAGGGGCCGGGCGCCGCGGCGCGCGTCGAGCGGGGGTCGCGACCGGTGCCGTGGGGCTGCTCGCCACCGGAGGACCGATGGGAGTGGGGCGCCACCTGGGTCACGCGCTCCTCCTCGACAGGTCGATCGTGGCTCGTAAGTCCGCCTGACGCCCCCGCGGCACTGGAGAGACTGCGGAGACATTCTCACATGGCATGACGCGTGAGCAGGTCGGTTCGTTGCGACCCCTGGGGGGCTCACAGGAAAGTGGTCGAACTACACGATTGTGATTTGTCGGTGTCCGGTTGGGGGTGGTTCGGGGGAGCGGTCTTGCTCTGCGATCAGGAGCGAGCCAGGTGGTTGCGTGTGCGTGAGGGGGTGCGGGTGCGTGAGCGCACGTGGTCGCGGGAGCGGCCGGGTGGGCGCACGCTCGGGCTCACGTGGGGATTCACGTTCGGGGGTGCGTCCGGGTTCACGTCCGGGTTCACGTCCGGGGTCGCGTAGACGTAGGGGGCTGTGGCGTCCTGGCTCGCTGGTGCGGGCAGAGCGGAGCGTCGGCCGC
>JACRAB010000164.1 GCA_016213575.1 Actinomycetota bacterium
ACGACGCCCGCGGCGTGGATCGTCCGCAGCGCCTCGGCGAGGAGCCGGCCGGTGTGGACGACGCGGTCCAGCGGCATCGGCCCGCGCTCGCGGACGAGGTCGTCGAGGGTGCGGCCCGGCACGAAGCGGGTCACGAGGTAGGGCACGGGCCCGTCGACGTCCGCGTCGAGGACCTCGGCGACCCGCGGGTGCCGGACCCGGCGCAGCGTGGCGACCTCACGGGCCAGCCGCAGCCGCGCGTCGGGGTCCGCCGCGACGTGCGCCTTGAGCACCTTGATCGCGACCGCGCGGTCGTCCGGCCCCACCGCGAGGTGGACTACCCCCATGCCGCCCTCGCCGAGCCGGCTCACGAGCCGGTACGGGCCGACGGTGGAGTGGTCCCACGCGCCGCCCCCTGTCATACCGACCACGGTACGCGAGGGACCTGTGGGGCCGACGCCGCTCGCGCGCACCGGCCCCGGATCTCCGCCTGCGGTCGGACCCGCCGTCCGACCACGGTGGGACGACGCGACGACGGGGTCCGGGGACCGGGGCGCGAAGGGAGCCATGCCTTCCCGACGCGCCGCACGGCCCCTCGGTTGCGTCAGCCCGGTCGCGTCAGCTCGTGATGTACGCCGTGAGCTGGTCGCGCTCGCTCTGGAGCTCCTCGATGCGGTGCTTGACGACGTCGCCGATGCTCACGATGCCGACGAGGCTCTCCTCGACGACCACCGGGACGTGCCGGATCCGCTTCTCGGTCATGAGCAGCATGAGGTCGTCGACGGAGTCCTGCGGAGTCGCCGTGTGCAGGTCCACGGTCATGATCGCGCTCACCGGCCGGTCGAGGATCTCCGCGCCGTGCGCCTGGAGGTGCCGGACGACGTCCCGCTCGCTGACGATGCCGTCGAGCACCCCGCCGCCCGAGCTCACGACGAGCGCACCCACCTTGTACTGGGAGAGCGCGTCGAGCAGCATCCGGACCGTGTCCTCGGGAGCGATGGTCACCACGAGATCGCCCTTGCGTCGCAGCACATCCGTGATCCGCATGATCCGCACCTCCGCCCGCTGTCCGAGCCCCGGCCGGGCCCGACCTTCCGTTGACGGTAACCGGTCCGGCGCGGCGTGTGAACCCCCTGCTCACAGCCTTGTGCATTCGTGCACGAACGTTCCCGGGCCGGCCCGCGGCGGGAGCGTTCACACCGCCGGGGACCGCCCGGGTCAGGGCGGTCCCCGGTCGGCAGGAGGCCGCCGGGCGGCCGTGCGGAGGTCCGCGTGCGGAGGTCAGCGCGGAGGTCAGCAGGAGATCTGCAGCTCCACCGTCGCCGTGCACGTGTCGGCACCGGCGCCGCCGTCGCCCGCGTCGACCCCGGAGCCGCCGCTCATCGTGGCGTCGTTGCCCGCGACCCCGAAGAGCAGGTCGTTGCCGGCCTCCCCCTGGAGCCGGTCGGCACCGTCGTCGCCCCAGAGCGCGTCGTTGCCGGTGCCGCCCTTGACGATGTCGTTGCCGGCGTCGCCGCGGGCCCAGTCGGCGCCGTCGCCGAGGTTGATCGTGTCCGCCCCGCCGCCGCCGCACACGAGGTCGTCACCGCCTGAGGCGTTGATCGTCTGCGCCGCGGCGCCGCCGACGATCCAGTTCTTCCCGCCGGTCCCGTTGAGGACCGCCGGGTTGCCGACGACGGTCGAGTAGCCCGCCGCGAGCGCCTGCGCGGCCGTCATCCCGACGCACGTCGTCACCGCCGCGTCGGCCGGCCCGCCGGCGGCGAGCAGCCCGCCGCCGGTGAGGAGCAGCGCGGCCGCCGCGGCCCCCGCGCCCCGGCGCAGGCGCCGCCGTCCGGTCGTGCCCCGTGCCCCGTCGGCCCCGGCCTGCGCACCGGTGCGGGTCGCCGCTCGTGCGAGCGACAGCGTCATGGTCCTGCTCATCGGTTCCGTCCTCTCCCCTGCCGCCGCACCTGCCGCGGCGGCTGTGGCGCAGACCGTGCAGCAGGGCGCTCAGCGCGCCGTCAGCCCCGCGTCACAACGGGAGCGGAGGGCCGAAGGGCCCGGGCCGGGCAGGCCCGTGACGGTCCGTACCGGCCGGGAGGCCGTATCCGCGACAGAACGGACAAGTAACAGGACTGAAACCCTTTACGGCCGCCCGCAGATCGACAAGGATGCGATGCACCCGCAGGTTTCGCGGGGAGCACCAGCCGGGGTCGTCGAGGTGACGGCGCCGGTCACCCTCCACTCGGATCGTCCGGCACGTTCCTGCCGGTGAAGGGATTCATCAGTCATGGCTACGGTCACGTTCGACCAGGCGACCCGGCTCTACCCCGGGTCCACCAAGCCCGCCGTCGACAAGCTCGACCTGCAGATCGAGGACGGCGAGTTCCTCGTCCTCGTCGGCCCGTCCGGCTGCGGCAAGTCCACCTCGCTGCGGATGCTCGCGGGCCTCGAGGACGTCAACGAGGGGCGCATCCTCATCGGCGAGCGCGACGTCACGCAGGTCCCCCCGAAGGACCGCGACATCGCGATGGTCTTCCAGAGCTACGCGCTCTACCCGCACATGACGGTCGCCGACAACATGGGCTTCGCCCTGAAGATCGCCGGCGTCTCCAAGGACGAGATCCGCCAGCGCGTCGAGGACGCCGCCAAGATCCTCGACCTCACGCCGTACCTCGAGCGCAAGCCGAAGGCCCTGTCCGGCGGCCAGCGCCAGCGCGTCGCGATGGGCCGCGCCATCGTCCGCAAGCCGCAGGTCTTCCTCATGGACGAGCCGCTGTCGAACCTCGACGCCAAGCTCCGGGTCCAGACGCGCACGCAGATCGCCTCGCTCCAGCGCCGTCTCGGCGTCACGACGGTCTACGTCACGCACGACCAGACCGAGGCCATGACGATGGGCGACCGGGTCTGCGTCCTCAAGGACGGCCTGCTCATGCAGGTCGGCACGCCGCGCGAGCTGTACGACCACCCGAACAACGTCTTCGTCGCCGGCTTCATCGGCTCCCCCGCGATGAACCTGCTCGACCTGCCTAAGGTCGAGGGCGGCGTCCAGATCGGCGACATGGTCTGGCCGGTCGAGCGCGAGACGGTGAGCTCCGGCTCGGGCGACAAGCTCACGGTCGGCATGCGCCCGGAGGACCTCATCCTCTCCGAGCACGGCCTGGCCGTCACGGTGGACGTCGTCGAGGAGCTCGGCGCCGACGCGTACGTCTACGGCACGCTGCGCAGCAACGACTCGGACATGCCGATCGTCGCCCGCACCGACGGCCGCTCGGTGCCGGAGAAGGGCTCGACGGTGCACTTCGCGCCCAAGCCCGAGCACGTGCACCTGTTCGACGCCGCGAACGGCCAGCGTCTCGGCTGACCTGCCGGTCCCACGGCAGCACCCGCTCCGCAGGAAGGGCCCCGCGCACCTCGGTGCGCGGGGCCCTTCCGCGATCCCCCCGGGAACGCGCCGGGCTCAGCCCCCGCCGCTGAGCACGGCGTCGGTGAACCCGCCCTCGACGATGCCCGTGCCGTCGGTCCAGACCGCCCAGTCGACGATGTCCTCGGCGAGCAGCCGCACCGGACGGCCGACCCGGTACTCGGGGTCGCTGTCGGCGTCCGAGCCGCAGCGGCCGACGACCCGGTCCGGGGTCTGCCAGTCCGTGACGTAGGCCCAGACGAACTCGGTGCCGTCGTCGGCCTCCAGGCCGTGCTTGACGATGAGGTGCGAGCCGGCCGGGATGCCGCCGTCGACGAACCGCTGCCGGGCGCCGGCGAGCGTCGCACGGGCCCGGTCCATCGCGGCGTCCATCGCGGCGTGCGTCGCCTCGTCGTCCGCGGCGTGGACGACCTCGTCGTCGGCCGCACCGAAGAGGTCCGCGCACGCGGCGACCATGAACTCGCCCGCGGACGCGGCGAAGTCCAGCGGCGGCACCACCGTGAGGAAGCTGTCGGCGTCGGGGTCCGTCGCCGGGTCGAGCCGCAGCCGCAGCCGGGTCGTCCGGGTCCCGGCGGGCTCGGCGCCGTGCGCACGGACGACGTCCTCCTCGCCGATCTCGAGCTCGGCGGGCAGGGTGACGAACGCGGCGCGCTCCTCGCCGTCCCCGAGGGTGTCCGCGTAGGTGCGCAGCAGCACCTGCGCCAGGCCGTTGAGCACGCTCGTCCACGGCCCGGCGAGCTGCGGCGGCACGCCCTCGGTCGCGAGCTCGGGCAGCCCGAACCGGCCCAGGCCCTTGGTGGTGAACCACAGCCCCTCGGGCGTCGCCGAGTGCACGATCTGGATCCAGTCCACCGCCGCGAGCGGGCGCTCGCCGGTCGGCAGCGCGTCGAGCACCTGCTTGGCCGTCCGCAGCCGCGGGACGACGACGTCGAGCACCGGGACGTCGAGGCGCGCGGCGATCCCGCCGGCGACGGCGGCGGCACCCCACTCGTGGGCCGGCGGCCAGCCGGGCTGGTAGACGCCCGTGACGACGACGGCGTGCGACGCCTCCCGGGCCAGGGCCAGGGAGCTGTCGCTCGCGCCCATGACGGCGAGGATCTCGTCGGGCATCGGGGGCAGCTCCGCGGTGGGCCGGACGGCGACCTCGAGGAGCGGCATGGTGAGCATGCCGCGGACGAGCCCGCCGAGCGGTTCGCCGAGGGCGTCGACGATCCGGCCGGTCAGCGCGTCGAGGTCGTCCGGCGGGCGGGACGTAGGCACGACGTAGACGGCGGAGAGGGTCTCGGGCACGGGGAGGACGATCTCGTCGGCCATGCCCGACTGTACGTCGCCCGGGGAGTGCCGGACCGTCTCAGAACGAGACGCCTCAGCGGCCGAGGAGCTCGGGGTGGTCGCGCTCGTAGTGCGCCGTGAGGATCGCGCTGACCTCGCCCTTGCGGTGCGCGAGCGCCCGGCCGCAGACCTGGCACGTGGCCATCGGCATCTGCGTGACCGTCACCGGGAAGGGCGCCCGCGAGCGGCGCCGTCGGGCGGGGGCGGCGGGGGCCGGGGTCGTCTCCATCGTGACCCAGTGTCCGGCATGCCCCGTCCGCCGTCGAAGGCAGGGGTCACGATCTTCACCCGGACGGCGCAGCGCCGGGCCGTGCGCGGCGCGGGAGTAGGCTCTTGCGATCGTGCGGGGCAGGGGGCGGGTCTGGTGGCGGCTGGTCGTCGCCGGCGTCCACGAGTCGGCCGCGTACCGGCTGGCACTGTTCGGCGGCCTCGTCGCGAACGTGACCTTCGGCTTCCTCAAGTACGGCATCCTCACCGCGACCGTCGCCGCCTCCGGCGGCGTGGTCGCCGGGTACGACGCGAAGATCATGAGCACCTACATCTGGCTCTCCCAGGGGATGCTCGGGTCGGTCAACCTCTTCGGCCGCTCCGAGCTCGCCGACCGGGTCAAGAGCGGCGACGTCGCCGTCGACTTCCTCCGGCCGCTGTCGGTGCAGGCGGCCACGTGCCTGCAGGACATCGGCCGCGGCCTGTTCGCGCTGCTCCCCCGCGGGCTGCCGAGCGTCGCGATCGGGGCGCTGCTCGTCGGGATCGCGCTGCCGTCGTCCGCCGTCGGCTACCTGCTCGGCGCGGTGTCGGTGCTGCTCGCGATCGCGGTCTCCGCGACGACGGTGTACCTGGTCGCGGTCGCCGGCTTCTGGCTCGTCGAGACCCGCGGCATCCAGGTGCTCTACATGGTGACGTCGGGGTTCTTCGCGGGCCTGTTCGTGCCCGTCGGGCTGCTGCCCGGGTGGTTGCAGGTGGCCGCGTACTCGACGCCGTTCCCCGCGATGATGATGTACCCGGTCGACGTGCTCTCCGGCCGGGTCGCCGGCTGGGCCGCCGCGGGCCTGGTGGCCGCCCAGGTCGGCTGGCTGCTCGCGACCCTCGCCCTCGGGGCGGCGCTGACCGCCGCCGGACGGCGCCGGCTGGAGGTGCAGGGTGGCTGACACCGGCCTCGTCACGGCCCCCGCCGCCGGCCGGGACCGGTGGCGGCCCTACCGCGCGGTCATCGGCTCCCGGGTCCGCTCGCAGCGCGCGTACCGGGCGAGCTTCCGGATGGACCTGCTCTCCACCGGCGTCATCGGGCTCGTCGAGCTCGCCGAGGTGCTCGTCCTCTACCGCACCGTCGACGCGCTCGGCGGCCTCGACCTGCACCAGATCCTCCTCGTCTTCGGCCTCGCCGACTTCGCCTTCTCGCTCGCCTCCGTCGTCGTCGGGCACGTCGACGAGCTGCCGAAGTTCATCCGGTCCGGCACCCTCGACGTGTTCTTCCTGCGCCCGCAACCCGTTCTCCTGCAGGTGGTCACGAGCGAGCTGAGCCTGCGGCGGCTGTCCCGGGCGCTCGTCGGCCTCGCCGCCTTCTGCGTCGGGCTCGTCACCGCGGACGTCCCCGCGACCGCGCGGACCGCCGTCCTGCTGACCCTCGCGCTCGTCAGCGCGACGGCGATCAGCGCGGCCCAGTACGTCACGGCGGGCGGGCTGCAGTTCTTCCTCGTGAACGGGCACGAGATGACGAACGCGTTCGTCTACGGCGGGCGCTACGCCGCGACCCAGCCGGCAGCGGTGTGGTCGGCCCCGGTGCGGGCCGTCTTCGGCTACGTCTTCCCGATGGCGTTCTGCGGCTACCTGCCCGTGCTCGCCGTGCTCGGGCTGCCGGGCCCGCCGGGGCTGCCGGCCTGGCTCGCCTGGTGCACACCGGTCGCGGCGCTGTGGGCGTGGTGCGCGGCGATGCTGTGCTGGCGATGGGGCACGAGGAGCTACCAGGGGGCGGGCGGATGACCGACGCGAACGGCACGGAGCACAGCCCGGCGATCCGCACCGAGGGCCTCACCCGGCGCTTCACCCGGCGCGAAGGGCTCAAGCGCGTGACGCTCACCGCCGTCGACGACCTCACGGTGACCGTGGAGCGCGGCGAGGCGGTCGGGTACATCGGCGCGAACGGCGCCGGCAAGTCGACGACGATCAAGATGCTCGTGGGGATCCTCGTGCCGACCTCCGGGACGGCGACGACGCTGGGCCGGGCGCCGCTGCGGGAGCGGGTCGCGCTCGTGCGCCAGGTCGGTGTCGTCTTCGGCCAGCGTTCGCAGCTGTGGTGGGACCTGCCCGTCGCGGAGTCGTTCCGGATCCTCGCCGCCGTCCACGACCTGAGCGCGGACGACGAGCGCTCCCGCACCGAGGAGCTGCGCGAGCAGCTCGAGCTCGGCCCGTTCTGGACGACGCCGGTGCGCCAGCTCTCGCTCGGCCAGCGGATGCGCGCCGAGGTGGCCGCGGCGCTGCTGCACCGGCCGCGCCTCGTCATCCTCGACGAGCCGACGATCGGGCTCGACGTCGTGAGCAAGCAGCGGCTGCGCGAGTTCCTCGTCGCCGAGCGCACCGAGCACGGCACCACCCTGCTGCTGACGACCCACGACATGGGCGACGTCCAGCGGCTGTGCCCGCGCGTGCTCGTCGTCGACCACGGCCGGCTCGCCTACGACGGCTCCCTCGAGGGCCTGTCCCGGCTCGTCGGCGCGCAGCGGGTGCTCGTCGTCGACCTCGACGAGCCGGCGGGCGACCTCGTCGGCGTCCCGCACACGAACCACCTCGGCAGCGAGGCCGGCGGCCTGCGCCAGCGCCTCGCCGTCGACTCCGACGCGACGACCGTCGCCGCCGTCCTCGCCGCCGTCACCGACCGGGTCGCCGTCCGCGACCTCGCCGTCGAGGAGCCCGACATCGAGGACGTCGTCCGCCGCCTCTACTCCGCGCAGCGCGACGGCTGACCCGGCACAATGGGCTCGATGGCTACCGCCCTGGAGATCACCGCCGCCTCGGTCGACCCTGAGATCCTCGGGCTCCCGTGGCGCACGCCGCTCGAGGAGTGGCCCGCCGAGCGGCTGGCGGCGTTCCCGCGCGGCATCTCGCGGCACGTCGTCCGGTTCGTCAAGCTCGGCAGCGCCGTCCTCGCCGTCAAGGAGATCGACGAGACGATCGCCCGCCGCGAGTACCAGCTCCTGCGGGTGCTGCGCCGGCTCGGGATGCCGTCGGTGGAGCCGGTCGGGGTGGTCAGCGGGCGCACCGACGTCCACGGCGAGCCGCTCGACGCCGCCCTGGTCACCCGGCACCTGCAGTTCTCGCTGCCGTACCGCGCACTGTTCTCCCAGACGCTGCGGGTCGACACCGCGACCCGGCTCGTCGACGCGCTCGCCGTCCTGCTCGTGCGGCTGCACCTGTCGGGCTTCTACTGGGGCGACGTGTCGCTGTCGAACACGCTCTTCCGGCGTGACGCCGGGGCGTTCGCGGCGTACCTCGTCGACGCCGAGACCGGCGACCTGCACGAGACGCTGTCGCGCGGCCAGCGCGAGTACGACGTCGAGCTCGCGGGGATGAACATCGCCGGCGAGGTCATGGACCTGCAGGCCGGCGGCTTCCTCGACGAGGACTTCGACCCGCTGCGGGTCAGCGAGGTGCTCTCCGAGCGCTACTTCTCGCTGTGGGCCGAGCTCACCGCACCGGAGTCGTTCGAGACCGGTGACCGGTGGCGCGTCGACGCCCGGATCCGCCGGCTCAACGAGCTCGGCTTCGACGTCGGCGAGCTCACGCTGACGACCGACATCGACGGCACCACGGTGAGCATCCAGCCGAAGGTCGTCGACTCGGGCCACCACTCGCGGCGGCTGCTGCGCCTCACCGGCCTCGACGTCGAGGAGAACCAGGCCCGCCGGCTGCTCAACGACCTCGACGCGTTCCAGGCGGCCGAGGGCCGGCAGGCGGACGACGAGGAGGCCGTCGCGCACGAGTGGGTGCAGAGCTGCTTCGAGCCGGTCGTCCGGGCGGTGCCGAAGAACCTGCGCGGCAAGCTCGAGCCGGCCGAGATCTTCCACGAGGTGCTCGAGCACCGCTGGTACCTCTCCGAGCAGAACGGCCGGGACGTCGGCCTGCTCGACGCCGTCCGCTCGTACGTCGGCACGGTGCTGCCGAGCAAGCCCGACGAGGCGGCGGTGCTCGGCGTCGACACCCACGAGATGCCCGTCGTCGCGGACCGCCCCGCGGACTGAGCGGCCGGTCGGCGCCGCGTCGCGTCAGTCGTCGAGCAGCAGCTCCACGATCACGACGTCCTTCCAGACGCCGTCGAGCAGGCCGTGCCGACGATACGTCCCGACCTCGCGGAAACCCAGACTGCGGCACAGCGCGAGGCTGCCGGTGTTCTCCGGGAAGATCCGGCTCACGAGCTTGCGGACGCCGGCCGGCGGGCAGCGCTCGAGCAGCCCGGTGAGCGCGACCCGGCCGACGCCGGCACCTCGCGCGGCCCGGTCGACGTAGACCGAGAACTCGCGGATGTCGGAGTACGCGGGCCGGTTCGGCCGGTAGGCGGACGTCGAGGCCCAGGCGACGACGGCACCGTCGCGCTCCACGACGACGACCGGCCCCTGGTCGGGCCAGCCGACGACGTCGGACGCCGTCCGCGGCGCGGTCTCGAAGGTCGCGGTGCGGTCCGCGATGCCCTGGGTGTAGATCGCCGCGACCGCCTCCGCGTCGGCGGCCGTCATCGGTCGGACGACGCACCCGCTCGCTCGATCGCGCCCGCTCACTGCATCGCCCGGGTCAGCGCCGCCCGCAGCGCCTCGACCGCGGCCGGGCTGCCGGTGACCGTGACGTCGTCGGCGCGGCCGCGGCCCCACAGCCAGGTGTAGAGCGCCGCCGGGGCGCCGGCCACCGTCGCGTCGGCCCGGGTCGGCACGTCGTGCGTCTCGGTGATCCCGCCGTGCAGCCCGACGGTCCAGCGCCGGTCGGCGGCGACGAGCGCGACGAGCTCGCCGGCGCCGCCGGCCGCGTCCCCGAGCCGGGTGCCGAGCCACAGCCGGACGACCTCGTCGACGCCGTCGAGCGCGACGTCGTCCGGCACCCACCAGACACCGGATCCCTTGTCCGGCAACGTCTGTGCGACGTCGAGGGCGTGGATCGCGGCCTCGTGCGCCATCCGCCGGCGCCAGAACCCGCACGTCGCGTCCCAGGGCGACCAGGTCGCCGTCGGGGTGTCGGCGCCGCGCTCGTCGAGGAGCTCCTGGAGCGCCCGCCAGCCGGCGGCGAACCAGGCGAGCAGCTCGGCCGGCGCGGCGTCCGGCGCCGGCTGCCCGACCGTCGCGGGGCGCGGACGACGCCCGCCCTCGACCCACGCGGCGACGAACCGGTGGATGAAGCCGAGGTGCCGGACGACGTCCGCCACCTCCCAGCCCGGGCAGGCCGGGACGGGCGTGGCGAGCCCGGCGGTGTCCGGCGAGCCGTCGGCGGCGCGGACCCGGGCCTCGAGGTCGCGGCAGGCCTGCTCGAGGGTGTCGAGGAACGCCGGCCCGTCCATCGGCAGGCCGACCGCGTCGAGCTCCCAGAAGACGTCGGGGTAGAGCACCCGGCCGCGCAGCGCCGGGTCGTCCGGGCGGTCGGCGGACAGGCTCCGCACCTGGAAGGCGGCCGCAGGCGTCCGCTCCGAGGGCCGGCGCAGCCCCCGCCCGGCCGCCGCGACGAACCCCAACCGGGAGTACATCGCCGGGGCTCCCTCGAGCACGACGAACGGCTCCTCGTCCGCGTCGGCCGCGGCGCACGCCGCCTCGACGAGCGCGCGCCCGACACCGCCGCCCTGCGCGTCGGGGCGCACCCCGAGCGGCGACAGGCAGAGCACCTCACGGGTCGACCCGTCCTGCGCCTCGAGCTGGACCCGGGTGAGCATGACGTGCCCGACGACGTCAGGTCGCTCCGGGTCGTCCGAGGCGTCCGCGACGAGCGAGTACCGCCGGACGAACCCTTCCCCGATGCGCAGCGCGGCGGCGAGCGCCGGCACGATCTCGTCGCCGAAGGCCTCGCCGTGGAGCGCCTCGACGGCCGCGCGGTCCTGCAGGGTCTCGACCCGGATCTGCATGCGCCCAGCCCATCGCCTCCGACCCGTGGCGTGCAAGCCACGTCGGCCCACCGGCCGGC
>JACRAB010000165.1 GCA_016213575.1 Actinomycetota bacterium
GGTCGGACGCAAGCCGCTCATCGTCACCGGGATGCTCCTGCAGGCCGCGGCCCTGGCCGGGTTCGCCGTCACCAACTCGTTCTCCGCTTGGGCGGCTGCCGCGGTCGCGCTCGGTGCCGGGACCGCGATGGTCTACCCCACGCTGCTCGCCGCGATCGGCGACGTCGCGCACCCGACCTGGCGAGCCCGGTCGGTCGGGATCTACCGGCTCTGGCGCGACGGCGGGTTCGCCGTCGGAGCCCTGCTGTCCGGTCTGGTCGCCGACGCCTGGGGCATCCGCCCGGCGATCTGGACCGTCGCCGCCCTGACTGCCGCCTCCGGCCTGCTGGTCGCCGTCCGCATGTACGAGACTCTGCACCGCGTCCCCGCCGCTCAGCCCGCCTCCTGAGTCGTCGTGAGACCAGCAGACAAGACCGGAGGATTTCGACCCGTGACGTTCGTGCCCGACGGGGAAACCCCGCTGCTGCGCGGCAAGGAGTACACCGCGCCCTCGGTGTTTGAGCCGGAGAACCTCCTGCGCGAGGCCCGCCGACAGAAGCGGCTCCCGGACCGGCCGGTCCCGGACATCTGCCTGCTCGATCCCGACGGTGACGTCGTCCGCCACCTCGCAGCGACAGGCCACGGGGTCCTCGAACCGGCGTGGGCCTGCTACCACACGCAGATGTGGACCACCGAGGTCGACGGCCTGCGGATCGGCGTCGTCGGCTGCGCGGTCGGCGCGCCGTTCGCGGTCCTGGTCGCCGAGCAGCTCGCCGCGAGCGGGGCGACGCTCGTCGTCAGCGTCACCTCCGCCGGGCAGCTCTCGCCGTTGGCCGACCCGCCGTACTTCGTCCTCATCGACCGCGCCCTGCGCGACGAGGGCACGAGCCTGCACTACCAGGCGCCGAGCGCCTGGGCGCAGCTGCCCGGTCACCTCGGGGCTGCCGTCGAACCGCTGCTGGCGCCCGGTGGCACCGTGCGGCGCGGGGCGTCGTGGACGACCGACGCGCCCTACCGGGAGACGGGGACGGCGATCGCCGTAGCGGTCGCCGCGGGCGCGGTCTGCGTCGAGATGGAGGCCGCGGCGCTCTACGCCTACGCCGCGGCCCGAGGCCGAGACGTCGTGTGCATCGCCCACGTGACCAACTCGATGGCCGTCTACGGCGACGACTTCGAGAAGGGAGAAACCAACGGCGCCACCGCCTCGCTCACGCTGACCGCTTCGATCGCTCGTGCCATCATCGGTGCCGGCGGCGGCCGGGCCGAGGTGGGTTGAGCCCGGCCGGGCCCGACGCCTCGCCCCGGCTTGCTGGTCAGCCGGGGCGTACGGGTTCAGCGTCGGCGTTGTGGCTGTTCGGCGGTGACGGTGCGGTTCCGGCCGTCCTGCTTGGCCCGGTAGAGCGCCTGGTCGGCGCGTGTGAGCAGCGCGGTGGCGTCCTCGGCACCGGCGAGCTGGGCGACGCCTGCCGAACAGGTCTGGCCGGCGGGCAGCAGCTGGCGCAGGGCGTCGGCGGTGCGGGTGGCCTTGTCCAGGTCGTGGCCCGGCAGCAGAACGGCGAACTCCTCGCCGCCGTAGCGGGCCAGGGTGTCGCCCGGGCGCAGGACCTGGCGCCAGGCCCCGACGGTCCGACGCAGCAAGGTGTCGCCGGCCGGGTGCCCGTGAGCGTCGTTGTAGATCGTGAAGTGGTCGATGTCGAGCATGATCATGCTGACCGGTGCGCCGGTGGCGCGGGAGGTGTACACGGCCCGGGGTAGGACGACGTCCCACGCGCGACGGTTGGCGGCTCCGGTGAGCGGGTCGGACTCGGCGTCTGCGGCGAGCTGTCGCATCAGGTCCTGGCGTTCCAGGGCGACGGCCGCCTCAGAGGCGAGGATCTCCAGCGTGGGCCGCTGCTGGGCCAGGGTGTCCGCGTCGGTCGGGCCGGCGATCCCCAGGGCAAGGACGGCGCGGCAGCGGCCGGCGACGACGACCGGGACCCAAACCCCGGCGGTGAGGTCCTGGCCGCAGGCGCGGGACAGGGACAGCAGGGAGTCGGTGTCGACGTCCGGGTCCTCGGCGACCGCGAGGCACGTGCGGGGACGGGCGGTGTGGAACACCGTCGAGGTGATCGACTGGCCGCTCAGTGGCAGGCGCATCCCGAAGATATCGGCGTGCACCGCGGCGGTGCAGATCAGGTCTCCGTGCCCGTCGTCCTCCCACAACGTCCCCAGAGCGCCGTCGATGAGCTGGGTGGCGGCCTCGCAGACGGTCGAGCGGGCGTCGTCGTGCCGGAGCACGGCGCTGGTGGCCCGCGCGATCGCGGTCGTGCGGGCCAGTTCCCGCTGACGGACCTCGGCGAGCTGCTCGGCATCTCGACGTTGCTCGGCAAGGCGTCGACGGACCGGGCCGAGCACCAGCCAGCCCAGGCCCGCGCCAGCCGCAGCGACGGCGACCAGGCCGGCGACCACGGTCCGGTGCCAGGCCCGGCGCTCCCGCTGCGCGCCGAGGTGGATCGTGGACCTGGCCGTGTCCACCTGTTCGCGGAGCCCGGGGTAGAGGCCGTCCAGGCTGCCGCGCCGCAGCTGTCCCTGGGCCAGGTCGGCGTCCGGGGCGGCGGCCAGGCCCGCTTGGTGCGAGAACCGCAGGATCACGGCCCGGAGGGACTCCAGACGCCGTCCCCGCTCGCCGGCTGCGGTGCCGGGCCGGTCGTCCTGGACGGCGTCAACGGTCACGGCGCGTGCGGATTCGTCCATGAGTTCGGCGGTGCGGCGCAGTTCCTCGCGCAGCGCTTGCGTGTGCGCCGGGTTGGTGCGCGTGTCGCCCACCTGAGCCACCAGGGCCTCGACCCGGCCGGCGTCGGCGACCACGGCGGTCAGGACGGACTGCTGCTCGAGCAACCGCTCCTGGGTGTCCACCGCCGATACCGACGCCGCGCCAGCGACCGCGCTACCCGTGAACAGCACAGCCGTGACCGCGCAGACCACCATCGGCAGGCACCGCGACCCCCTGCGGGCTTTGCTCGACGTCACCGACGGCACCGACGACGGGGAATTGGCTCGCCCCCGCGGCATCGGTCCCTCGGTCGGCTGGTGGCCCGGGCTGTTCATACCAGCAGTTGTCGGCACCCGACGACAGGTACATGAACGCTGCGGGGCCGCAGCCCGGTTGCCGAGCGCCGAGGATCCCGGAAGCGTCCTGCGCCGTATCCCGCCGCCCGGACCGCTCGGCGCCCGGACGTGTCGGACCCAGACCTGCTGTCACTCGGTGGCGGCCGCGCGCGGTGGTGACAGGGGCCGGTCACTCGGGGGTGGGGGCGGCCAGGACGCCGGTGACCCACTCGCGCGTGACCGGCAGGCCCGGTACCTCGATCCGTTCGAGGGGGTCGATGGCGAAGCCGGCGGCGGCGAACTGCCCGGCGGTGTCCCGGGTGGGGTTGCAGCCGGCGCCGAACCAGCGCCACGGCAGCCGCAGCCGGTGCTGCCAGGCCGCGACCGCGGGGTCGACGGCCAGGACGTGCTCGAGCACGAGGACCTGACCGTCGGGTCGCAGCACGCGGGCGATCTCTGCGACGGCGGCCTCGGGGTCCTGCACGGTGCACAGGGTCAGCGTGGCCAGGACGGTGTCGACGCTGGCGTCGTCCAGGGGCAGGCGCTCTGCGCCGGTGGTGTGCACGACGGCGCCCGGCGGCAGGTTCGGGGTGAGCCGGCGGACCATGTGCGGGTCGGGCTCCACGGCATGGACGGCGGTCACGGCCGGGCCGAGGTGCGGCA
>JACRAB010000161.1 GCA_016213575.1 Actinomycetota bacterium
AGCCGGTCGAGCGCGTCGCAGTCTCGCCGTCCGAGCCGGGCCAGGAGCAGCGCGCCCATGCAGCGCTCCAGCCGGTCGCGCATCCGGGAGAGCAGGACGGCGGCGTGCCCGGTGGTCACGCCGAGCGCGGCGGCGAGGTCGGCGGTGTCGAGACCGCCGCGGACGTTGAGCTCGAGCACCTCGCGGTCGCGCTCCTGGAGCCCGTCGGCCGCCGTCCAGACGAGGTCGGCGAGCTCGCCCCGGGACGCCTCGACGTCCGCGGGCGCGGCGTCGTCCGCGAGCCGGCCCGTCACCTCGCCGCCCGCGTCGTCGTCGAGGGAGCCGCCGTCGTGGCGGCGGGCGCGGTGCACGGACGCCGCCTCGTTGCGCAGGATCGCGAAGAGCCAGGCCCGCAGCCGGTCGGGTTCGCGCAGGCCCGCGACGCGCGGCGCCGCGCGCACGAAGGTGTCGTGGACGACGTCCGCGGCGACCGTGCGGTCGCCGAGCAGCCCGACCGCGGTGCCGAACAGGGAGGTGGCGAACCGGCGGTAGGCCTCCCCGAAGGCGAGCGGGTCACCGGCGGCCCAGGCGCGGGCGAGGTCGGCGTCGGGCACGCCGGCGGGGTCGTCGGCGAGCGGCCTGCCGCCGCTGCCTGCACGATCCACCATGCCTGACCTCCCCGAGTCGGTGCTGTCTTCACACCGGGACGACGGCGGAGGACCCGGATCATTACACCCCCGTTCGGGGGACCCCGAGGCCGCCTCGAAAAAAGTTTGGGCCGGGGTGTAATCACGCAGCCCCTCCCCCGTCTCCCCCCTGAGTGCCCGACCAGCGGGCCCGACGAGGAGGCCACCATGACGCCGACGACCCTGCACCCGTCCGTGATCCGCCACGCCGCCGCCCAGGGCAGCGCGCCGCTGCCGTCGAACCCGCTCTTCGGCGAGTCCGGCGCCTTCGAGGTCGGGGCCCCGGCCGCCCGGCACATCGGCACCTCGGGCCAGGCCCGCCGGGTGCCGCTGTGGGCCGCGGCGTTCGTCGTCGCCGCGTTCGTCGCGGTGTTCGTCGGCGCGCTCGTCGGTGTGCTCACCGGAGGCCCCGCGCCGGCCGCGCCGCTCGTGCCGGGGGCCGCGTCGCCGGGCACGCCGTCGGACGGCGCCTCGGCCGCCCAGGTCGGCGCCTCCCCCTCGGCGGCCCCGACCGGGCCGGCGGCCAAGGCCCCGAAGGCGGGCTCCAAGGCCGGCTCCAAGGGCGGCTCGGCCGGTTCCGCCGGCGGTTCGGGTGCGTCGCCCGGCGGCGGCGCCACGACGGACACCCCGACCGACGGCACCACGGACGGTCCGACCGACGGGCCCACGGACGGCCCGACCGACGCCCCGGAACCGGGTGCCCCGGGCTCGGACGCCGCGATCGACCCGAGCATCACGCTCGCGCCGACGTTCCGCCCGACCATGACGTTCACGCTCGCCCCCGCCGCGACGGCCGTCGTCCCGCACGCCGACGACGTCCGGGTCCCGCCGGTCGTCGACCCGGCGCCCGGGAGCTGACCGTGCCGACCCCGGCACCCGCGGACCTGCCGCCGCCCGTGGAGGGCGCGGGCGGCGGCAGCAGGGTCAGCGGTCCGACGGACGACGGCTCACGCGCCGGATCACGCGAAGGTGCAGCCGGTCAGCGGCGGCGCTTCGCCGTCCCGAGGATGCTCCGGGTGATCTCGCGCCCGAGGACCGTCCCGGCCGAGCGGAGGAAGCTCTTGAACGCCGAGGACTTCACCGCCTTCTCGACGATCCCGGCCTCCTCCCGCGCGGAGGGGCGCGGGGCCTCCCGCTCCTGGCGCGGGGCCGGTGCGGGGGCGGGCACGGGCCTGGCGGCCGCCCCCTCGGTCTTCTCGACCGACGGCGGCGGGGCGAGCTTGGTGCGCAGCTTCTCGTACGCCGACTCCCGGTCGAGCGCCGTGCCGTACTTCGACTGCACCGGGGACGCCGCGACCGCGGCGGCCAGCGCCTCCGCCGGGGCCGGCGCCATGAGCGACTGCGGGGCCCGCAGCCTGGTCCAGGCGACCGGGGTCGGGGCGCCGCGCTCGGACAGCACCGTGATGACCGCCTCGCCGATGCCGAGGTTCGTCAGCAGCTCCTCGAGGTCGTACGACGACTTCGGGAACGTCGAGACGGCCGCCTTGAGCGCCTTGGCGTCCTCAGGGGTGTAGGCCCGCAGCGCGTGCTGCACCCGGTTGCCGAGCTGGGCGAGGACGTCACCGTCGACGTCCTTCGGGGACTGGGTCACGAAGAAGACCCCGACCCCCTTGGACCGGATGAGCCGCACCGTCTGGGTGATCCGCTCGGTGAATGCCTTGCTCGCGTCCCGGAAGAGCAGGTGCGCCTCGTCGAAGAAGAAGACGAGCTTGGGCTTGTCGAGGTCACCGGCCTCGGGCAGGTCCTCGAAGAGGTCGGCGAGCATCCACAGCAGGAACGTCGAGAACAGCGCGGGCTTGTCCTGCACCGACGGCAGCTCGAGGCACGTGACGACGCCGCGACCGTCGGGCGCCGTCCGCAGCAGGTCCCGGGTGTCGAACTCCGGCTCGCCGAAGAAGACGTCCGCACCGGCGTCCGCGAAGGCGATGAGCTCGCGGAGGATGACGCCCGCGGTCGCCTTCGACAGCCCGCCCAGCCCTTCGAGCTCGTCCTGGCCCTCGTCCGAGATGAGGAACTGGATGACGGCACGCAGGTCCTTGAGGTCGAGCAGGGCCAGGCCGGCCTCGTCCGCGAAGTGGAAGACGAGCGCCAGGCTCGAGGTCTGGGTCTCGTTGAGGTCGAGCACCTTCGCGAGCAGCGTCGGGCCGAACGACGTGATCGTCGCCCGCACCGGGACGCCGCTGCCCTGGCCGCCGAGGCTCAGGTACTCCACCGGGCAGCCGGCCGGCACCCAGTTCTGCCCGATGGATGCCGTCCGGGCCGTGAGCTTCTCGTTCGGCTGGCCGGGCTGTCCGATCCCCGACAGGTCGCCCTTGATGTCTGCCATGAAGACCGCGACGCCGTTCGCCGAGAGCTGCTCGGCCATGAGCTGCAGGGTCTTCGTCTTGCCGGTACCGGTGGCCCCGGCGACGAGGCCGTGCCGGTTGAGCATCCCGAGCGGGACGCGGACCTGGGCGTCGACGACGGGCTCGCCGTCGACGAGGAGCGCCCCCAGCTCGAGCGCCGGGCCGGTGAACGCGTACCCCGTCCGGACGACGGCGGCGACGTCGGTGGGCTGCTGCGACGACATCTGGGGACTCCCGCTCGGTGAATGGCGTGCCGGTCCGGGCACAGGACGACCGGGGCCGAGCCTACGACCGGGCACCCCGTCAGGGCATGGCAACCGCACCCGGGAGCGTACGGGTCCGTAGAATCGCCCGTGTGATCTTCAGAGGCGTGGGCGACACGCGTCCGTACCCCGACCACGGGTACACGACGCCGCGCCAGTGGGCGAAGATCGCACCGCAGCAGGTCAGGCTCGACCAGCTCGTCACGACGAAGACGACGCTCGACCTCACCCAGCTGCTCTCGGAGGACTCCACCTTCTTCGGAGACCTCTTCGCGCACGTCGTCCAGTGGCGGGAGACGCTGTACCTCGAGGACGGCCTACACCGCGCCGTCCGGGCCGCCCTCGCGCAGCGGCCGGTGCTCCACGCACGGGTACTGGTTCTGGACGACTGAGAGGCGTCGATGGCGGCCGAGGACGACGTTCCCCCTGGCGACCTGCCCCCGGACGAGGCTGCGGCTCCCGCGGAGCGCGACGCAACCGAGGCCGGGGGTCCGGGCGTCCCTGAGGGCGTGACGACCAGCGAGCCGGGCGACGAGACGGCGGACGACGAGACGGCGGAGGCCGGTGACGCCGGGCCCGGGGCGGACGTCGAGCCGGACGACGAGCCCGACGACGAGCCCGACGACGAGCCCGAGGCCGACGAGGAGCCCGACGACGAGCCCGGCACGGAGACCGAGGCCGTCGCCGAGACCGAGCCCGACGTCGAGCCGGAGCCGGACGACGCGCCCGAGCCGGACGACGAGCCCGAGACCGTGGTGGCTGACGAGGAGGTCGCGGCGGACGACGCGTCGTCCGTCGCCCTCGACGACGACCCGGCCGAGCCCGAGCCCGACGAGCCGGTCGCCGCTGCCGCCGACGACGAACCCTCGGCCGAGGCGGACGAGCCGACGGCCGAGGCAGCCGACGAGGCAGCCGACGAGGCAGCAGCCGACGAGGCAGCCGACGACGAGGACCTCTCGGACGCCGTCGTCGTCTCCCACGACGACGCCCCGCCGCCGGTGTCGCTCGCCCGGCCGGACGACGACACGCGCGCCTGGTTCAGCCGACCCGACCCAGGGCCCGACCCCGACGTCCCGCAGCCCGAGCCGTTCGTCCAGCCCGAGCCGTTCGTCGCGGACCTGTTCGTCCCGACGACCCCGGTCGTGCCCGGTCCCGACCCCGGGCCGCCGCTCCCCGAGCCCGCCGCACCCGAGCCGCCGCTGCCGCCGGTGCCCGTGGCCTCGGTGCCCGTGACCCCGGCTCCCGCGGTCGCGGACGTCACCGCCCCGGACATCGCTGCCCCGGCCACCGCTGCCCCGGACACCAGCCCCGCCGGCCCGCCCGACGAGTCCCTCGGCGAGGTCGGCTACGACGACGTCACCCCCGGCCCGGACGCCGACGGCGGCGCCCCGGGCGACTCCGGGTACGGGGTCGTCTACCCGGCGGACCCGGCGGACCCGGCGACGACGGCGATCACGCTGCGGCCGACGGCGGACATGATCCGTGCGCACCGCCGCCGGGAACGCCGCCGGACGCTGACGTTCCTCGGGATCTTCCTCGGCGTCCTCGCGATGGGCCTGGCGTCCTTCACGTTCTTCCAGGGCGCCTGGTCGTGGCCGTTCGGCGCGGCGAGCGTCTCCGCCCCGGTCTGCCCGACGCCGACCCAGACCGCCCCGCCCGCGAAGGACGTCACGGTCAAGGTCTACAACGCGAGCAGCCGCACGGGCCTGGCCCGCACGGTCGCGGCCACGCTCAAGAAGCGCGGGTTCCAGATCGGTGAGGTCGGCAACGACCCGCAGGAGGCGAAGGTCCCCGGCGTCGCCGTGATCCGGCACGGGCCGGCGGGGCTCGAAGCGGCCAAGACGGTGGCCGCCTACCTCGACGGCAAGGTCACGTTCGTCCCGGACGACCGGGCCAGCGAGTCGGTCGACCTCGTCCTCGGCAAGAAGTTCACCAAGGTCCGGTCCGCGGCGGCTGCCGCCAAGGCCCTCACCCCCACGCTCGCGTCCGTGCCGGCCGGGTGCCCCCAGCCCGGTGGCGAGCGGTCCCCCGCGCCGTCCGGGAGCACCGCCCCGGCCGGCACGCCGACCCCGTCGAAGAGCGCCTCGAAGACCCCGGCGCCGTCCGCGACCTGACGCGGGCGGGACCGGCCCGACGCGGTGCGGGCTACCGGCCGCCGCCGAGGTCCGCGCGGGTCGCGGCCTCGTCGATCATGTCGCCCAGCCACGCCTCGGCCGGGCCGGTGCAGTCCGCGGCGGCCCGCCGGGCGACGCCGACCCGCACCCCGAGCCCGTAGGGCCGCACGGTGCGGCGGGCGCCGCGGTGCAGCCGCTCGGCGGTGTCGGCGGCGAACGCCGAACCGGCGGCGAGGAGCACCGCGAACCGGTGCGGCGACGTCCGGGCGACCCGGTCCGTCGTGCGCACCGAGACCTCGAGCAGGTCGCCGACGAGCGCCGACGGGTCCTCGACGGAGCGCCGGGCCTGCAGGTGCACCCCGGCCGCACCCTCGGTCGAGCCCGCCACGGTGACGTCGACGACGTCGAGGGTCACGACGACGAGGTCGGCGCCGCTGCGGACCGCCTGCCGGGTGACGCCGGGCGCGGCCCGGAGCAGCCCGCGCGGGGTGAGCACCGTCGTCCAGCCGCCGTCGACCATCGCACCGCGCCGCGGGCTGATCCGCGGCAGCAGCGACTCACCGAGCCTGCTCAGCGCCTCGAGACGTCCTGCTCCCATACGAGCCTGTCGGCAGCCGCGCCGCCGGGCTGAACCGTCACGCCCACGGAAGGTCCCCGACCCGCACCGGCCGGCCGGTCGCGACCGCCTCGTCGATCGCCAGCGAGAGCGCATGGTCGTGGCAGCCGTCGCGCAGCGGGTACGGCTCCGGCCCCTCGTCCCGGGTCCACGCCGCGGTCGCGACGAGCATCGACGCGATGGCGATCTCCTCGTCGGCCAGGCGCAGCCCGCCGAACGGGTTGCGCCACAGCACCCGGCCGTCGAGCGAGACGTGGTCGGTGTCGTAGCCGTCGAGGTCCAGGTCGTACCCGACCTGGCGCCGCTCGAGGCGCGACCGGACGACGGTGCGCGGGCCCGCGAGCCGGGTCACGTCGTCCGTGTCGATCTCGCCGTGGCTGCCGCGGACGACGACCCGGCGGCCCCGCAGCGGGTTGTGCCACTGGTTGTCGCTGAAGTCGTAGACCCCCGAGACGTCGCCGAAGTCCAGCGTCGCGAGCACGTTCGCGGCCCGCCGCGGCGTCGGGTCGTCGGTCCAGCCGTCGCGGCCGACCGGGTCGACGAGCGGCCCGTGCAGCGTCGTCCCGGTGACCGTCGCCGGCAGCCGGCCGATCCCGAGCAGCGTCCGCAGGAGCGAGACCGCGTGGTAGCCGTGGGTCGAGCAGACCTGCACCTGGGACGGCGTCCCGACCGTGCCTGCGGCGACCGCGGCCCGGCGGGCCGCGTGCCCCGGCATGAGGTGGTACTGCTCGGCGACCTGGACCAGCCCGCTCGCCCCGACGTCCGCCCAGAGCGCGGCCAGCCCGGCGAGGTCGGGGGCGGGCGGGGTCTCGGTGAGCACCGGGACGCCCCGCCCGACGAGGTCGCGCACGAGCCCGGGGTTGGCGTCCCACGGGACGCTCGTGACGACGAACCCGGGCCGCTGCGCGGCGAGCAGGTCGTCGAGGGTCGCGTACGTCGGCACGCCCCACGTCGCGGCGGCCTGCGCCCCGACCTCGGGCCGGCGGACGACGAGCCCGCAGACGGCCAGCCGCTCCGGCAGCAGCGCGGCGAGCCGGAGGAAGAACTGCGCCCGCCAGCCGTACCCGACGACCGCGAAGCGGACGGTCGCGGACGGCAGGGCGAGGGGCAGGGCGAGGTCCTCGATGGGCTCGTCAACGGGTTCCGGCACGGCGCCCACGGTAGGCGCCGGGCCGGACGTCCACCGTGCGACGGCGCGTCAGCAGACGAACTCGTCGACGAGCCGGCTGAGCCGCTGCCCGACCTCGGCGAGCTCCTCGGCGGCGGCCCGGGTCTGGGTGATCGCCGAGACCGACGAGTGCGCGGCGGACGTCACCTGGGTGACGCTCGTCGTGATGCCGTCCGTGGCGGCGCCGACGGCGGCCATGTTGTCCGCCATCTGCACCGTCGTCGCGGTCTGCTCCTCGACCGCCGCGGCGATCGTCGTCTGGTAGCCGTCGATCCGCTCGATGACCTCGGCGACGGCCCGCATCACCTCGGCCGCCTGGCCGGTGTCGGTGCGGATCGTCGCGACCTTGGCGACGATGTCGTCGGTGGCCTCCGCGGTCTGCTGCGCGAGCTGCTTGACCTCGTCGGCGACGACCGCGAAGCCCTTGCCCGCCGCGCCCGCCCGGGCCGCCTCGATCGTCGCGTTGAGCGCCAGCAGGTTCGTCTGCTCCGCGATCGACGTGATGAGCCGGACGACGTCCTCGATCTCGGCCGACGACGTCGCGAGCCGCTCGATCGCGGCGTCCGCCTGCCGGCCCATCCCGACGGCCTCCCCCGCGACCCCGGACGCCTCGGACGCGTTCCGCGCGATCTCCTCGATGGAGGCCCGCATCTCGCCGATCGCCTGAGCGGAGGCGCCGACGCCGTCCCGGGCCCGGCCGACGGAGTCCTCCGCCTCGCCGGCCTCGCGGCTCGTGCGCTCGGCGGTCGCGCTGAGGGCGTTCGCCGAGTCGGACAGGTGCCCCGCGGCGCCGGCGACCGCGTGCGCGCCGTCCCGCATCTCGCGCACGAGGTCGGCGATCCGGCCGACGAACCGGTTGAACGAGACGGCGAGCGCGCCGACCTCGCCGCCGGCCTGCTCGTCGGCGCGCCGGGTGAGGTCCGCACGGCCCTCGGCGATGTCGGCGAGCTGCGCGTTGAGCCGGTCGAGCGGCCGGACGACGGTGCCCGCGACGAAGAGCCCCACGAGGACGGCGAGCAGGAGGGCGAGAGCACCGACGCCGAGCACCACGTCGCGGGTGTGCGCGGCACGGGCGTCGAGCGTCGCGAGCGGCAGGGCCACCCGCAGGGTCCACGTCGAGCTCTCACCGACCTGCACCGGCACGTCGACGACGAGGGCGGAGCCGTCGACGAGCGCCGTCGTCCCGGTCGTCACGCACGTGCGGCCGGACGACGCGACCCGCGCGGCGGCCGCGACGAGGGACTTCTCGGCAGGCTTGCCGACGACCGTCCCCGCCGGGCCGGCGATGGCCGTGCCGGTGGCGGTGACGAGCTCGACGCGACCTGTGCCGAGCGGTCGGACGCCGGAGAGCCGTTCCTGCACCGACGAGAGCGCGGTGTCGACCCCGGCGACACCGACGACCTTCCCGCCGACGACGACCGGCACGCAGACCGACGTCATGAGGACGTCGACCCCGTCGATCGCGTAGGTGTACGGGTCGAGGACGACCTCCTTGCCGGACTTCTTCGGCAGCAGGTAGTAGTCGCCGACGCCTTCCTTCTCGTAGTCGACGAGGGGTGTGACGGAGGCCTTGCCGTCCTTGCCGATCACGGCGTAGGGGATGTAGCGACCGGTGGCGTCGCTGCGCGGGTCGGTGCGGTGCGCGGCGTCCGCCCCGTCGAAGGCGTCCGGCTCCCAGACCGTCCAGGTGCCGAGGAAGCCGCGGTGCCCGCCGAGGACGGCGAGCAGCGTGCGGTCGGAGGCGGCCCGGTCCGCGCGCCCGGCCGCGGCCTGCGCGCCGAGGCCCGCCGCGAGGTCGCGGGCGGACTGGACGGGCTCGTTCATGGCGCGCTCGACGTCGCTCGCGACGCCCTGCGCCACCTCGACGCCGTACCGGCGGCCGTCCTCGAGGGACGTCGCCCGGCCGGCCCACGTCGCGTAGCCCACCACCGATCCGAGGCCCACGACGGTGACGAGGACGACGAGCAGCACGATCCGGCCCCGGATCGTACGAAGACGACCGGTCACGCCGGGGCTCCTTCGCGACGACAGGCGCCGCGGTGCGGCGCTTCCGGCAGCGGTTCGTGCCGGCTCCTTGGTTGTCGTCCGGAGCGACCCGGGTCATGAGACGTCACCAGGGTGTTCGCCCGATGAGAACGATCCCGGCCGTGGGCCTACGGGGCCACGGCCGGGACCGGTCGCGCTGCGAGGGTCAGATGTTCGAGGCCGGGTCCTGACGGTCCTGCGGGGAACCGTTCTCCGCGGGCGTCTGCGGGGCGGTGCCGCCGTCGACGCCGTGCTCCTGCGCACCGGCCGGGGCGGCCGTCGAGTCCGACGTCGCCGGTGCGGTCCACTGGGCGCTCGGCGCCGGGGTCTCGTCGGTGCCGGCGGCAGGTGCGCCGCCGGCCGGGGCGGTCCCCCACGGGGTGCCGGACTCGCCCGGCTCCCGGGTCGGGGTCCCGGACTCCTCGCCCGCGTCGCCCTTGCGCTTCTCGAACGCCTTCCGGACGTCCTCGGAGAGCTCGGTGAAGGTCACGGTGAGCGCGTCGGCGACGGACTTGCCGGTCTGCTTGACGTCCGCCTTGACCGCCGGGTCCTTGGCCGCGGCGCCGAGCGCGTCGAACGCGCCCTGGAGGGCCTCCCCGACCTTCTTGAACGCGTCGCCGACCTGCTCCTTGGTCTGGCCCGCGTCCTCGCCGCGCTGCTGCGCGTAGTGCTGCTTGAGTGAGGCGCCGAGGTTCTGCAGCTGGTCCCCCGCGTCGTTCCATGCCGATTTCACGTCTGCCATACGGACATTCCACCCCCGTTCCGGGTTCGGGGCCAGTGGCGAAGTCCCTGTCCGCACCCTGGTTCGCTGCGGCGCCGGCTCGGGGATCTCCCTGATCCTGGGCCGCGACGGGAACCTGCGGCGGCGCCCTCCCGTCGCAGGCGCCCCGCACGGGCGGCACTCAGCCGGTGCGCTGCGACGCGAACCCGAACGCCAGGCTCGTCGCGACCGTGAGCCACACCGCGTAGGGCAGGAGCGCGACCCCGGTCCAGGGCAGCGCCCGCCAGGCGAGGACCGCGAGCACCCACGCGAGGACGGCGGCCACCGTGAGCGAGACGGCCGCGGCGGTGAGCGCGTGCGGCACGTAGAACAGGTACGCCCAGCCGAGCGCGAAGGCCGCGTCGGCGACGAGGACCGCCAGCCACAGGCCCGCGGTGCCGTGCGGCGCCCGGAGCCCGAGCACGGCCCCGGCGGCGCCCAGCGCGAGGAAGTTGTACGGCCACGCGACCCCGAACACCCAGTCCGGCGGCTGCCAGGACGGCTTGGTCAGGGCGTCGTACCAGCCCGGGTCGGCGCTGACCCAGCGCGTCGCGAGGACGGCGTAGGCGACGACCACGAGCACCGCGGCGACGGCGAGCACCCGGTTCCACCTCTCGTCCGGCGCGGGGACGGCGGCCGGGGCCGGCCGGCCGCTCGCGTCTGCGGGGATCATGCGACGACGCTCCCGGCTGCCGGACGGGGTGTCAAACCGTGGCGTCGGCGCCGAGCGGCTGCCGGTGCAGGTGCTCCTGCCCGTAGGCGGTGAACCCGACGCCGCGCAGGATGGGCGCGGACGTCCCGACCCGGCCCTTGACGAGCGCGAGCGTCGCGCCGTGCTCGCGGGCCACGGCCATCCGGTGCAGCAGGACCGCGGTGTAGACGCCGCGGCCGCGCAGCGCCGGGACGGTGGCCGCGCCCCACAGCCGCACGACGTCGTCCGCGAGGGTGCAGCCGCCGGTCGCCGCGGGGACGCCGTCGACGGTCGCGAGCACCGAGAACCCGCCGCGGTCGCGGATCGGCCGGCCGAGGTCCGCCAGCTCCGCCGCGAGCCACGCGTCGTCGTCCTCCGGGACGAGGGCGTCCCAGACCTGGACGGACACGTCGTTCGCCGCCCGCAGCGCGTCGGCGTCGTCGACGAGCCGGACGTCGACGCCCGCGGGGGCCGGTCGACGGACGGCGTCCGGCAGCCCGCCGGCGAGGTCGAACGCGAGGACGTCGACCGTCTCGACGACCTCGGCGCCCCGCCGTGCGAGCGCCTCGTCGAGCCCGGCGGGCGTCGTCCCGTCGCCGACCCACCACCCGAGCGTGCTGCGGCCCCAGCCCCGGGCGATCCCGGCGACCTCGTCGACGAGGTCGTCCGCGGGCCGCACCGAACGGCACCGCGCGACCTGCGTCGGGTGCTCGAAGCTCTCCGGGTAGCCGACGAGGTGGTACTCGTCGGTGTCGACCTCGGGGGCGCCCGGCGGCACCCAGACCCACTCGGCCGCGGCGGCACGGACGGCGTCCGGGGTCCAGCGGGTCACGAGGCCTCCATCGAGGGCAGGCGGGGCACCGAGTCAACCGGCCCTGCAGGGGTGCCGACAACCCGGAACAACACCGGAGATATTCCGAGTTATACTTGCTAAGTCGGAATATCTCGTCGACACGTCCGTCCTGGAGCAGCCATGCCCGTCGCCGTCTCGCTCAGCGGATGGCCGCCGCATGCCGCGCAGACCCGGCCGTGGCGGCAGCGCACCCGGTCGGGCACGCGAGAGGACCGCACACTCACCCAGGTCACGACCATGCGGCCGCCGTTCGTCGCCGACGTCCGGGTCGCGCTCGATGCCGAGCTGAGCGCCCGGGTCGAGGCCGCCACCTCGGAGATCGTCGCCCTCGACGCCTCGCGGAGCGCCGAGCTGGAAGCGCTGGGGACGCTCCTGCTCCGGACGGAGTCCGTGGCGTCGTCCAAGATCGAGTCCGTCGAGGCGGTGACCGAGGACTACGCGCGGGCGCTCCACGGCAGCCGGGCGAACGCCTCCGCGGTGTCGATGGTCGCGGCCACGCACGCCCTCGAGGTCCTCATGGACTCCGTCACGCCCGGCGGGCCGTTGTCCCTCGACCAGGTCCTCGACGCGCACCGGGCGCTCATGCACGAGGACGTCGCGGAGGCGGGCTACGCCGGCAGGCTGCGCGACGTCCAGAACTGGATCGGCGGCAGCGACCACTCGCCGCGCGAGGCCCTCTACGTGCCGCCGCCGCCGGACCTCGTCGCGCCGCTCATGGACGACCTCCTCGCATTCGCCCGCCGGGACGACCTGCCTGTGCTCGTGCAGGCCGCGATCACGCACGCACAGTTCGAGTCCGTCCACCCGTTCACCGACGGCAACGGCCGGATCGGGCGTGCGCTCATGAACGTCGTCCTGCGCAGACGCGGGACGACGCAGCGCGTCGTCGTGCCGCTGGCCTCGGCGCTCGTCGCGAACCGCGACACGTACTTCGACCTGCTCGACGCCTACCGCGACGGCGACGCCCGGCCGATCGTGACGATGGTGGCGGACGCCGCGCGGATCTCGGCGCACGAGGCCCGGCGGACGGGAGACCGCCTCGCGGCCCTGCCCGACGAGTGGGCCGAACGCCTCGGGCGGCCGCGGCGGGGCAGCGCGACGGAGCTGCTGCTCCCCCATCTGACGACGCGCCCCGTCTTCTCCGCCGACGACGTCGTCGCACTGCTGGGCGGCACCCCGAGCAGCGTCTACACCGCGATCGCGCGCCTGGCCGAGGCGGAGGTCGTGCGGCCGCTCTTCCAGCGCGTCCGCGGCCAGGTCTGGGGCGTGGGCGCGGTGCTCGACGAGCTCGACGACCTCGGCGCCCGGATCGCACGAGCCGCCCGGGACTCCCGGCGCAGCGCTGCCACCGACGACGGAGCGACCTCATGACCCCTGCGCACGGCACGCCCGGGGGCCGCACCCCGGACAGCGGCCCCTGGCGCCTGCCGACGGCCACCGCCGAGTACGTCGTCGCGCCGTCCGCGTCGGGCACCGGGCTCGACCTCGTCCACTGGGGCGCACGGGGTTCGGCGTGGGGGCACATCGCGGTCGAGCAGACGAACGTGCTCACCCCGACCGATGTCGAGCCGAGCGAGTGGACGGCGCTCGGCACCCGGCACGTCCAGCGCGCCGAGCTCGTCGCGGACCTCGGGGACGGGCTCGTCGGGGTGCTGCTGCGGCTGGACGCCGTCCGCGTCGACCGCCCCGGGACGACGCCCGGCCGGCACACGCTGACCGCCCGGCTGGTCGACACCACCGGCTCCCTCACCGTCGACCTCGTCGTCGCGACCGACGAGCGGCACGACGTCGTCCTCAAGCACGTCGTCGTGGAGAACACCTCCGCGACCCGGACCGTGCGCCTGAGCCGG
>JACRAB010000156.1 GCA_016213575.1 Actinomycetota bacterium
CGAGGCCGCCGAACCCATGGCCCGGTTGTGACCCGGCCGCCCGTGGACGCCCGCACCAGCCCCAGGAGAGGGATACCCGTCATGGCACGACCCACCCTGCGCCGAACCGTCGCCCGGCTCGCCCCGGTCGTCGCGGCCGCCCTCGCACTCGGTGCGTGCGGCGGCCAGGCTCCCGCGGTCGTCGCGGCCCCGGGCCCGTCGCCGACGGCGTGCGGCACCGTGACCCTCGCATCGCACGCCTGGGTCGGTTACGACGCCAACCTCGCCGTCGTCCGGTACCTGGCGGTCAACGAGCTGGGCTGCACGGTGAAGATCCGCAAGGCCGCCGAGGAGGACTCGTGGAAGCAGCTCGCCGCGGGGAGCACCGACGCGATCCTCGAGAACTGGGGTCACGACGAGCTCAAGAAGAAGTACATCGACGACGAGCGGGTGCTCGTCGAGGGCGGGCTCACCGGCAACAAGGGGGTCATCGGCTGGTACGTGCCGCCGTGGATGGCCGAGACGTACCCGGACATCACCGACTACCGGAACCTCAAGAAGTACACGTCGCTCTTCAAGACCGAGGACTCCAAGGGCAAGGGGCAGTTCCTCGGCGGTGACCCGACGTTCGTGACGAACGACGGCCCGCTGCTGCGCAACCTCGGGCTGGACTTCACGGTCGTCTACTCGGGCAGCGAGGAGGCGCTCATCAAGGCGTTCCGCGCCGCCGAGCGGGACAAGACCCCGCTCCTGGGCTACTTCTACTCCCCGCAGTGGCTGCTCTCGGAGCTCCCGCTCGCGCACGTCAGCCTGCCGCCGTACACCCCCGGCTGCGACGCCGACCCGAAGACGGTCGCGTGCGACTACCAGCCCTTCGACCTCGACAAGATCATGAACCGCAGGTTCGCCCAGTCCGGCAGCCCGGCCGCCGAGCTCATCAAGAACTTCCAGTGGACCGACGCCGACCAGAACGAGGTCGCTCGGGCGATCAACGCGGGGACGCCGCCGGAGGAGGCCGCCAAGGCCTGGCTCGACGCCCACCCCAAGGTGTGGAGGAAGTGGCTGCCTGCGGCGCAGTGACCGGCTCGGTCGGTCCGGTGGTGGCCGCGCGGCGAGAATGGGGCCCGTGACCGACCTCGTGAACCGCCGCATCGTCCTCGCCGCACGCCCCGTCGGGGAGCCGGTGCCCACCGACCTCCGGCTGGAGACGGTGCCCGTCCCCGAGCCCGGAGAGGGTCAGGTGCTGCTCGCCGTCGAGCACCTGTCCCTCGACCCGTACATGCGGGGCCGGATGAGCGCGGCGAAGTCGTACGCGGCGCCCGTGGAGATCGGCCAGGTCATGGAGGGCGGCACGGTGGCCCGCGTCGTCCGCTCCCGGAACGAGCGGTTCGCCGAGGGCGACCTCGTGCTGTCGTACTCGGGGTGGCAGGAGTACGACGTGAGCGACGGCACCGGGCTGCGCCGGCTCGACCCGGACGTCGCACCGCCGACCACCGCGCTCGGCGTCCTCGGGATGCCCGGCTTCACGGCCTGGTCGGGGTTGCTGACGATCGGCCGCCCGCAGCCGGGGGAGACCGTCGTCGTCGCGGCGGCGAGCGGGGCCGTCGGCTCGGCGGTCGGGCAGATCGCGCGGATCAAGGGCGCGCGGGCGGTCGGGATCGCCGGCGGACCGGACAAGTGCGCGTACGTCCGCGACGAGCTCGGCTTCGACGCGTGCGTCGACCACCGGGCACCGGACCTCGCCGGCCGGCTCGCGGCGGTCTGCCCGGACGGCGTCGACGTCTACTTCGAGAACGTCGGCGGTGCCGTCTGGGACGCCGTCCTCCCGCTGCTCAACCCGTTCGCCCGGGTCCCGGTGTGCGGGCTCATCGCCCACTACAACGAGACCGGCGCCGCCCCGGGACCGGACCGCCTCGGGGGCACCATGCGCGCCGTCCTCACCAAGAGCCTGACGATCCGCGGCTTCATCCAGAGCGAGTTCGCCGACCAGCGCAAGGCCTTCGCCGCCGAGTCCGGGGAGTGGGTCCGGTCCGGGCGCCTCAAGTCCCGCGAGGACGTCGTCGACGGGCTCGAGAACGCCCCCGCGGCCTTCGTCGACCTGTTGCGGGGCAAGAACTTCGGCAAGCTCGTCGTCCGCGTCAGCCGGTCGTGACGACCCGCTCGGAGCGGGTCTGCCCGAGGTCGTCGACGACGGTGACTAGGTCGCCCGCCGCGTAGACGGGCAGCTGGTCGAGCGCGTGCGGGGAGTCCCACCGGCCGCTCGCGCCGAGCGGCACGACCCAGCGGCTGGCCGAGCGGTCGGCGAGGTCCCAGACGTACCGGGCCACCGGACCGCGCGAGCACGCCTCGCTGACGCCCGGCACGGACGACGCCGCGAGGACGCAGTCGATGTCGCCGGCCACGGCCGCCGGCGGCACGACCGGGGCCGCGGGGTGCCCGGGCCGCAGCGCGTGGACCGGGACGAGCACGTGGACGTCGCCCCAGACCCGGTGCCCGCCGACGGCCGCGGCGTCGTCGAGCGCGGCGGCCGAGGCGGCCTGGACGTCGAGCCCGAGGTCGGCGCCGCGCAGCACGAGGGTCTCCAGGGCGAGCCCGACCTTGGTCGGCACGTCGAGCCAGGAGGCGTAGAGCGCGGGCCGGCCGTGCGGGGCGTGCAGCGGTGCGAGCGCCGGGTCCGCCGCCAGCCGGCGGACGAGGGCGGTGCGCCAGGCGGAGAGCAGCGCGGCGTCCGCGCTGCCGGCGTCCATCCGCCCGTCGAAGGCGAGCAGGCGCTCGCGGACCGCGGCCGCCGCGTCGGACGCCGGTGCCGTCGCCGAGACGAGGTCGCGCAGGACGTCGAAGGAACCGAGCCGGGTGTCGACGTGGATCCGCGCGCAGTCGTCCGGGCCGACCCGGCCGCCGGTGTCCCCGGCGCCGGCCCCGGCGCCGTCCAGCAGTCTGGTGAGCAGCGCGGTGATCCGGCGGGCGCGGTGCGGCGGCGCGAAATCCGAGCCGAGGTGCTCGGTGTCGCCCGGACGACGGTCGTTCGCGCACGAGACGAACCCGCCGAGGGCGGCGACGTCGACGGTGGGCAGCGGCTCCCAGCCCGTCCAGGCCGCGGCAGGGTCGTCCCCGGGCACGGGACCGGTGCGGTTCTCCGCCGCGCGGGCGGGCACCCGGCCGGCGACGATCCGGCGGACGCTGCCCGCGCCGTCCGCGACGAGCACGCTGTTCACCGGCTCGACCCAGTGCGACCAGGCGGCCTCGACGTCCGCCGCGGTCCGCGCCCGCAGCAGCAGCGGCAGCGCCTCGACCCCGAGGTCGCCGAGCACCCGCGTCGGCGTCCGCAGGGCGAGCCCGGCCCCGCGACCGTCCGGGCCGTCGTCGTCCGGGCCGCCGAGGACGAGCGGGCCGCGCGGGGTCACGACGACCTCGACCTCGACGTGCGCGCCGTCCCGGACCTCGACCCGCTCCCGGTGCGACGGTGCCTCGACCCAGGCGTCGCCGTCCCGGACGAGCACCCGGTCGCCGTCGCGCCGCAGGTGCTCGACGTAGAGGTCCTGGTCGTCGGCCATCGCGTTCGTCAGCGCCCACGCCGCCGGGCCGGTGTGCCCGAAGTGCTGGATGCCGGGCACGCCCGGGAAGGCCAGCCCGACGACGTCGAACGCGTCGTCGGGCGCGGTGCAGACGAGGTGGACCTGCTGGTAGACGCCGGGGGCCTCGATGACGCGGTGCGGGTCGCCGGCGACGAGCGCGCCGCCGGTGGTCGTCAGCGCCCCGGTGACCGCCCAGGCGTTGCTGCCGGAGGTCTGCGGCGTCTCGCGGCCGAGGAGCGCGACGGCCTCGTCCCCGAGCGTCGCCGCGACGTGCCGGCGCCACAGCTTGGAGGGGTAGGCGCCGAAGAGCGCGTGCTGAACGGCGAGGACGCCGAGCGGGGTCCAGGGCTGCCAGGGCCCGAAGGCGACGCCGAGCGCGTCCAGCTCCGGGGCCGTCGCCAGCCCGGTGCCGCGCGCGTGGTTGACGCCCTCGACGTAGGCCGCGACCCAGCGCTGCGTGGCCGGGGACAGCCCGGCGTAGGAGCGGCGGGCCAGGGCGTCGACGCCGATCCGGCGGGCGAGCACGTCCCAGTCGGTGCCGTCCGCCCCGATCGCCGCGGCGAGGGTGCCCTCGCTGCGCCGGCGGGCGACCTCGAGCTGCCAGGCCCGGTCCTGCGCCGTGACGGCGCCCTGGCCGAACGCGAGCGCGTCGGCGTCCTGGGCGAGGACGTGCGGGATGCCCCAGCGGTCGCGGCGGATCTCGGCGGTCGGCATCGGGGCGGCCCCTCGGGTCGGCGGATCAGCGGGAGTGCGCGGACCGGCGGCCGGTCCGCGCCCATCATGCGTGACGCGGCGGGTCGACGCGAAGCCACGGAGCCGGTGCGCGTCGTCAGCCGACCGCGGCACCCGCGGTGACCTGCGGGCCGGCGGGCACCCAGCCGGTGAGCGCGGTCCCGCGGCCCGGGGCCGACGTCGCGACGAGGTCGCCGCCCGCCTCGCGGACCCGGCGGACCAGCTCGGCGACGCCGCGGCCCGCGTGCAGGACGGCAGGGTCGCAGCCCTGGCCGTCGTCGCTGACCCGGAACGTCAGGCGGGGCCCGTCCTGCTCCTCGACGACGTGCAGGTCGATCGCGACGGAGGCCTCCGGACCGGCGTGCTTCGTCGCGTTCTGCACCGCCTCGTTGCAGACGAAGTAGGCCGTCATCGCGGCCGGCGCGGGGACGTCGTCCGTACCCTGCGCGGTGACCGTCACCGGGCGGCGGGCCAGCGCGGCCGAGCGCCGGAGCGCCTCGTCGACGCCGATCTCCCGCAGCGTCTCGCCGAAGCGCCCGTCGACGAGCAGGCTCAGCTCCTCACGGGCCTGCTCGACCTGACCGGCGACCCGGTCCAGCACGACACCGAGCCGCTGCCACGGCGTGCTCATGCCGGTCGCCGGGGTCGGTACCGGCTGCCGCGCAACGGGTCCCGTGCCGCCGCGCGGCCCGTCCGGGCCGGGCGCCGCCGCCTGCGCCGCGAGCTGCTCCGCGACGTGCAGCTGGATCGCGAGCGCCGCGAGGTGCTGCTGCGCGCCGTCGTGGAGGTCCCGTTCGATCCCGCGCCGGGTGGCGTCGATGTCCTTGAGCAGGTCGAGGAGGGCGGTCTGGAGATGCTCGTTCGAGGCGTCGACCGCGGCCCGGCCCTCGCCGAGCGCGACGACGACGAGCAGCCCGACCGCGACGACCGTCGGCGCGAGCAGCGAGAGGTACACCCACTGCGGCAGGAGGGCCGCGTCGACGAGCCCGGTCTCGGCGACCCCCAGGCAGATCACGCCGACGACGATGAGCGTCTGGGCGAGCCCGATCGCCTCCAGGGCACGCCGCGACAGGTACGGCAGCCCGAGGATGAGCGGGAGCATGACGATGAGCGCGGCGGTCGGGGCGAAGGCCGGGATCGCGGCGCTGACGACGATCCCGGCGAAGGCCGTCTCGAAGCACAGCAGCCCGAGGGCCGCGCCGCGCCGCCCCCGTCGCTCGAGGGCACCCGCACCGAGGACGCTCGCCATGACGACGACGAGCACCGCGTCGATGATGCCGACGGCGACCAGCCGCGTCACCGCCCACACCGCGCTCGTCGCGACGAGACCGAGCGCGCACAGCAGCGTGCTCGAGGAGATGAACCGGGTGAGGATCGCGACGGCCTGCGGGTCGGCGTCCGCTGCCGACGGCGCGACGTCCAGCGGGGCCGCCGCGTGCACCGTGGTCCGGCTGCCCGCCCGGGTCACCTCGAGCGTCCCGCGGACGCCGTCCACCCGGTCGGTCAGGGCGGCGAGCGTCTCGTCGTCCACCTCGAGCCCGTCGCCGTCCGGGCCGTCCCCCGTGAGCAGCAGCTCGCCGTACCCCCGGCGCTCCCGGATCGCGGCGGTGAGACGGGCCCCGGGCCGGGCCCGTCGGCACGCGACGACGAGCGCGTAGAACGCGGACTCGACGTCGGCGGGCAGCCGCTTCCCGGCGTCCTCCGCGACGACGACGCCGGGCGCGGCCGGGTCGGCCCGCTCCGTGTGGTCGAGCGCGCGCAGCGCGGCGCCGAGGCCGTGCTGGTGCAGGACGTCCGGGAAGACGCCGTGGGAGAGCGCCCGGAGCCGCGAGAGGGCGTTCTTGGCCGTGGCGCTGCCCTCGGCGGCCCCCGCGCGGACCTGCTCGGCGTCGCGCTCGGTCCGCAGCCCGGCGACGAGGTCGGCGAGCCGGGCGAGGTCGCGTGCCGTCGACGAGGACAGCGCCCGGGCGACGTCGAGCTGGCCCTCGCGGTCGGCGTCCCGGGCGCGTGCGGCCAGCGCGCGCAGCCGGTCCCCGCGGTCCCGCAGCACCGTGTACGTCTCGCGGGCGATCCGCGCCGCGACGGTGCCGGTGGCCAGGCCGTGCCCGCCGAGGACGACGACGTAGAGCCACCGCGGGGCCAGGTCGGCGACGTCGGACCAGTCGCCGAGGCTCACGAGGGCGACGAGCGCGGCGTTCGTGAGACAGAGGGCGAAGTAGCCGCGGCGGGCGCCGCGGTCGGTGTAGCCGGCGAGCGTGAGGTCACCGAACATCACGAGCATGACGAGCGGCGCCGCCTCCGGGACGGAGACGACGGCCCCGATCCCGGCGAGCCCGTGCCCGACCGCGAGGAGGAACAGCGCCCGGTGCGTCCGGTCGGCGAGGATCTCGCGTCGCGCGAGCCGGGCGCCGGAGAGGGCGAGCCAGCGGGAGGCCCAGCCGACCCACAGCCAGGGCGAGCCGACCCAGACCACGATCGCGAGCAGCAGCACCTGGGCGACGAGGTCGTCGACGGACCCCTTGTCGATCATCTGCAGGAGGCGCCGCTCCGAGGCCGTCAGCGGACGCCGCGGGGGCCAGTTGTTCGGCCCGGTCGCCCCGGTCGTCTCGGTCACCCCGGGTGCTGCCGGCACCGGTCGAACCACTCGTGGAGGACGTGCGCGTCGAGGTTCTGCTTCGGGACGAACGTGACGCAGGGGTCGTCCGGGATCGGTGGCAGCTCCGAGGGCGCCGCCGTCGAGCAGAGGACGACGGGAAGGTCCGGCCGCAGCGCCCGCACCTGCCGGGCACCCTCGACGCCGTCGACCCCGCCGAGGTTGACGTCGAGGACGACCAGGTCCGGGTCGGCGGACAGCGCCTCGAGCGCCTCCGAGACCGACGCCGCCTCCGCGACGACCGCCAGCCCCCCGTCGGCCATGCACAGCACCCCCACGGCTGCGCGGAACGGCGCGTGGTCGTCGACCACGAGCACCTTGATCAGATCCCCACCCATCCGCGTCATCATCCAGGTCCGTCCGCGCCGGGTCCATCGTGCTGCCACCACCGTGCCGTCCGGCGGCCGCCACCAGCCTGCCGCCGGGTCGTCGTGGGCCCCTAGGATCACGCCCGTGACAGGGACGCGCGTGGTCGTGGCCGACGACAGTGCCGTCGTCCGCGCCGGGGTCGAGGCCCTGCTCGGCCTCACCCCGGACCTCGAGGTGGTGGGCACCGCGTCGTCCCTCGAAGGGCTGCTCGGCGTCGTCGACGGGGTGTTCGCCGAGCCCGGCGGGCCGGACGTCGTCGTCACCGACATCCGGATGCCGCCGGGATCGAGCGACGAGGGCATCGCGGCCGCCGAGCGGTTGCGCCGCAGCCATCCCTGGGTCGGGGTCGTCGTCCTGTCGCAGTTCGCCGACCCGGCGTACCTGGCGCGGCTCATGGCGGCCGGCCCGCAGGGGCGCGGGTACCTCCTCAAGGACCACGTGAGCGACCCCGGCGAGCTGCTGACCGCGGTGCAGGCGGTGGCGTCCGGCGGCTCCTACGTCGACGACGAGGTCGCGGGTCTGCTCGTGCGTCGCCGCGCCGAGCAACCGGACGACGCACCCGCCGGGGCCGGTCCGTCGCCGATCACGACGCTCACCCAGCGCGAGGTCGAGGTGCTGCGGGCGGTGGCCACCGGGCGGTCGAACGTCGCCATCGCACAGGCGCTCTTCGTCACCCACCGGGCCGTCGAGAAGCACATCAACTCGATCTTCGCCAAGCTCGGGCTCTACGATGACCGGGACGTGAACCGGCGCGTGAGCGCCGTCCTCGCCTACCTGCAGGCCGGCGGCAGCTGACCCGCCGCGGCCGTGATCGACCGGGAGGAAGGTCCCGCCGTCGGTCCTTGATCGCTGCCTAGCCTCGGAGAGCGCGCCCCCGACGGGCGTGCCCCCGCTCATGCAGCCTCGTCCATCAGGAGACCGACATGACCGCGACGACGACCCGGCGCAAGCCCTCCTTCGCGAAGCCGTACCTGCTCATGAGCGCCGGGACCCTCGCGTTCCTCGCCTTCATCGGAGCGCTCGGCTACACGCTGACGATGCTCGCCCAGGGCTGACCAGCCCTGGCCCGAGCGGCCGGGACATGACGAGGGCGGGCCGGCGCCCCCGCGCCCGACCCGCCCTCGACACATGCGGCCCTCGCGGCGTCCGCCGCCGAGCCGTCGGCACCGGGTCGCCCCACCCGGTGCCCCGCCGCAGATCCTTCCGGTGATCCGGGCCCGCGTCAGTGGTGCTGCCACCACTTCCCGGGCCCGGTGCGCCGGCGGCGGCACCCGCGGGTCACGACGGGCACGGCGTCGTCACGCTGGGGATGCACGTCGTGTCCGGGTGGTTCACGCCGGGGGCGAAGGTGACGTTGCCGCCGAACTTGTCGAAGTCCGGCACGGCGCTGAGGTCGACGCCCCAGACCATGTCGTTGTTCGGGTCGACGAGGATCGTGCCGGGGTTGAGACGCGAGTACAGCGGCCAGGACGGCGTCGAGTCGCTGTCGAGGACGGGCGTCTCGCCCTTGTGGGTGTAGCCGCCGAACCTGACCTCGAGCGCCCGCGACTGCTCGGGGGTCGCGACGACGACCTGACCGGGGACGTACTGGGGCGACGGGTCGATCTCCGTGCCCGTCATCTCGCAGGGGCTCGGGCTGCAGGTCTTCTTGACGACCTTGCCGTCCTTGTCGGTGACCGTCGTCGAGCTCGACTCGGTCGTGACCGTGCCCTCGCCGTTCTGCTCGGTGGTCGTCTTCTTCGTCGTCTCGGTCTTGGTCCCGTCGGCGGCGACGACCGTCGTCGTCTCGGTCTTCGTCGTCGAGACCACCTTGCCGTTGGGGTCCTTCTTCTCCGTCGTGCTGATCGTCAGCGATGCGCCGCTGCCGTCGGAGTGGGAGGTGCCGGCGGAGTCCGTCTCGGTGCTCGTGGAGCCCCCGCCGGGCTCCTTCGTCGTGGTCTGGACGTGGATGGTCGTGCTCACCGAGCCGTTGGGGTCGACGTACGGCGGATCGAGGTGCATCGAGCCGGACTTGCCGCCCAGCACCCAGACCGCGTCGGCGGAGCCGTCCGAGTGCCCGGTGGACGAGGAGTAGACGATCCCGATCGTCGACAGCTCGACGCCGCCGACGTAGACCGGTACCGAGCCCTTGCTCGTCTTCGCCCCGCCCAGGTCGAGGACGGCGCGCAGGCCGTTGCTCGTGTCGAGCCCGTCGAGCCGGTCGTTCGTCAGGCCGAGCCGGGTCATGGCGTCCTTGCGCTCCGGGCCGATCCCGGTGATCTTCCCGTCGAGCGCGGACCCGTCCGGTGCGGTCTCCGGCAGGACGACGACCTCGCGCAGACCGAAGCCGTCCGGCCGGACCTCGCCCCGGACCCAGACGTCGATCATCTGGAGCACCGACGGGTGGCTCGCGGGGTCCTTGGGGTCGTACCCGGTCGAGATCTCGTCTGCGTCGGACCAGCCGTCGCCGTCGGAGTCGCGGCCGGAGGCGTCGAGGATGCAGACGCCGGGCTCGCACACGAGGAGCGGGCGCAGCGGCGGGTCCGCGGCGTAGGCCGGTGAGACACCCGTCGTCGTGAGGCCCACCGCGACGAGGGCCGCCGTGAGCGCCGAGGACGCCCGCCGGGTCGTCGTACGTCGGTTCGCTGTCGTCATGCGCAGATCGTCGGACGACGCGGCGTCCGGGCGCAGTCGTGGTGGCACCAGTGGTGCCAGCACCACCGCGGCGGTGGATCAGAACCGAGGCGGCACGGAGCCTCGGCGGATCAGAACGGAGGCGGCTCGTCCCCACCGATCGCGGGTGCCGGCACGACGGGCCCGGATGTGTGGGTCGCGGCCGCGGACGGGCCGGGGGACAGCGGGGCGTGCGGTAGTGGCGTGTGGGGGAGTGCGGTGTAGGCGCGTCCGGTGCGGGTGGTCCAGGTGATGGTGCCGGGTGGGTCGTCGGGGTCGTCGCGTTGTTCGGGGACGAGGAGTCCGGCGGTCTTGAGCCGGTGGCAGGCGCGGCACAGCGGTCTCACGTTGCAGGCACACGTCGCTCCGCCCTGCGCGTAGGGCTCGGCATGGTCGAGGTCACAGCGCCAGGACGCCTTCCCGCAGTGCGGCGCAGTACAGGTCGGGTGGGCGTGCTCGACCAGCAGCTTCAACCGTTCGCTCGCGACGTACCCGGGTGAGTAGGTGTTCTTCCCGACCCCGAGGACGCTGCCGTGCTCACCGTCGACCACGAGACACCGGAAGACCCCGTTCCTGACCAGGTCACGGATCGCGTCAGCGGGGATCGGCCCGTAGCCCTGCAGGGCTCCGGGATCGTCGACCAGGCCCATCAGGGTCTCGGCGGACACGGTGACGTTGACGGTGACCTGCACGTCGGGCCAGGTGGTGGTGAACCACGCGGGCACGGACTGCTCCTCGACGTCACCCTCGGATCCCGGGGTGCCTTCGCTGCTGCCGGTGCGGGTCGTCGCGTCGGTCGTCCTGCTGCCGCTGCTGCCGGTCGCGCTCGCGGCGTCTCTGAAGGTCTGCGGGACCTCACGCGCTGACGGCGAGGGGGCTCCTGTGGTGGGGACGCACCCGGCCGGCACGGGTAGGACGTCGGCGGGCACGGGGAGGTAGCCGCTGGTGCAGCCGGTGACGAGCAGGTCGTGGCGGAGCTGGTCCAGGGTGCGGGGGTCGCCGTGCGCGCGCAGGTAGCGGGCGGCGGCGTCGATGCCGTTGTATGCGGCGGTGATGGCCTCGCCCGGGCCGACCGCGATGAACAACGCCTCACCGTCCTCACCGGTCTGGATGCTGACCCGGCGGCCCTTCCGGGTGCGTTCACGGCGGCGGGCTTCCGCGTCGGGGTCGACGGCGAGGACTGCGGCGGTCAGGGCGTTCTCGAACCGGCGGGTGCCGCCGTCCAGCACACCGCGGGTGGCGTACACGTGGGCCTCGACGGCCTGCGCGGACTCGGGGGGCAGGTCCCTCGTGCGGGACAGGACCAGCCGCAGCCGCGGCCAGTCGAGGCGGCCCTCGGCGAGGGCCTGCGCGGTGAGCGGCAGCTTCTGGTCGATGACCAGCACGGTGGCGGCTTCGACGAGGGCGTGGGCCTTGCTGCGGGTGATCCCGGCAGCGACCGCGACCTCGACAGCGACCTCGTCGTCCACCAGCGTATCCCGGTCGTCCCTCAGGACTCGCCCGGAGCGGGTCCTGCGGGGCAGGGACGGGGTGTTCCCGGCCCTGGCCGTGAGAACCGTGCCGGTGTGGGCGACCTGCAGCCACAGCATCAGGTTCTCCAGCCGCCGCCCCGC
>JACRAB010000157.1 GCA_016213575.1 Actinomycetota bacterium
CGGCGGCGACGGCCGCGGCACCGGTGCGGCGGCGCCGTCCGGGGCGCTCGCCGTCGAGGTCGATGACCTGTGCCATCAGCCCACCACCGCCGTCGTGACGCCGTGGACGACCCCGAGGGCCTTCGCCTCGGCGGCCTCGACCCGGTCGGGCGACAGCGGGCCGGTGAGCCGGCGGCCGCGGACGAAGTCGGCGAACGCCTCGCGGGTCGAGTACCGGGGCTCGAAGCCGAGCACCATGCGCATCCGGGTCGTGTCGAGCCCCCGGCCGTAGGAGAGGAACCGGATCTGCTCGGGCGAGAAGTCCGCCAGGCCCGACCGGCGCGCGGCCTGGCCGACGACGCCGACGAGCGGCGGAGGGACGGGCGCGGGCACCCGGCCGGCCATCCGCACCGCCTGGTTCACGGTGATGCAACCGTCGCCGGCGACGTTGACGATCCCGGTCGCCGTGCCGGTCGTCGCGAGCCGCAGCGCCTCGATGCCGTCGTCCTCGTGGACGAGCTGGATCCGCGGGTCGAAGCCCATGACGGTCGGCACGACCGGTAGCGAGAAGTAGTCGGTGAGCGCCGTCCGGATCCCGGGGCCGACGAAGTTCGCGAGCCGGAGCATGACGACGTCGACGTCGGGACGCCGCCGGGAGAAGCCCCGCACGTAGCCCTCGACCTCGACGGAGTCCTTGCCCCAGCCGCTGCGCGGCAGCACCTTGGCACCGGTGTCCTCGGTGAACATCGCCGGGTCGCGCGGGCTCGCGCCGTACACCGAGGATGTGGACTTCACGACGAGGCGGCGCAGGCTCGGTGCCTTCTGGCAGGCGGCGAGCAGCTGCATGGTGCCGATGACGTTGATCTCCTTCATGGAGACCCGGCCGCCGGCGCTCGTCGGCGTCGCGATGACGTTCATGTGCACGACCGTGTCGACCCCGGCGGACCCGATCACCTTGGCGATCACCGGGTTGCGGATGTCCGCGCGGACGAAGTCCGAGCGGCCGATGTCGTGCGGCGGCGGGACGACGTCCACGCCGATGATCCTGTCCACCTCGGGGTCGGCGGAGAGCACACGCGCGTAGAGACCCCCGAGGTACCTGCTCACCCCGGTGACGAGGACGACCCGGCCCATCGCGAGACCCCCTGCGGCGAAGCGTCGAAGCAGCGGAGAGGTCGCACCGCCGTCAGCGGGCGGTGCGACCGTGCGTCACTTCTTGTTGCGGCGCTGGTGACGCGTCTTGCGCAGGAGCTTGCGGTGCTTCTTCTTGGCCATCCGCTTGCGGCGCTTCTTGATGACGGAACCCACGTGGTGTCCTCACGGTCTCGAACGGGATGTCGCTGAGCGACGGACGGCGCGGAGCGCCGGGTCTGCACCCCAGCCTACCTTCGTGCCGACGCCGCCCGGGCCCACGGGCCGGATCGGAGGGTGTCGATCAGGCGGTGTCGACGAAGGAGTGGCGCAGGTAGTCGTGGACCGCCGACTCCGGCACGCGGAACGAGCGTCCGACGCGGACGGCGGGCAACTCGCCGGCGTGGACGAGTCGGTACACCGTCATCTTCGACACCCGCATGATCGTGGCCACCTCGGCCACCGTGAGGAACCGCACGTCGGCGAACTCACCAGCCATGCTCGTCATCCCTTCGGGTCCTGCTCCTGGGCCTGGCCCCCGGACCATTCAGATCACCCTAGGGGCAGTTGTGACTCCTGAGGAAGCCGAACCCTGTCCGACACGGACCGTATGCACCTTTTGGGCGCACCCTTTCGAGGGAAACATCGGCGTGTCGGCTGGACAGGTCTTGCGTGTCGCTACTCAGAACCGTCCGAACGGAGGACGTCAGTCGTACCAGGCGTCGAGCCCGTGGAGCGGGAACACCGCCTTGCGGGTCTGCATGACCGCCCGGTCGGACGCGTCCTCGGGGTCGTGCCCGGTCGCCCACGAGCGGTACCAGGCGTCCCGGCCGTCCGTCATCCGCATCGGCGCCTGCCGGCCGAACCGCTCCATGACGTACTCGCGCCAGCCGACGGGCACGTCGGCCATCGGGTCGACGGGGTGGTGCGCGGCGATGCCGACGAGGTGCGCCCACGCCCGCGGGACGACGTCGACGACCTCGTACCCGCCGCCGCCGACGGCGACCCAGCGGCCGTGCGCCGCCTCGTGCGCGAGCTCGTGGAGGGCCTCGTAGGAGGAGCGCTGGCAGTCCAGCGACAACGCCATGTGCGCGAGCGGGTCGAGCGCGTGCGAGTCGCAGCCGTGCTGGGTCACGAGGACGTCGGGCGCGAAGGAGCGCAGCAGCGGCGGGACGACGGCGTGGAACGCGCGCAGCCAGGCGGCGTCCGACGTGCCGGGCGGGAAGGCGACGTTGACGGCGTCCCCCTCGGCCTTCGGGCCGCCGATGTCGCTCGGGTACCCGGTGCCGGGGAAGAGCACCCGGCCGGTCTCGTGGAGCGAGATCGTCAGCACCCGCGGGTCGTCCCAGAAGATCCGCTCGACGCCGTCCCCGTGGTGGACGTCGACGTCGACGTAGGCGACCTTCTTCGCGCCGGCGTCGAGGAGCGCCTGGATCGCGACGGCGATGTCGTTGTAGACGCAGAACCCGCTCGCCTTGTCGCGCATCGCGTGGTGCATGCCGCCGGTGAAGTTCACGCCGTGCTCGGCCTCGCCGTTCCAGACCGCGAGCGCGACGTCCCGGGTGCCCGCGACGATCCGTGCGCTCGCCTCGTGCATCCCGGGGAACGTCGGGACGTCGTCCGTGCCGAGGCCGCGCACCTCGTCGACGACCGGCGGCACGACGGACGCCGCCCGGACGGCGGCCACGAAGTCGGGGTCGTGCACGGTGGCGAGGGTGGCGTCGTCCGCCGGGTCGACGCCGACGACGTGCACGCCCGCGTGGTCGAGCAGCCCGAGGTCGCGGACGAGCCGCGCGGTGAGGTCCAGCCGGACCGGCGCCATGGGATGCCCCGGGCCGAAGTCGTACCGGGTGAAAGACTCGTCCCAGACCAGCCGCAGCGCCTCCACCCGCTCACCGTAACCGAGCCGCCCCCGACCGGACCCGGACCAGCCGTACCGTTCGACGGCAGGCCGCATCTGCGCGACGACCGGAGCCTCCCCGCGATGACCGACACCGACCACCAGGCCACCGGCCGGGACGACCGCCGACGCGGCTGGGTCCAGGCCCGGATCGACGAGGCGGCCCGCCGTTCCCCCGCGCGGCTGGCGCTCGGCGTCTTCGCCGCGGTGATCGCCGTCTTCGTCGCGCTGCTCAGCCTGCCGGCGGCGACCGCGAGCGGGCAGCGCGCACCGTTCGTCGACGCGCTCTTCACCGGGGTCTCGGCGGTCTGCGTCACCGGCCTGACGACCGTCGACACCGCCACCTACTGGTCGGGCTTCGGGCAGGGGGTGATCCTCGCGGGCATCAAGGTCGGCGGCCTGGGGATCCTCACGATCGCCTCGCTGCTGGGCCTGGCGGTGTCCCGCCGGCTCGGGCTCGCCCCGCGGCTCGTCGCCCAGTCCGAGATCAAGGCCTCGCGGCTGTCCGAGGTGGGCAGCCTGCTGCGGATCGTCGTCGTCACCTCGACGAGCATCGAGGTGGCCGTCGCGGCGGTGCTCTTCCCGCGCTTCCTCACGCTGGACGACGGCGACAGCGAGGGCGTCCTCGAGGCACTGTGGCACTCGGTCTTCTACGCGGTCTCGGCGTTCAACAACGCGGGCTTCGTCATCCACGAGGGCGGCCTGACGCGCTGGGTCGGCGACCCGTGGCTCACCCTGCCGATCGCCGCGGCGGTCTTCGCGGGCAGCCTCGGCTTCCCGGTCGTGCTCGTGCTCGTGCGCGCCTGGCGGCGGCCCGCGACGTGGCCGGTCCACACCAAGCTCACGCTCACGACGACGACCCTGCTGCTCGTGGTGTCGATCCTGCTCATCGGCGCCTTCGAGTGGACCAACCCGCACACCCTCGGCGCCCTCGACCCGGGCACGCGGCTGCTCGCGGCGGTCTTCGAGGGCGCGATGCCGCGCTCGGGCGGGTTCGCGACGGTCGACGTGGCGCAGATGAACGAGACGACCTGGCTGGTCCAGGACGTCCTCATGTTCATCGGCGGCGGCAGCGCGTCAACCGCGGGCGGCATCAAGGTCGGCACCCTCGCCGTGCTCACCCTCGCCGCGGTCGCGGAGGCCCGCGGCGACCGGGACATCGAGGCGTTCGGACGGCGGATCCCGTCGGCGAGCGTCCGGCTGGCCGTCACCGTGCTGCTCGCCGGGCTGACGATCGTCCTCGTCGCGACCCTGGCGCTGCTCGCCATGACCGGGGAGAGCCTGGACCGGGTGCTCTTCGAGGTGATCTCGGCGTTCGCGACGTGCGGCCTGTCGACCGGGCTGACCGCCGACCCCGACCTGCGGGACGGGGCGAAGTACCTGCTCGCCGCCCTCATGTACGTCGGTCGCACCGGCACCGTGACGCTCGCCGCGGCGCTCGCGCTGCGCGAGCGCGGGCGGGCGTTCCGGCTCCCCGAGGAGCGCCCGATCGTCGGCTGAGCCTCAAGGCGCGCCCCGCGCGGGCCGATCGGACCGGTGAGGTCCAGTTCCGGCCGTCAGGAGGCACCGTGCGTCCCCGCGCGCAGAACAAGCCCGTCGCGATCCTCGTCGACGGGCTGGAGGACTACCAGCAGCGCATCGTGCGCGGCGTGGAGTCCGTGCTGTCGGCGGAGGGCGTCGCCAGTGTCGTCGTCGTGCGGCACCTGCACGAGGGCGCGGCGAGCGACAGCGTCTTCGACCTCGTCCGGCCGGACGCCGTCCGCGGCGTCGTCGCGACGAGCGTCGCCGAGGAGACCGCCCAGGCCTACGTCGGGGCCTTCCTCGACCAGGACAACCCGCCGCTCGTGACCGTCGGCTCGCACCTCGCCGGCGTCCCCGGCGTCCGGGCCGACAACAGCCGGGCGACCGAGGACCTCGTCGCGCACCTGCTCGCGACCCGCACGGTCCGCCGTCCCGTCTTCCTGCGGGGCGCCCTCGGCAACCCCGACTCCGACGACCGCGAGGCCGCCGTCCGCCGGCTGCTCGCGGACGGCGGCGTCGTCCTCGACGACGACCACGTGCTCACCGGGCTCTTCGAGCGGGAGGCGGCCCGGCTCGAGCTGACCCGGCTGCTCGCCCGGGACCGGCACGTCGACCTCGTCGTCGCCGCGAACGACCAGATGGCCTTCGGCGCGCTCGACGCGCTGCTCGCCGCGCACCGGCGCGTCCCCGAGGACGTCGGGGTGACCGGCTTCGACGACGAGCCCGGGGCCCGCGCGATGCGCCCGCCGCTGACGACCGTCGACCAGTGCCTCGTCGAGCAGGGCGAGCGCGCCGCGC
>JACRAB010000158.1 GCA_016213575.1 Actinomycetota bacterium
CGGGAAGGCGATGTTCTCGTAGACCGACAGGTGCGGGTAGAGCGCGTAGTTCTGGAAGACCATCGCGAGGTTGCGGTCCCGCGGCGCCTTGTCGTTGACCCGCTTGCCGTTGATGAGCAGCTCGCCGGACGTGATGTCCTCGAGGCCGACGACCATCCGCAGCAGGGTCGACTTCCCGCAGCCGGACGGCCCGACGAGGATGATGAACTCCCCGTCGCGGATGTCGATGCTCACGTCGTTGACGGCCGGGAAGCCGTCGCCGTACTTCTTGACGATGTTCTGGAGCTTGATCTCGGACATGTGCAGGACTCCAAGGGTCGGCGGGGCGGCGGGCCGGGAGGGCGTCAGCCCTTGACGGCCCCGTTCGTCAGGCCGGCGACGATGCGCCGCTGGAAGAGCAGGACGAGGACGACGACGGGGATCGTCACGATGACCGCGGCCGCCGCGATCGGCCCGTTCGGTGCCTCGAACTGCGAGGCGCCGGAGAACAGGCCGAGGGCCGCGGGCACCGGCCTCGACGCCTCGGTCGAGGTGAGCGAGATGCCGTAGACGAAGTCGTTCCAGGCGATGAAGAACGCGATGATCGCCGTCGTGAAGACCCCGGGGGCGGCGAGCGGGACGATGACCTTGCGGAAGGCCTGCCAGCTCGTCGCGCCGTCGACCTGGGCCGCCTGCTCCATCTCCCACGGGATCTCCCGGAAGAACGCCGAGAGGGTCCAGATGGAGATCGGCAGGGTGAGCGACAGGTACGGGATGATGAGGCCCGGCCAGGTGTCGTAGAGCCCGATCTGGCGCCACAGGTTGAACAGCGGCGTGACGATCGAGATGACCGGGAAGATCGCGACCCCGAGCGCCGTCGAGAGGATGACCTTCTTGCCCGGGAAGTCGAGCCGCGCGATCGCGTACGCCGCGAACATCGCCAGGACGCACGAGATCGCGGTGGCGATGAGGCAGATCCCGAACGAGTTGCGCAGCGCCGGGAGGAACAGGTCGCTCGCGCTGCCGGTGAGGATCAGCTCGTAGTTCGTCCACGACAGCTTCGTCGGGAGGAACTGCTGGTTCGCGATGTCCGCCGGGGCCTTGAGCGACAGCGAGACGATCCAGGCGACGGGGAACAGCGCGTAGACGACGATCCCGATGCCGCCGAGGATCCAGAGGTTCTTCTCCTTGCGGGACATCACCCCTCCCCCCGGGCCGACGCGAGGTCGACCTTGAAGCCCTTGATGAACAGGGCGCAGATGAGCACGACGCAGACGAACAGCAGCACCGAGACGGCCGACCCGAGGCCGATCTCGAGCCGCGCGATCGTCTGCCGGTAGGCGAGGAACGACACCGTCTCGGTGTTGTTCGCCCCGCCGGTCATGATGAAGATCGAGTCGAAGACGCGGAACGCGTCGAGGCTGCGGAAGAGCAGGGCGACCATGATCGCCGCCTTCATGTTCGGGATCGTCACCCGGCGCATCCGCTGCCACCACGTCGCGCCGTCCACCTTCGCCGCCTCCTGGAGCACCTCGGGGACCTGTGCGAGGCCCGCGAGCAGCAGGAGCGAGATGAACGGCGTCGTCTTCCAGATCTCGGCGATGCAGACGACGAAGAGGGACTTCCAGGTGCCGCCGAACCAGTCGGTGTCGGCACTGATCCCCGGCAGCCAGCCCAGCCAGGAGTTGACGAACCCGGAGTCGAGCGAGAACGCGTACTGCCAGGCGAACGCGGACACGACGGTGATGACGGCGTACGGGATGAGGATCGCGGCCCGGATCACCGGCCGGATCGCGGACAGCGCCTTCATCATGACGAGCGCGAGCGCGAACCCGAGGACGAGCTCGACCGCGACCGTGACGACGGTGATGAGCAGGGTCACCGCGAGCGAGGTCCACCAGATCCGGTCGGTGAGGATGACCCCGTAGTTCGACAGCCCCGTGAAGGACTTGTTGTCCGGGTCGGTGAGGCGGAAGTCGAAGAGGGAGTCGTAGACCGCCTGCAGGATCGGGTAGGCCGTCACGAGGAGCATGACCGCGAACGCCGGGCCCGCGAGCATCCAGCCCAGCTTGCGCTCGGCGCGCGACCGGTCGCTGATGCCGGCCCGGCGGCCGGGGGCGGAGGCCGGCCGGGTCTTCTCCCCCGGCGGCAGCGTCGTCGTGCTCACAGCAGCTCCTTCTTCTGCAGGACGGCGGTGATGAGGTCGGTGGCCTCGCGCCCGGTGCGCTGCGGGTCGACGGACGACGGCGGGTGGTACTCGCGCTGCAGGCCCTCGGAGACCTCGCTGTAGTACGGGGTCTGCGGGCGCGGCACGGCCAACCGCAGGGACTCGAGGATCACCGGCGCCATCGGGAACTCCTTGACGACCTCGGGGTCGGTGTAGACCGACTCCTTGGCGGCAGGGTTGCCGTTCGACACGAAGTAGTACGCCTGGTTCTCCGGGCTGACGATGCACTCGGTCGCCGCGAGCGCGAGGTCCTTGTGCGCGCTGAAGGCACCGACGCCCAGGTTGATGCCGCCGTACGGCGGGTGGCTCTCCTGGTCGGGCGTCACCCGCGGGTACAGCGCCCAGCCGTAGTCCTGCGGGACGGCGGCGTCCAGGGTGCCGCCCTCGACGCCGGACTGCGCGCGCGGCCAGACGAACGGCCAGTTGACCATGAACCCGGCGTCCGGGCCCTCGAAGGCGTTGACGTTCGCGTCCTCGCCCGCGGTGGACAGCGCCGGCCCGCCGACCCCGGCGTCCGCGACCTCGCGGATGACCTTCGCGGCCTCCTCGCCGGCCGGGGTCTCGAGGCCGAGCCGGACGTCCTCGGGCTTGGTCGCGTCGCTGTTCTCGATGATCGAGCCGCCGGCCGACGCGACGAGAGCGTTGACCCACACGGTGAGCGCCTCGGCCCGGATGCCCTGCACGCCGAGCTGCTTGCCCTGGCTCCTGGCCGCCTGGACGAGCTGGTCCCACGTCACCGGTTCGGTCATGTCGAGCCCGGCCGCCTCGGCGACGGACTTGCGGTACCAGAGCAGCTGGGTGTTGGCCCAGAAGGGGACCGTGACGAGCTCGTCGCGCCACGTCGCGCCCTTGAGCGCGCTGTCGACGACGCCGTCGGAGACCCGGGCGGCCATGTCCTGCGGGATCGGGGCGAGGAAGCCCGCCTCGGCGAACTCGGGGATGTACGGCGGGTCGAGGCTCATGATGTCGATCGAGGAGTCGTTGGCCGCGAGCCGGCGGACCAGCTGCTGGCGCTGCTCGGACGACTCGCGCGGCAGCAGCGCCGTCCGGATCGTGTACCTGCCCTGCGCGGCGTCCGTGCACCGCTTCGCGATCTCCGCCTGGCCGCCCGAGTCGGGGTTGATGTACCAGGTCAGGGACGGCGGTCCGCCCGAGCCGCTGCTGCACGCGGTGAGCGCCCCGGCAGCGAGCGCGGCGCCGAGCACGGCGCGCAGCAGGCGCCGGCGTGGTCGGGTCGTGGACATCCCGCCTCCTCCCGGGACCCGACGGCGGTGTCGGGTCCTTCCACGGGCGCGCGCGACACCACGGTCCGGTTCGCGGCTTACGCCGTGAAGGTGATGATTGGCGGCATCCGGTGGACGCGCACGCCGAGGCGTCCGCCCGGGGCGGAGGGGGTCGTCCTGGGGTCGAGTGTCAGTGCTCGAGCGGGGCGGGGCCCGTCGAGCCGCGCAGCACGAGCCGGACCGGGTGCAGGCACACCTCGTCGTCCGGGGCGTCCGGGTCCGCCGTCCGCTCGAGCCGGGAGACCACCCAGCGCGCCGCCGCGGCCCCCTGCGCGACGACCGGCTGCGCGATGGTCGTGACGTCGAAGACGTCGGACAGCTCGTGGTCGTCGACGCCGACGAGGGAGACGTCCTCGGGGACGCGCAACCCGCTGCGCCGCAACGCCTTCAGCGCCCCGAAGGCCATCTCGTCGGACTGGCAGAACACCCCGGTCGGCCGGCCGCCCTTCTGCGAGAGCAGGGCCGTCATCGCGAGCTCGCCGCCGGCGGCGGTGAACCGGCCGTCGACCTCCCACTCCGGGCGCACCGTCAGGCCCGCCTCGGCCATCGCCGCCCGGAAGCCGCCGGTGCGCAGGCCCGGGACGCTGAACCGCTCCGGTCCGTGCAGGTCGCCACCGATCGAGGCGATCCGCGTGTGCCCGAGGTTGACGAGGTGCTGGACGGCGAGCCGGGCGGTGGCGTCGTTGTCGACGAACTCGCCGTGCAGGCCGTGGACCGGCTCCGCGACGGCGGCCAGCGGCAGCCCGAGGCCGCGCAGGATGTCCCGCTCGTGGTCCTCGAGCGGCAGCGCGACGACGAGGATCGCGTCGACCCGGCGGCGCACCGGCAGCGACTCGAAGAAGTCCGCGCGGCGCTGGGCGTCGGAGACGACGTGCAGGACCAGGTCGTAGCCGTGGTCGCGCAGCGCCTCCTCGATGCCGCGGATGACCTCGGCGAAGAACCAGCGGCCGGCGTACGGCAGGACGACCCCGACGGAGCGGACCCGGCCCGTGACCAGGCCCGACGCGAGCGGCGACGCCGCGTACTGGAGCTCCTGGGCGGCACGGAGCACCCGGTCCCGGGTGGCCTTGGAGACGTTCGGCATGTCCCGCAGCGCACGCGAGACGGTCGCCACGGAGACACCGGCGCGCTGCGCGACGTCGACGATGCTGGCCCGGGAGGCCGCAGCGCCTGTCGGGGCCTCGGTCACCATCGCCTCCGCATGCTCTCCGCCGCGGAGGGACCCCGCGGCGGCGTTCACCGTGCCATGCCCGGGTGGTACGTGACAAGCGCTTGCACCCGGCCACCGGGACGGGCCCCTCCGGCGGAAGCGCTCCCAGCATCGGTGCACGTCACGCGCGTGGTCCTTCGGCGGCAAGCGGTTCCACCCCTACGATGGCCGCCGACCCGGATCCGAAGGAGGGCGCGGTGGCCAGCACGCTCGAGGAGGTCCTCCGCCAGGCCCGGGAGGCCCTCACCGACCTGCCGGCCGACCGGGCGGACGACGTCGCGCTGCGGCTCGAGCGCTGGGGGCCCGACCTGCTCCAGGGGCTCGCCGTCTACGGGGACGACGCCCCCCTGGCCGAGGTCGTCGCGCTCGTCACCGCGGCCGCCCGCGCCCGCCGTCCGGCCCTCGTCGCCCTCGACAAGCGGCGCCTGCTGCGGCCGGACTGGTTCGGCTCCCCCGACCAGGTCGGCTACGTCTGCTACGCCGACCGGTTCGCCGGCACCCTGCGCGGCGTCGGCGAGAAGCTCGGCTACCTGCGCGAGCTCGGGGTCACCTACCTGCACCTCATGCCGCTGCTCGAGCCCCGCGAGGGTCCGGACGACGGCGGCTACGCCGTCCGCGACTACCGCACGGTGCGCCCGGACCTGGGCACCATGGCCGACCTCGGGCGGCTCGCCGACTCCCTCCACGCGCACGGCATGACGCTCACGCTCGACCTCGTGCTCAACCACGTCGCGCGCGAGCACGACTGGGCGCAGGCGGCGCTGCGGGGCGAGGAGCCGTACCGCTCGTACTTCCTCATGTACCCCGACCGGACGGCGCCCGACGCCTACGAGCGGACGCTGCCGGAGGTCTTCCCGGACTTCGCCCCGGGCAGCTTCACCTGGGTCCCCGAGGTCGTCCGGCCGGCGGCCTGGGGACCCGGTCCGGACGCCGGCGCGACCGGGGACGCCGGCCGCGGCGCCTGGGTGTGGACGACGTTCAACGACTTCCAGTGGGACCTCGACTGGTCGAACCCCGCGGTCTTCTGCGAGCTGCTCTCGGTGATCCTCGACCTCGCGAACGTCGGGGTCGACGTCTTCCGGCTCGACGCCATCGCCTTCCTCTGGAAGCGCCTCGGCACGACGTGCCAGGGCGAGCCGGAGGTGCACCAGGTCGTCCAGGCGCTGCGCGCGGCGACCCGGGTCGCGGCCCCGGCGGTGATCTTCAAGGCGGAGGCGATCGTCGCCCCGGAGGACCTGCCCGCCTACCTCGGCACCGGCCGGCACGCGGGCAAGGTCTGCGACCTCGCGTACCACAACAGCCTCATGGTCCAGCTCTGGTCGGCGGTCGCGACCGGCCGGGCCGACCTCGCCCGGCGCGCGCTCGCCGTCCCTCCGCCGAAGCCCGTGACGACGTCCTGGGGCACCTACGTGCGCTGCCACGACGACATCGGGTGGGCGATCAGCGACACCGACGCCGGGGCGCTGGGCCTGTCCGGGTTCGCGCACCGGCGCTTCCTCGCGGAGTTCTTCACCGGCGCCTTCCCCGGCTCCTTCGCCCGCGGCGAGCAGTTCCAGGCGAACCCCGCGACGGGCGACGCCCGGATCAGCGGCACCCTGGCGAGCCTGGCCGGTCTCGAGGCCGCCCTCGAGACGACGGCGACCACCGGCCGCACCGAGGACCTCGACCTGGCGCTCGGGCGGATCTTCCTCCTGCACGCCGTCGCGTACGGGTACGGCGGGATCCCGCTGCTGTACATGGGCGACGAGCTGGGGCTGCGCAACGACCGGTCCTACCTCGACGACCCGCGGCTGGCCGCCGACAACCGCTGGCTGCACCGGCCGTGGATGGACTGGGCGGCCGCCGAGCGGCGGCACGACCCGGCCACCGTCGAGGGCCGGGTCTTCGCCGGGCTGCGGCACCTCGCGCGGGTCCGGTCCGGACTGCCGGCACTGCACGCCGCCGTCGAGAGCGAGCCGGTCGACCTCGGTAACGGTGCCGTCCTCGCGCTGCGTCGCCGGCACCCTGCGGGTGCCTTCCTCGGCCTCTACAACGTCTCGCCCGCCTGGCAGCGGGTCTCCGGCGTCGACGTCGCCCGGCTCGGGGTGCCGCGCCCGTGGGAGAACCTGTCGGCCTTCGCGCCCCGCCTGGAGGACGGCGAGCTCGCGCTGTCGCCGTACGCGGCCTGGTGGCTGACCCGCTCCCCCGGCTGAGCGGCGGACCTCACAGCGGGGCGGCGTCCCGGGGCCGACGGGCCCGGTTAGGCTCGATGCCGCCCGACGACGCGCCCCGAGGAGCCCGACTGCCATGGTGGAGTTCGACTACAGCCCCCTGCTGCCCGTCGAGGGGACGCACGAGGACACCCCCTACCGGCTGCTCACCACGGACGGCGTCACCCGCGTCGAGGCGGCCGGGCGGACGTTCCTCGAGGTGGCACCGGAGGCGCTGCGGCTGCTCTCGGACACCGCGATGCACGACATCGCGCACTACCTGCGGCCGGCGCACCTCGCCCAGCTGCGGCGGATCCTCGACGACCCGGAGGCGTCCGCGAACGACCGGTTCGTCGCGCTCGACCTGCTGAAGAACGCGAACGTGGCCGCCGGCGGGGTGCTGCCGATGTGCCAGGACACCGGGACGGCGATCGTCATGGCCAAGCGCGGCACCCAGGTGCTCACGCCGCCCGGTGCCGTGACCGACGAGGAGGCCCTCAGCCGCGGCATCTTCGACGCGTACACCCGGCTCAACCTGCGCTACTCGCAGATGGCGCCGATCACCATGTGGGAGGAGCGCAACACCGGCTCGAACCTCCCGGCGCAGATCGAGACCTACGCCGACACGACCCCCGGGCACGCCGACGAGTACCACTTCCTCTTCATGGCCAAGGGCGGCGGCTCGGCGAACAAGTCGTACCTCTACCAGGAGACCAAGGCCGTCCTGAACCCGGAGGCGATGGTCCGCTTCCTCGACGAGAAGCTGCGCTCGCTCGGCACCGCGGCCTGCCCGCCGTACCACCTGGCGATCGTCGTCGGCGGCACGAGCGCCGAGTACGCGCTGAAGACGGCGAAGTACGCGAGCGCCAAGTACCTCGACGCGCTGCCGACGTCCGGGTCGGCGTCCGGGCACGGGTTCCGCGACCTCGACCTCGAGCTCCAGGTGCTCGAGCTCACCCGGCAGTTCGGGATCGGCGCCCAGTTCGGCGGCAAGTACTTCTGCCACGACGTGCGCGTCGTCCGGCTGCCGCGGCACGGTGCCTCGCTGCCCGTCGCGATCGCCGTCTCCTGCTCGGCCGACCGGCAGGCGCTCGGGAAGATCACCGCCGAGGGCGTCTTCCTGGAGCAGCTCGAGACCGACCCGGCGCAGTTCCTGCCCGAGACGACGGACGAGCACCTCGACGACGACGTGGTGCGGATCGACCTCAACCGGCCGATGAGCGAGATCCGCGCCGAGCTCACGAAGTACCCGGTGAAGACCCGGCTGTCGCTGACCGGGCCGCTCGTCGTCGCCCGCGACATCGCGCACGCGAAGATCAAGGAGCGCCTCGACGCGGGCGAGCCGATGCCGCAGTACCTGCGCGACCACGCCGTCTACTACGCGGGCCCGGCGAAGACCCCCGAGGGCTACGCGTCCGGCTCGTTCGGCCCGACGACCGCCGGCCGGATGGACTCCTACGTCGAGCAGTTCCAGGCCGCCGGCGGCTCCTACGTCATGCTCGCCAAGGGCAACCGGAGCAAGGCCGTCACCGACGCCTGCGCGAGCCACGGCGGCTTCTACCTCGGCTCGATCGGCGGCCCCGCCGCCCGCCTCGCGCAGGACTGCATCAAGCACGTCGAGGTGCTCGAGTACGCCGAGCTCGGCATGGAGGCGGTCTGGAAGATCGACGTCGAGGACTTCCCCGCGTTCGTCGTCGTCGACGACAAGGGCAACGACTTCTTCGCCGACGTCACGAAGCCGACGGCCATGACGATCCAGCGGCGGCCGGGGCTGTAGGACCGCGGCCTGCCCGGCGTCGTCGCGGGCTCACCCGGGGAGGCGGAGCGCGACGAGCGTGTGCGGGAGCGTGAGCCCGAGTGTGCGGCGCTCCGGTCGCCACAACGGCCGGTCGGGCGCACGCTCGACCTCACGCTCGCGCACACGGCCTCCGCGCCTCGCGCCGCGACGACCGATTCGCCCCGACCCGCTGCCGCCGCACGCTGCAGGTCAGCGCGCTGCCTGCCGATGACCAGATCGTGCTGCCCTCGATCAACACGCTCGTCAGGGTCGCCGTCGGGCACAGCGAGGACCCGGCGGACGGCCTGCGGGCCTGTGACGTGCCCTCGCGTGTCGAGGACGTCCAGGTCGTGCCGGGCGCACCGGCCGACAGCCCGCGCCGGGTGCTCGTCGCGACGCCGCGCTTCCCCGGCGACAGCGAGGAGCCCGGCCCCGGGACCGCCTGCACGCTGACCTGGACCCTGCCCGACGGCGTCGTCGAGTTGCCGGTGGCCTACGACTCCTCGACGGTGTGGAACGCCGAGCCGGCCGTGCTGCGGCTGTGGTGGCTCGCGGTGACCGGTGAGCCGGTCCGGATCCAGCGCCGGGAGTACTTCCGCTGCCCGATCGCCCTGCCCGTGACGTTCGCCCCGGGGATCGGCGGCCGGACGACGGACCTCGGCGAGGGCGGTCTGCGCTGCCTGCTCGTCGGCGACCCCCTCGCCGCCGGTGCGGCGGTCGAGAGCAGGCTGGAGCTGCCCGACGGCAGCACCTTGACCGTCGCCGGCACCGTGCTGCGGTCCGACCAGGCGCTGCGGGCACCCGACCACGCCGACACCGTCGTCCGCTTCGACGACCCCGAGGCGGCCGGCGACGAGGTGCGCCGGGTCATCTTCGCCGAACAGCTCCGGCTGCGCCGGCTCGGGCTGGACTGAGCCCCGGGCCGTCGGCCCCGGTCAGCGGACGAACGGCCAGATCGCCGCGACCACCCCGACGACCGCGAGCAGCGCGAGGTAGCCGATGACGAGCCGGGTGTCGCGCAGGAAGCACTTGCTCCGGGTCAGCCCGGCCCGGCGGGCGCGGACGTAGCCGGCCAGGCCGAGGCCCGCGAAGGCCACGAGCGCCACCGGCCCGGCCAGCCAGGTGATGAGCGAGACCGTCGCGAAGATGCACAGCCGCAACGGGTCGAACGGCTGTACCTGCTCCGGCGGCACGTAGCGGTACTCCTGGTCCGCCCCGCCGGCCGCCCCGGGCATCCTCGTCACGACAGCACCTCCACGTCCTCGACCCGCAGGTCGGCCTCCGGCCGCGTCACCATCGGCACCGTCGGTACCGGCAGCACGACCGGGCGCCGGGCGCCCGCCCCCGCGGCCGTCGAGAGCCGCTGCCGGGCCAGCGCCGGCCACGCCTGCACCGCGCAGAACGGCGCGCACCGGTCGACGTCCGGTCCGGCGCCCGCCGACCGGTCCGTCGGCCCGCCCGTCTGCCCGCCCGCCTGCCCGCCGTCCGCCGGGCCGCGGGTGCCGACGTGCACGCAGCACTGGACGAGCCGCTCCTCGATCATCGTGTCCATGTCCATGAACGGCTTGACTGTCACCCGGACCACGCGCTCGCCGAGCATCGACCGCAGCGCCTTCCCGCGCCCCGGCAGGGACGACGCGACGAGCCGGGTGAGCGTGCCGATGCCGAGGTCGCAGGTCTGGCAGATGTCCCGCCACAGGTCGCCGACCGCCGGGTGCGACAGGCTCGACTGCTCCGACAGCAGCCCGAGCAGGGACTCCCGGACGGCGTCCCGCAGCGCGCGCGGCACCTCGTCGTCCGCGACCCGGTTCGCGACGATCCCCAGGTTCGCCAGGAGGCGCTCCTCGCCGACGACTCCGACGAGCGAGCGCCACGCCCCGGCGTCGTCGCGCAGCAGGTAGCCGACGCTCGCGCAGTGCGGGTGCGAGCACGGCAGCGCCGTGAGGTCGCGCCAGGTCACCTCGCCACCGGTCTGCGGGCCGAGCCGGGCGAGGACGCCGGTGTGCGTCAGCCGCTCCAGCGGGTCGATCGGCCGCGTCCGGCCGGAGCCGAAGACCGGCTGGATCGCGACACCGCCCACGTAGGGCGTCGCGAGCGCGAGGCGCAGGACGTCGCCGATCTGGTCGTCGTTGACCCCCAGCGCCGCGGTCATCGTCAGGGTGGTGAACACCCCGGCCGCCGAGAGCCGTTGCACCGCAGCCGCTTTCACCGCCGTGAGGTCGCCGCCGCGGTGGTGCCGGGACGCCTCCGCCCGCGGCCCGTCGTACTGCAGGTAGACCTCGACCCGCTCCCGGTGCCGGCGCAGCAGCGCGACGAGGGCGTCGTCCCGGGCTATCCGGACCCCGTTGGTGTTGAGCAGGATCCGCACGACCGGCCGGGCGACGAGCCCCTCGAGGATCGCGGCGAGGCCCGGGTGCAGGGTCGGCTCGCCGCCGCTGAGCATGACGACGTCGATCCGGCCGTTCTCCCTCGACAGCCGGGTGTCGACGTTCGCGAGCACGTCCGCGACCGGGACCGCCCCCGCGAGGTCGGGCGAGGAGTCGGTGAAGCACGTCGGGCAGCGCAGGTTGCACTCCTCGATGACGTCCTCGAGGAGGATGCACGTGTGCTGGGTCTGCATCTCGCCCAGCCCGCGCAGGTACGCCTGCGGCACCGGGTCGAAGTTGCCGGGCACGTCCGGCACGTGGCGCTTCGTCGGCGCCTGCCACTTCTCCAGGTAGCCGAGGATCTCGGCGCTCTCGTCGTAGAGCGTGCGCTGCAGACCGTGCTCCGGGCAGCCGCGCTCCAGCCAGACCCGCCCGTCCCGCTCGACGAGCCGGCCGGACAGTCGCCGGACCTCGGCGAGCGGCCGCTCCGGGTCGGTCCGGTGGCACGTGGGGCAGAAGGCGTTGACGTAGCGCAGGATGCGGTCCCCCCGCAGGCCCATGCCGGGGCCCATGACCACCACGTCAGCCTCCCGTGCTGCTCAGCGCGGCGATGAGCGCGAAGCACGCCCCGGCGCCGATGACGATCGCCAGGCCCCAGCCGATGAACATCCCCAGGCCCACGCCGCGGCGCATCGGCGACCCGCGCCCGACGAGGACCGCGCCGACGACGAGCGGGGCGATCCCCGAGAGCAGGATGACGAGCACCGTGGCGCCCCCGACGCCGACGTCCGAGAGGACGTTCGAGAACCCGAGCGCGACGAGGGTCGGCAGCACGAGGATCGCCCAGGACCCGAGGATCCCCAGCACGATGCCGCCGCCGCTGAACCGCTTCGGCTTCCCGTACGCGCCCGGCGGCCCCGCGGGTGCGGCCGGCGGCACGTACCCGGCGGGCGGTCCGTAGCCGGACGGCGGGAGCGGCGGCGACCCCGGCGACGGCTGCGCCCAGTCGGCGCTGCCCGGACCCGGCGGGGTCGGCTCGTCGGACGGCGGCTGGCTCATGCGGGAGTCCCTTCGGAGACAGGGGTTTCGGAGACAGGGGTTTCGGAGACAGAGGTCTCGGAGACAGGCGATTCGAGGGCCGGTGTCTCGCGGACAGGTGGGTCGCAGCCGGGGGCACGGTGCCGGCGCTCGTCGCGGACGAGCACGGCGACCCGCCACACGACGAGCGGCGCCAGGGCGGCGAGGTAGAGCTGGCCGCGGGTCAGGCCGACGGCGACGACCTCGTTGTCCCGCAGGAACTCGACGGCGAACCGGAAGGCCGCGTACCCGGCGAGGTAGACGGTGAGCAGCGCGCCGGGCCGGTGCAGCCGGTCGCGCAGCCGGAGCAGCACGGCGAACGCGAGCAGGTGGTAGGCGATCTCGTAGCCGAACGACGGGTGCAGCGGGACGCCCGCCGCGCACGAGGGGCACTGCGGGATCGAGGCCGCCTGCTCCGGGGTCAGGACGACGCCCCACGGCAGCGAGGTCGGCCGGCCCGGTGCCTCGGTGAGCAGGCAGCCGATCCGCCCGACGGCCATCCCGAGCGCGACGGCGGGCGCGAAGACGTCCCCGGTGCGCTCCCGGTAGCCGATGAGCCGCTTGGCGACGACGACGCCGAGGTAGGCGCCGGTCAGCCCGCCGAGGACGCTCTTCGCGCCGTACTGCCAGACCTGGGCGACCCCGGCGTCGAGGACGGCCGCCGGGTCCCGGAGGAAGCCGCTCGCGCGCATCCCGAGCGCCCCGCCGACGAGCCCGCCGGCGACGGCGACGAGCATCTCGTCGCTCCACGTCCCGCGGCGCCGGGACTCCAGGACGACGACGACCGCGGCGACGAGGACGCCGAGCGCGACGAAGAGCTGGTGGGTCCCCACGGTGAGGCCGAGCGCCTCGAACCGGGTCACGGGGTACATGTCCCGAACCCTACGGGCGGCCCCGGCGGCGCCCATGGGTATCGGTGCTCAGTGCGGGCGCGTCGTCCGGCTCAGCGGGAACCGGGCAGCGTCAGCGCCTCGACCTCGTCGCCCGCGCCGGCACCGCCCGGCGGGACGACCGCGACGACGTCCGCCGTCGCCAGCCCGCGGAGCATCCCCGGCCCGGCGAACAGCGCCGGCCGCCCGGCGTGCAGCGGGACGAGCCGGGTCGCCTCGGCGCCGGCCTCGACCCGCTCCGCGAGCCGGACCACCGACCGCGGGGGCGCCGGCCGGGCGTGCAGCGCCGCGACGACCGGGTCGAGCAGGGTGAGCAGCCCCGACACCGCCGCCAGCGGGTTGCCCGGCAGCCCGACGAGCGGACGCCCGTCGGGCAGGACGGCGAGCAGCATCGGGTGGCCCGGCCGGACGGCGACCCCGTCGACGACGAGCCGCGCGCCGGCCGCGGCGAGGACGGCGTGCAGGTGGTCGACCGGGCCGCGGGCCGTCGAGCCGGTCGTCACGACGATGTCGCCGGTGCACGCGCGCAG
>JACRAB010000021.1 GCA_016213575.1 Actinomycetota bacterium
ATGCTCCGGACGAAGCGCGCGACGCTGCCGCCGAAGAAGCACGGGAACATCCCGCTGTGGGCACCGACGGCACGGCGGCGGGCGGCCCGGCCGCGGACGGCGCACCAGCGCCGTCCGCCCGGCCGACCCTGCGCGTCATCTCCGGCGACGCCACGCCCGAGGAGATCGCGGCGATCCTCGCGATCGTCGCGGCCCGCTCGGGCGGCGGCGCACCGCCGTCCGGCGCCGACGACGACCGGGCCGCCACCTGGTCCGCGCACGGCCACGCCCACCGGCACATCCGGGCGGCCTTCACCCCGAGCCGGCACGGCTGGAAGACGTCCTACTGGCCGAGCTGACGCGTCGCGCATCAGGCTGAAGACTCCCGTCGTCGTGGACGGCGGGAGTCTTCAGTCTGATGACGTTCCGGGGCCGGCAGCGAAAGGGCACCGCGGACCGCACGCGCGCGGCGTCCCGTTCCAACCTCTCCGGCGGAGCACGCGGACCACCTGGGCCGCCACCTCGCACGGCGTCCCCGCGACCTCGCGCCAGCCATAGCGCAGCGGCACCTCCCCGGACTCGACGACGAGGTTGTCGCGTGCCCGGTCACGGAAGCGGGCGTCGTCGGGGTGCGCCTCCCGCCCGTCGAGCTCGACGACCAGACCCCAGCGCCGGTACCGCAGGTCGCGGTAGCGACGTCGCCCGTCGGGCCCGACGTCTTCGACGTTGCGCTCCGGTGACGGCAACCGATGACGCCGGTCGACGTCCCGGGCCCAGCGCAGCTCCAACGGCGAGCGGACGCCGTCCACGACGTCCCCGAGCACCTCGCCGACGAGCGTCCGCCACCGATGCCTGGGCCGCTGCCCCAGCGCCGACCGGAGCCGCTCTGCCGTCGTGTGCCGGCTCTGGGTCGCCCGCAGCAGCAGGTCGACCACTCGCACCGGGTCGTCCGCGGCCGCCGCGACATCGAGCAGAGCCTCCTCGACCCGCAGCCGCGGCGGGAGCGCCGCCGGATGGTGCGCCGGCAGCCAGCGGGCCAGCGTCACGACGCGGACCCCCGGCTGGTCGCGCACCCGCCTGGTCGCCGGGACGCACACGGTCACCACCTCGGGCAGCGCCGGGACCACGCCCCAGAGCCACAGCGCCGCAACACCTCCGACCGCGGCAGGCGGGCCTGCGTAGAGGACGGCGGCCCACACCCGCGCGATCGGCGGCACGGGACCGGTGAACGTCGCGTAGACGCCGGGGAGGAGACGGACCCAGCGTGCGGTCGCGAGTCTGGCAGCGACCGCGGACCCGGTCAGCCCCAGCGCGAGGAGCTGGGACCGGCTCACGACGCCGGCCTGCTCGGCTGCGAGGTCCGACCAGACCGCGGGTGCAGCCACTCCTCTGCACCCACGCTCCGCCACCGGACGATCATGGCGAAACGCGCGTCGCGGTGACGATCGGCGCATGCCCGGCTGTGGACAACCGTTCCGCTGAAGACTTCCGCTGCCCCGAACGACGGAAGTCTTCATCGGCCCGGTCGTACGCCCCCAGGGGACCGGGCGTGGAAACTCGTTCGCGGACGATGTGCTTCGGGCGGTACCAAGAGCCCATGACGACCGTGATCGGCGGGACCCCGCCGGACGACCCGGGCACCGGCAGCCCCACCTAGCGTTTCGACACCATGGTCGACGGCATCCTCGCGGCTACCGGCGGGCCGATGACTCCCGCCGAGCGTCGCTGGGCCGACGACCTGCTCCGTGCCCCGCGCTGACGGCACACTCCGGTGCGCCGACCCCCGGATCACCGCCGCCGCACTAGGGTTTGCGCATGACCGGCACCGTGGGCATCGCACTCGTCGGCTCGAAGTTCATGGGCAAGGCGCACTCGAACGCGTGGCAGCAGGTGACGCGGTTCTTCGACCCGCCGCTCACGCCCGTGATGCGCACCGTCGTCGCGCGCGACGCCGCCGCGACCGCGGAGTTCGCACGGCGCTGGGGGTGGCAGTCCGCGACGACCGACCTCGCGACCGCGCTCGCCGACCCCGAGGTGACGCTCGTCGACGTCTGCACGCCGAACGACGTCCACCGCGAGCAGGCGGTCGCGGCGCTCGAGGCGGGCAAGCACGTGGCGTGCGAGAAGCCGCTCGCGGGCACGTTCGCTGACGCGAAGGCGATGGCGCTGGCGGCGAAGACCGCGGCCGGCAACACCTACGTGTGGTTCAGCTACCGGCGGGTCCCGGCGATCGCGCTGGCCCGCACCCTCGTCGGGCAGGGCCGGATCGGCGAGATCCGGCACGTCCGCGCGGTCTACGCCCAGCAGTGGGGCGGCCCGGCCGCACCGGCGGTGTGGCGGTTCGACGGCGGCATCGCCGGCTCGGGCGCCCACGGCGACCTCAACGCGCACATCGTCGACGCCGTCCGGTTCGTCACGGGCGAGGAGATCGTCGAGGTGAGCGGCTCGATCACCAAGACGTTCGTGCCGAGCCACACCGTGGACGACGCGGTGCTCTTCCTCGCCCGGCTGTCCGGCGGCGGGGTCGCGACGTTCGAGGCGACCCGGCTCGCGACCGGGTTCCACAACCACCACGGTTTCGAGATCCACGGCGAGCTCGGGGCGCTGCGCTTCTGGTTCGACGAGATGCCCTACCTCGACTACTACGACGCGACCGCCGAGCCGCTCGTCCGCGGCTGGACGCGGATCGAGGTCTCGGACGGCGACGCCGGGCACCCGTGGGTCGGCAACTGGTGGCCGGCCGGGCACCCGATCGGCTACGAGCACACGTTCGCGCACCAGGCGTTCGACATCCTCACCGCGCTCTCGGGCGCCGAGCCGGTCGCGCCGATGCCGGACTTCGCCGAGGCGCTCGTCGTCCAGGCCGTGCTGGAGACGGCGCTCGAGTCCGCCCGGCGCGGCACCCCGGTCGAGGTCGGCGAGCTGCTCCTCGGCTGAGAGATCCTGCTCACCCGGGCCGTCGGGCCTGCCGTTCGTCGGCGGCGGCTGCTTGGATGACGCCATGAGGCGACGCTTCGCGCAGGTCGACGTCTTCACGCAGACCCGGTACCGGGGCAACCCGGTCGCGGTCGTCGTGGACGCCGACGGCCTGTCCGACGAGCAGATGCAGAGCTTCGCCGTGTGGACGAACCTGTCCGAGACGACCTTCCTGCTCCAGCCGACGAAGCCCGGCGCGGACTACCGGGTGCGCATCTTCACCCCGAGCGAGGAGCTCCCGTTCGCCGGGCACCCGACGCTCGGCACCTGCCACGCCTGGCTGCGCAGCGCCATCAACGGGGCCTCCCGGCTCGACCGCACGCGGGACGTCGTCCAGGAGTGCGCGGCCGGGCTCGTCCGGGTGCGGCGCGAGGAGGGCCGGCTCGCGTTCGCCGCTCCCCCGCTGCGGCGGTCCGGCCCGGTCGACGAGGCGGACGTCGCACGGGTGGCGCAGGCCCTGCGCATCGACCGCGCCGACGTCCTCGACGCCGTGCACGCGGACAACGGCCCGCCGTGGGTCGCCGTCCGGCTGCGGGACGCGGACGCCGTCCTCGCACTGCGCCCCGGGTCCGTCGGCGACCTCTACGTCGGGGTCGTCGGCGCGTACCCGGAGGGCTCGCCGGAGGCGGTCGAGGTGCGCGCCTTCTGCCCCGGGGGCGGCGACGTGACGATGGAGGACCCGGTGACCGGCAGCCTCAACGCCGCGATCGCCCCGTGGCTCGAGAGCACCGGGGTCGTCACCTACCCCTACGTCGCGTCCCAGGGGACCCTGCTCGGCCGGGCCGGCCGGGCGCACCTCGCCCGGGACGACGAGGGCACGGTCTGGGTCGGCGGGACGACGATCACGTGCATCGACGGGTTCGTCGAGCTCTGACCCGCGACGCGACGGCGCTCAGAACCTGGCGAGCACGAGCAGCCACAGCGGCCCGGTGACGACGAACGCGAGCGTCGACAGCACGATCCCGGCGGTCGCCTCTGCCTCGCGCGCCCGGTAGCGCTGCGCGAACAGCAGCGCGTTGCTGCCGATGGGCAGCGACGCCGCGAGGACGACGACCGCGAGCGGCACGCCGGTCAGCCCGGCGCCCCAGTGCGCGGCGACGAGCACGAGCGCCGGCTGGACGGCGAGCTTGCCGACCGACAGCGCGACCGCTGGTCCGGCGACCCCGACGACGCCGTACTGGTGCAGCGACAGCCCGATCGTCACGAGGCACACCGGGACGACGGCCTGCCCGAGAGTGCGCAGGATCTCGTCGAACGGGCCGCCGAGCGGCAGCGACAGCAGGTTCCACGCGAGCCCGGCGAGCACGGGCAGCACGACCGGGTGGACGACGGTGCGCCGGGCCGTCGTCAGCGCCGTCGCGAGCGGGCCGGGCCGGTCGCCGCCGACGTGGGCGCGGACGAGGTCGGCCTCGACGAGCACCGTGAGCACGGTGAGCAGTGTCAGCGCGTGCAGGCTGACGATCGCGACGTGCAGCGCGAGACCGGCCTCGCCGAAGAGCGCCGTGACGATCGGGATCCCGAGCTGCACCGTGTTGCCGAAGCTCACGCTGATCGCCCGCACCGCCGGGCCGGCCGGCTCGAGCCGGCCGCGCCGGCGCTCGCGCAGGTACACCGCGAGCAGCAGCGCGACGACCGGCCCGAAGAACGCCGCCAGCGTCGCCCAGGGCAGCGCCGCGAGGTCGATCCGGGCCGTCGTCCGGAAGAGCAGCGCCGGCGTGAAGAGGTAGAACGCGGCGTTCGACATCACCCGTGCGGTGTCGCTGCCGTCCCCGAGGAGCTTCGTCCGCCCGGCGAACCAGCCGAGCCCGATGACGGCGAAGATCGCCAGCAGGCGCAGCACGACGACGGAGGACACCGCGCGAGTATCCCGGCCCCCGGACGGCGGCCCGGCACGCGGGGTACGTCACGTCTGCGCGACACGCCCTGCAGGGCGGGCGGGTCGCGCCGCCGGTCGACCTACGCTGCGCCCATGCGGAAAGTGCTGGGGGCCCTCTGCGCCGCCGTCGCCACGGCCCTGTCGGCCGTGCTCCTCGGCGCGGCGCTCGTGGCGGGTGCCGCACCGGCCGCGGCGGCGTCCCCGACGCTCGTCTCCAGCTCCCCCGCGGCGAAGGCGCGGCTGTCGTCGTGGCCGGACGCCGTGACGCTCACCTTCAGCGAGCGGGTCGCGAAGGGGACGGCGCTCGTGCGGGTCGACGGGCCCGGCGGGGTCGTCTCCTCGACCGGGCGGACGGCGACCGACGGGCGGACGGTGACCCAGCCGCTCGCGCAGAAGGCCGGCAAGGGTGAGTACGTCGTCCGCTGGACCGTCGTGCTCCAGGACGGCACCCAGCTCGCCGGGACCATCCCCTACACGTACGGGACGGGCGCGAAGCCGGCCACGCAGAGCCGGACCGTCGTCGCCGCCGAGAACGGGGTCGACGCGGCCCGGTCGAACCCGGCGGCGGGGGCGCTCCTCGTCGGGGTGCTCGTCGTCGCGCTCGCCTGGGGCTTCAAGCGGCTCAGGTCCGGGTTCGGCCGCTGAGGCGGCGCCCGGGCACGACGAACGGAACGGGCCGCCGTCCGGCCTCCCCCGCGCCTAGGCGAGCGGCGACCGCGCGATCGTCGTCCAGGCCCCGTCGCCCTCGAAGAGGACGACGGACAGCTCGGTGACGCGGTGCACGACCGGCAGCCAGGGCTCGAGACGCTCGACGGCGTCCTTGAGGGCGATCTCGTCGTCGACGTCGATGCCGGCGCCGTCGAGGTCCATCACCGTGAGGTGCGGCGTGATCTCGGCGTGGGCGCCCCCGTACGGCGGGGTGTGCGGCCAGCGTCGCGCCGCCGACGCCGTGAGCCGGGCGAACGGCTCCGCAGGGTCGGGTGCGAGCCACAGCACCCCGGGGAACCAGCCGAACCGGTCGAAGACGACCTCGAAGGCGGGGGCCTCGGCGGCCAGCTGCCGCAGCCCGTCGAGGTCGGCCGCCGTGACGGCGGCGGGGGCCAGCCACGGGTAGAGCACCGTGACGTGCGGGAGCACCGCGCACGCGGCCGCGGGCCCGAAGAGGGTCGGGACGTGGGCGAGCAGGTCCTCGGCGGCCGGGACCGTGGCCACGACGGCCGTGCGGCCGACCTGAAGATCCACGGGTGCAGCGTATCCGCGCGTGACACAACCATAGTGTTACGAAAAGTAACTGCAGATCAACGCGGCGTGTTGGATTGAGCGCGACCGGCCGGGATCAGCGGAGCGCCTCGGCGGCCTCGACGGCGAGCGGGTCGAGGCCGTCCTCGCCCGCGTCGACGGCGGCGAGCAGCTGGGCCCGCATCCGCGGCTCCCAGAAGGTGCGGACGTGCTGGACGACCCCCGCGACCGCCTCGTCGTGCGGCAGATGCCGGAAGTGCCGTGCCACGTCGTTCACCAGGCGAACCTGTGCCGCCACCGCCACGCCTCGTCCTCGCTCTCGTCCACGTGCTCGCCGTCCCGGACCGTCCCGGGACCGGCCCCGCTCCTCAGTCGCCGGCGACCGGCGTCGGCAGCGGCCGGTCCTGCGCGACGACCCCGGCCGGCGTCCTGGCCTGCGCCAGGCCCACCTGCACGGCCGTCACCTTGTACTCCGGGCAGTTCGTCGCCCAGTCCGACTGGTCGGTCGTCACGACGTTCGCCCCGCTCACCGGGTGGTGGAACGTCGTGTAGACGACCCCGACGGGCATCCGGTCGCTGATGACCGCCCGCAGCGTCGTCGCCCCGACCCGGCTGGAGACCTGCACGAGGTCGCCGTCCTCGATGCCGCGGACCTCGGCGTCGTGGGCGTGCACCTCCAGGACGTCCTCGGCGTGCCACATCGAGTTCGACGTCCGGCGGGTCTGGGCGCCGACGTTGTACTGCGAGAGGATCCGGCCCGTCGTGAGGATGAGCGGGTACTTGCGCGTCGAGCGCTCGTTCGTCGGCACGTACGGGGTCGGGATGAGGTGCCCCTTGCCCCGGACGAAGCCGTCGACGTGCATGGTCGGCGTGCCCTGCGGGGCGTTGGAGTTGCACGGCCACTGCAGCGAGCCGACCTCGTCGAGGTGGGCGAACGAGACGCCGGCGAACGTCGGCGTCGTCATGGCGATCTCGTCCATGATCTGGCTCGGGTGGTCGTACGCCATCGGGTAGCCCATCGCCTGCGCGATGTCGCAGACGATCTGCCACTCGTGCTTGCCGTTCTTCGGCTGCATGACCGGCCGCACCCGGTTGATCCGGCGCTCGGCGTTCGTGAACGTGCCGTCCTTCTCGAGGAACGACGTCCCCGGCAGGAAGACGTGCGCGAACTTGCTCGTCTCGTTGAGGAACAGGTCCTGGACGACGACGAGGTCCATCGAGCGCAGCGCCTTGTGCACGTGCGTCGTGTTCGGGTCGGACTGCGCGATGTCCTCGCCCTGGACGTAGAGGCCGCGGAAGGTGCCGTCGATCGCGGCGTCGAACATGTTCGGGATCCGCAGCCCGGGCTCGGAGTGCAGCGTGCGGCCCCAGAGGGTCTCGAAGACCGAGCGGACGGCATCGTCCGAGACGTGCCGGTACCCGGGCAGCTCGTGCGGGAACGAGCCCATGTCGCACGAGCCCTGGACGTTGTTCTGGCCGCGCAGCGGGTTAATGCCGACGCCTTCACGGCCGATGTTGCCGGTCGCCATCGCGAGGTTCGCCATGCCCATGACCATCGTCGAGCCCTGGCTGTGCTCGGTGACGCCGAGGCCGTAGTAGATCGCGGCGTTGCCGGCGGTCGCGTAGAGCCGCGCCGCGGCCCGGAGCTCGGACGCCGGCACGCCCGTGACGTGCTCGACCGCCTCGGGGCTGTTCTCGGGCTGCGAGATGAACGCGACCCACTCGTCGGTGCCCTCGCAGCGCTCGGCGACGAACGCGTCGTCCATGAGCCCCTCGGTGACCACGACGTGCGCCATCGCGTTGACGACCGCGACGTTCGTGCCGGGGGCGAGCTGCAGGTGGTGCGCCGCCTCGATGTGCGGCGACCGGACGAGGTCGATCCGGCGCGGGTCGACGACGACGAGCTTGGCGCCCTGGCGCAGCCGGCGCTTCATCCGGCTCGCGAACACCGGGTGGCCGTCGGTCGGGTTCGCGCCGATGACGACGATGACGTCGGCCTTCGCGACGGACGCGAAGTTCTGCGTGCCGGCGCTCGTGCCGAACGTCTGCTTGAGGCCGTAGCCCGTCGGCGAGTGGCAGACCCGCGCGCAGGTGTCGACGTTGTTGTTGCCGAACGCCGCCCGGACCATCTTCTGGACGACGTACACCTCCTCGTTCGTGCACCGCGAGGAGGTGATGCCGCCGATCGAGCCGGGACCGTGCGCGGCCTGGATCGCCGTGAGCCGCTCGGCCGTGTAGGCGATCGCCTCGTCCCAGGAGACCTCGCGCCACTCGTCGTCGATGCTCTCGCGGACCATCGGGGAGAGCACCCGCTCGGAGTGCGTCGCGTACCCCCACGCGAACCGGCCCTTGACGCAGGAGTGGCCCTCGTTCGCGCCGCCGTCCTTGAAGGGGACCATCCGGACGACCTCGCCGCCGCGCATCTCGGCCTTGAACGAGCAGCCGACACCGCAGTACGCGCACGTCGTGACGACCGACCGCGTCGGCATCCCGATCTCGACGACCTTGCGCTCCTGCAGGGTCGACGTCGGGCAGGCCTGGACGCACGCGCCGCACGAGACGCACTCGCTGTCGAAGAACTTCTCGCCCATCCCCGGGGAGACCTTGGAGTCGAACCCGCGGCCCTCGATCGTCAGCGCGAACGTGCCCTGCACCTCGTCGCAGGCCCGCACGCAGCGGCTGCAGAGGATGCACTTGCTCGGGTCGAAGTCGAAGTACGGGTTGGAGAGGTCCTTCTCCTGGTGGGTGTGGTTCTCGCCGGCGTACCCGTACCGGACGTCGCGCAGCCCGACGACGCCCGCCATGTCCTGCAGCTCGCAGTCGCCGTTCGCGGCGCACGTGAGGCAGTCGAGCGGGTGGTCGGAGATGTAGAGCTCCATGACGCCTCGGCGCAGGTCGGCGAGGCGGTCGTTCTGGGTGGTGACGGTCATGCCGTCCGCGCAGGGCGTCGTGCACGAGGCGGGCGTGCCCTTGACGCCGTCGATCTCGACGAGGCAGAGCCGGCACGAGCCGAACGCCTCGAGCGAGTCGGTCGCGCAGAGCTTGGGGACGGCGACCCCGGCGAGCGACGCCGCCCGCATGACGGACGTGCCCTTCGGCACCTCGACGGCCTGGCCGTCGACGGTGACCCGGACGGTCGTGTCCGACGTCCGTGCCGGCGTGCCGTGGTCGGGCTCCTTGAGCAGGCTCACGGTGCCACCTCCTCGTTCGTGGACGGCGCGCTGCCGGCGGTCGCCCCGAGGGACGACACGACCGACGCGTTGGCGGGGGTGTAGACCGGCCCGGCCGACGCGGCGTCCCGGCCCGGGCGGTGCCGGCCGATGCTCACCGGGACCGGCTCGCGGTGGAAGTCCTCCGGCCAGTGCTCGATCGCGCTGCGCACCGGCATC
>JACRAB010000162.1 GCA_016213575.1 Actinomycetota bacterium
CCGCGTCGCGCCGGGCGCGGCCGGGCCGGCCCCCGGGGCGCTCCCGGACCGCGAGTTCCGGTCGGTGCTGCCCGCGGCCGCCCGCGAGCAGGTGCCGGCGGACGCCGCCGCGGCCGTCGTCCGTGCCGCCGACCGGGTGCTCGAGGGGCGCTGGGAGGCGCTCGGCGTGCTCCGGCCGGACAGCGTCGACCCGGACTGGTTCCACGACCCCGTGACCGGCCGCACCGCGCCCCAGGACCGCCTCGCGTTCCGGGTGGCGCACCGGGACGAGACCGTCACGGGCAACGTCAAGCAGGTCTGGGAGCTCTCCCGGCACCACCAGGTGACGACGCTCGCGGCGGCCTGGTGGCTCACCGGCGAGGAACGCTACGCCGAGGCCGCGGCCGGCCAGCTGCGGTCCTGGTGGCAGGCGAACCCGTTCCTGTCCGGCGTGCACTGGACGAGCGGGATCGAGATCGGCCTGCGGCTCGTCGCGTGGGTGTGGACCCGGCGGCTGCTCGACGACTGGCCCAAGGTCGGTGACCTCTTCGAGGGCGACGACGACGCGCTCCGGCAGATCCGCTGGCACTGCGAGTACCTGGCCGCCTTCCCGAGCCGCGGCTCGTCGGCGAACAACCACGTCGTCGCCGAGGCGGCCGGGATGCTCGTCGGGGCCTGCGCGTTCGACTGGTTCCCGCGGTCGGCGCGCTGGCGCGCGGACGCCGCCCGGCTGCTCGAGCGCGAGCTCGCCGCGAACACCTTCCCGAGCGGGGTCAACCGCGAGCTCGCCACCGACTACCACCGCTTCGTCCTCGAGCTCGCGCTCGTCGCGGCGGTCGAGGCCGACGCCGCGGGGCGGCCGCTCTCCCCGGCGACCTGGCTGCTCGTCGCGCGCTCGCTCGACGCGGCCGTCGCCGTCCTCGACTGCACCGGCCGGCCGCCGCGCCAGGGCGACGGCGACGAGGGCCGGGCCCTCGTCGTCGACGACCCGGAGCGCGACCCGTGGTCCGCCGTCCTCGGCGCCGGGGCCGCGCTCGTCGGCGCGACGCCCTGGTGGCCGGCCGTGCCCGCCGCCTCCGTCGAGTCCGTCGTCCTCGCCGCGACCGGCCACCGGCACCCGGTCGACGGCCCGGGCGAGCGGGCCTCGCGCCGTCCGCGCAGCTTCGCCGACGCGGGTCTGACCGTCCTGCGCTCCCGCCCGGAGGACGGGCCGGAGCTGTGGTGCCGCTGCGACGGCGGCCCGCTCGGGTTCGGTTCGATCGCCGCGCACGGGCACGCCGACGCGCTCTCCGTCGAGGTGCGGTACGACGGCGTGGAGCTGCTCGTCGACCCCGGCACGTACTGCTACCACGGCGAACCCGTTCTGCGGCAGTGGTTCCGCTCGACCGCCGCGCACAACACCCTCGAGCTCGGGGGCGTCGACCAGTGCGACGCCGGCGGCCCGTTCCTGTGGATGACGCACCCGCGGACGACGACGCTGCGCCAGGAGCCGGGTGACGCGCCCGTGCGCCTGTGGGAGGCCGCCCACGACGGCTACACCCGGCTGCCGGTGCCGCTCGTGCACCGCCGGCTCGTCACGCTCGACTCGCCGGCGCGGACACTGACGGTCGCCGACGACGTCACCGCTCCGGACGGCGGCGGCTCGTCGGCGACCGTGGCGGCCCCGGCCGGGGTGCCGGTGCGGCTCTCGTGGCACGTCGGCCCGCAGGTCGACGTCGTCCTCGGCGACTGCACCGCCCGGCTCGCGTGGACGGCCGACGACGGGCGCCGGACCGCCCTCCTGCGGCTGCCCGCGGACCTGGCCTGGACGGCGCACCGCGGCGAGGACGACCCGCCGCTGGGCTGGTACTCGCCCCGCTTCGGTCGCCGGGTGCCGAGCACGAGCCTCGTGGGCACCGGGTCCGCGGCGGCCGGGACGCGCCTCGTCACCGTGCTGGAGCTGTCATGAGCGACACCGTCCTCGACGTCCGCTCGGCGCGGACCCTGCTGCGCCGGCGCAGCCGGCTGCTCGCCGTCGCGGCGGTCGTCGGGCTGCTCGCGGGCGTGGCGTACGTCGCCTTCGTCCCGCCGACCCTGACGAGCACGACGCTCGTGCTGCTGCCGACGCCGACGCTCTCCGGCGGTGGCGGTCGCGACGTCGCCACCCAGGTCCGGATCGTCCTCAGCGAGGCCGTCCTGGGAGAGGCCGGGCGCACCGTCACGCCGGCACTGTCGGTCGGCCAGGTCGAGCGCCGGGTGCGCGTGGACGCACCGACCGACCAGCTGCTCGAGATCAGGGCCGGCTCGGCCGTCGCGTCGCAGGCGACGGCGCTCTCCCAGGCGGTGGCCGACTCCTACGTCGCCTTCGTCCGGGAGGCGGACCGCAGGGTCACGGCGGCCGCGCTCGCCGACCTCAGCGCCCGGGAGGCCGACCTCCAGGCACAGGTCGGCCTGCTGCAGCAGGAGATCGACACGACCGTCGCCCGGCAGAAGGCGGCCCCCGCCGGGTCGTCCGACAGCCGGCGCGAGGCCCAGCTCGTCGCGCGGCTGCGCGCCGAGCAGGCGGACGTGTCGCTGCGGCTCGACACCGTCAAGGGCGACATCACGACGGCGGCGCCGGTCGGCTCCGGCACCGGGTCCGTCGTCTCGGTGCTGCAGGACGCCGGCCCGGCCGTCGGCGACCCGCTCGGGCGCCGGCTGCTCGTCTGGGTGCCCGCGGGCGCGGCCGCCGCGGTGACCCTCGCGGTGGCGCTCATGCTCCTCGCCTCGCGGCGGGACCCGCGGATGACGCTGCGCGACGAGATCGCGGACGCCGTCGGCAGCCCGGTGCTCGCCGCCTCGCGCAGCCACCCGCAGCGCACGGTCGCCGGGTGGCGGGTCCTGCTGCGGGTCTACGAGGCGACTCCCGTCGAGTCCTGGGCGCTGCGCCAGGTGCTGCGGGCGCTGGCCGCCGCCGACCCGCGGCCGGAGCGCAAGGGCGAGGTCAGGCCGCGCATCGAGCACCCCCGCTCGCTCACCGTCGTCAGCCTGGACGGCGACGCCCGGGCGCTGTCGCTCGGGCCGCAGCTCGCGGCCTTCGCCGCCTCGGTGGGGATCGCCACCCGGCTCGTCGCCGGGCCCGGCCAGGACCGCTCCGCGGCGCTCTGGGCGGCCGTCGCCTCCGACGTCGCCACGCACCCCCGGCCGCATCTGACGATCGGCCCCGAGGAGCCCGGCGAGGCCGCCGACCTGACCGTCGTGCTCGTCGTCGTCGACCGGAACGCGCCGACGCTCGGCGGCGCCCCGCCGTCCGCCACGACCGTGCTCGTCGTCGCGTCGGCGGCCGCCTCCGAGCAGGAGCTGGCCCGGGTCGCGGTGGCCGTGGACGACGCGGGCCGGCGGATCGACGGCGTCGTCGTCGCCGACCCGGACCGGACCGACCGCACCTCGGGCCGGCACACCCTCGACGAGCGCGCCGTGCGCGCCCCGCTGCCGGTCCGGCTGACCGGCGTGTCCGGCGGGCAGGAACCCTCCGGCGAGACCTCGGGGAAGCGGTCGTGATCCCGGCCGTGTGGGACGTCCCCGCCGCGGACCCCGGGGACCCGAGCGGGCCGGGCCGGCCCGCGCCCTCCCTGGTCAGCCTGCACTACCTGCGCGCCGCGCTGCGGCGCCGGCTGCGGACCTGCGTGCTCGCCGGTGCGCTGGGGCTGGGCGCCGGTGCCGCGTACCTCGTCGCGGTGCCCCCGCCGCAGGCGGCCACGACGACGCTCGTGCTGACCCACGAGGTGCAGCAGGACCCGGCGCGCGCGATGGCGACCGACGTCAGCCTGCTGCGCACCCGCACCGTCGCGGCCCGCACCCTCGCCGTCCTCGGGCTCACCGGCACCCCGGACGCGGTCCTGACCCCGGACGCCCTCCTGGACTCGGTGAGCATCGAGCCGGTCAGCTCGGACGTCATGCGCGTGACGCTCGCGGCCCCGTCGGGCGCCGAGGCGGAGCGCCGGCTTGACGCCCTGAGCGCGGTGTACCTCCGGTTCCGCGCCGAGCAGCTCACCGCCCAGTCGGACTACGTCGTCGACGGCATGAACGAGCGGATCGCCGCGCTGCAGGAGCAGGTCACCGCGATCAGCGCCCGGATCGCCGACCTGTCGACCTCGGCGACGGCGTCCACGGAGGACCTCACCGACGCGATCGCCGCACGCGCCGACCTCGGCAACCAGATCGGCAGCCTCCAGCAGTCCGTGCAGGACCAGACGCTGCGGACGACCTCGCTCGTCGCGTCGAGCCGCGTCGTCGACCCAGCGGGCCGCGAGCCCGGACCGGGGCTGCGGCACGCGGCGCTCGTGCTGGTCTCCGGGCTCGTCGCGGGCACCGCCGCGGGGGTCGGCCTCGTCGTCTTCCTCGCGGTGACGACGGACCGGCTGCGGCGCAGGTCCGAGGTGGCCACCGCGCTCGGCGCCCCCGTGCCGCTCAGCGTGCGCCGGCTCGCGCCGATGCCGCGCTGGGTGCGCCCGCTGACGAACCGGCTGGGTGTGGACGAGCGGCGCGCGGTGGACCGCCGGCGCTTCGCGCACACCCTGGAGTACGCGCTGCCGGCCCCGGGGCAGCCCCGCCGCCTGCTCGTCGCGTGCCTCGACAACTCCGACGACGCCCGGTTCGGCCTCGCGACGGTCGGCCTCGTGCTGGCCGAGCAGGGACTCGACGTCTCGATGGTCGACCTGACCCGCGCCGGCCGGCTCCAGGACGCCGTGACGGCGCTGTCCACGTTCCCCGACGGGCCCGCGCCCGTCGTCCTGCGGCCGGTCGGCGAGCCGATGCTCGCGCAGGGCCCGGTCGACCTGCGCCGCACCGGCGGGCCCGGCGGGCCGAAGCGGACCGAGAAGGCCGGGACTGCCGAACGGCCGGCGGACGCCGAGGACGCCGACGGTCACGACGACCTCGGCCCGGACCGGCTCGTGCTCACCCTCGCCGACGTCGACCCCGCGGTGGGGGCGTCCGCGCTGGCCGTCTGGGCGCACCGCGTCGTCGTCACCGTGACGGCGGGCCGCTCGGGCGTCGAACGGATCCGGACGACGGCCGACCAGCTGCGGGACGCCGGGATGGTCCTGCGGCACGCCGTCCTGCTCCGGGCCGACCGCACCGACGACTCCTCGGGGCTGCTGCCGTCGACGGCCGAGCCGGTGACGCAGCCATGACCGTCGTCCTGCCCGCCCGCCGGGACGCCCGCCGCGCCGACCTCCTGCGCCGGCCGGCCCCGCCGCGGACCCCGACGCTCGTGTGGGCGGCGATCTTCCTCAACGTGCTCGCGTTCTCCGGGATGCCCACGCTGGTCCCGATCCCGGGCAGCCTCGGCCAGCTCGTCACGCAGGGGTCGCTCGTCGTCGCGCTGGTGCTCGTGCTCCTGGTGAACCCGGGCATGGTCGTGCGGCCCAACCTCGTCCTCGTCCTGCTGAGCATGCTCGCGGTCGTCGCGCTCGTCGTCAGCCTGCACAACGAGTACCTGCTCGGGTCCACCTTCCGGGCGTGCCGGCTCATCGCGTTCACCTGCGTCCTGTGGCTGCTCACCCCGTGGTGGGGTCGCTCCGACCTGCCGCTGCTGCGGTGGCACCTGACCTGCCTGCGGGTCATCGTCGGCAGCGTCCTCGTCGGAGCGGTGCTCGCCCCGGGCGCGGCCTTCTCCTTCGAGGGCCGGCTCTCGGGGGCGCTGTGGCCGATCCCGCCCACCCAGGTCGGGCACTACGCGGCGGTCCTGCTCGGCTGCACGGTCGTGCTGTGGTTCGGCGGCGTCGTCTCCGGACGCACGCTCGCGGTGACCGCCGTGGCGGCGGGCGGGGCGCTCGTGCTGTGCCACACCCGGACGGCGCTGCTCGCCGTCGGGGTCGGGCTCACCCTCGCCGGGGCCAGCATGTTCCTCGGCCACGCGCGGGTGCGCCGGGCCTCCGCGCTCGTCGGGGTCCTCGCCGTCGTCGGCGCGACCGCCTTCGCGCCCTGGCTCCTCGACTGGTTCTGGCGCGGCCAGAGCGCCCAGGACGCCGCCCAGCTGACCGGCCGCACGAAGGTCTGGACCGCGGTGTTCGCGATGGACCGGCCGCGGCTCGAGGAGCTGTTCGGCTCCGGCCTGTCGAACAAGTCGTTCCAGGGCCTGCCGATCGACAGCCACTGGGTCGCCACCTACCTCGACCAGGGCTGGTTCGGCGTCTTCGTCAGCCTGGCGTTCCTGCTCGTCCTGCTGCTCCTGGCGTTCACCCACCCGCGCGGCGTGCGACGTGCCGTGGCGCTCTTCCTCATCGGCTACTGCGCCGTCGCCTCGGTGAGCGAGACCGGGCTCGGCGACGCGTCGCCGTACCTGCTCGACCTCTTCGTCGCCGCCTCGCTGCTCGCCGTGCCGTCGGGGAGGACGCAGTCGTGAGGATCCTCGTGCTGCACAGCAGGTACCCCGGCACCGCGCCGAGCGGGGAGAACCTCGTCGTCGACGAGGAGGTCGGGCGGCTCGCCGCCGCGGGCCACGACGTGACCCTGCTCCAGCGCCACAACGCCGACATCGCCGGCTGGGGGCCGCTGCACAGGGCGACGCTGCCGTTCGGCGTGGTCTGGAACGAGGCGTCGCGCCGGTCGCTGGCCCGCGAGCTGGAGCGGTCGCACCCGGACGTCGTCCACGTGCACAACGTCTTCCCGCTGCTCAGCCCCGCCGTCGTCGTCGCCTGCCGGGACGCCGGCGTGCCCGTCGTCCGCACCGTGCACAACTACCGCCTCGCCTGCGCCGCCGGGACCTACTTCCGGGACGGCCGGGTCTGCCACGACTGCGCCGACGGCCGGGTCGGCCCGGCGCTGCGGCACGGCTGCTACCGGGGCTCGCGGCTCGCGACGGCACCGGTCGCGGCGAGCGCCGTGCTCCACCGCCGCACCTGGCGCGACCTCGTCTCCGCGCACGTCTTCATCTCGGCGGCGCAGCGCGACCTGCACGCCAGGCTGGGTCTGCCGCCGGAGCGCTGCTTCGTCAAGCACAACGTCGTCGCCGTGCCGCCGGCGGACCCGGCGCCGGCCGGACCGCGCGAGCACGCCGTCGCCGTCGTGAGCCGGCTGGACGCGGCCAAGGGCGCGCCGCTGCTCATGGCCGCCTGGGACGCGTTCACCGCGCGGCGCCCGGGCTCGGCGCTGCGGCTCGTCGTCGTCGGCAGCGGCGACCTCGCCGCGGAGGTCACCGCCTGGGCCGCCCGCTCGCGCGGCGTCGACGTCCGCGGCCTGCTGCCGCGCACCGAGGCGGCCCGCGTCCTGGCCGGCGTCCGGGCGGCGCTCGTGCCGTCGGCCTGGGAGGAGACCTTCGGCCTCGTCGCCGTCGAGGCGATGGCCGTCGGCACCGCCGCGGTCGCGCCCGCGCACGGCGCCTTCCCCGAGATCGTCACCGACGGCGTGGACGGCGCGCTCTTCCCGCCGGGAGACGTCGGCGCGCTCGTCGCGGTGCTCGAGGACGTCGACGACCACCCGTCCCGCTGGGAGGCGCTCGGCGACGCCGCACGCGCGACCCACCGGGCCCGCTTCACGCCGGACGCGGACGCGGCCCGGCTCGTCGAGATCTACCGGTTCGCGACGGAGCACCCCGTCGTGGCCGGCACCGGGCGTCGGGGCGACGTCCGCGGTACCCCGCCGCCGGGGGCGCACACGGCGGCGCGGGACGACCGAGCGGCCCGTCCGCTCAGCTGAGGAGACCACCATGCGGATCTGTGTCGCAGGCGACCGGGGGTACATCGGGGCCGTGACGGTCCCGCTGCTCCGCGCCGCGGGGCACGACGTCGTCGGCCTCGACACGGGGCTGTACGAAGGCTGCGACCTCGAAGGGGGCCCGGAACCGTTCTCCGGGGTGCGCACCGACATCCGCGACGTGACGGCGGCCGGCCTCACCGGCTTCGACGCGGTCGTCTGCCTCGCAGCGCTCTCCAACGACCCGCTCGGGCACCTGAACCCGGCGGCGACGTACGCGATCAACCTCGACGGCACCGTGAACCTCGCCCGTGCCGCCCGCGACGCCGGCGTGCAGCGCTTCGTCTTCGCGTCGTCGTGCAGCCTCTACGGCGCAGCCGGCTCCGAGGCCGTCGACGAGCTGGCCCCCATGCACCCGGTGACCCCGTACGGCGAGACGAAGGCACTGGCGGAGAAGGAGATGTCGGCGCTGGCCGGCGACGGCTTCTCGCCGACGTACCTGCGCAACGCCACGGCGTACGGCGCGTCGCCCCGGCTGCGGCTCGACATCGTCGTGAACAACCTCGTCGGCGTCGCGATGACCACCGGGCTGGTCCGGCTCGAGAGCGACGGGACGCCGTGGCGCCCGCTCGTGCACGTCGGCGACATCGCCCGCACGGTGCTCGCCGTGCTCGACGCCCCCCGGGAGAAGGTCCACGACGAGGCCTTCAACGTCGGCCGCGACGAGGACAACCTGCAGATCGGCCGGGTCGCCGAGATCGTCGCGGAGACCGTCCCCGGGTCACGGGTCACGCTCGCGCCCGGCGCCGGCCCGGACCGGCGCGACTACCGGGTCGACTTCGCCAAGCTCCGCGAGACCTTCCCCGACCTGGGGCTGCGGATGACGGTCGCGGACGGCGCCCGCGAGCTGGCCGCCGCGTACGCGCGGCACGGGATGACCGAGCACGAGTTCGGCTCCTCGCGGTTCGTGCGGCTGCGCCGGATCCAGGAGCTGCTCGACGCCGGGTTCGTCGACGACCTGCTGCGCCTGCAGCCCGCCGTCGCGGCGCCCGAGGTGTCGCGGTGAGCGCGCCCGTCTGCCGGCTGTGCGGCGCCGCGCTGACCCGCACCTTCGTCGACCTCGGGTCGTCCCCGCCGTGCGAGAGCTACCTGCGCGAGGACCAGCTCGACCGTCCCGAGACGTTCTACCCGCTGCACGTGCGGATCTGCGGCGAGTGCCTCCTCGTGCAGCTGCCCGCCTACGTGGACAACGTCGAGGTGTTCTCGGACTACGCGTACTTCTCGTCGTTCTCGGACAGCTGGGTCGCGCACGCGGGCCGCTTCGTCGAGGACATGACCGCCCGTCTGGGCCTGGGGCCGGACAGCCTCGTCGTCGAGGTCGCGAGCAACGACGGCTACCTGCTCCAGCACGTCGTCGCGCGCGGGATCCCGGCGCTCGGCGTCGAACCGGCCGCCAACATCGCCCAGGTCGCCCGGGAGCGGGGCATCCCGACCGAGGTCACGTTCCTCGGCGAGGTCACCGGCACGAAGATCGCGCAGGAGCACGGCCGAGCGGACCTCGTCGTCGGCAACAACGTCCTCGCGCACACCCCGGAGCTGCTCGACTTCGCGCGCGGTCTGCGGGCCCTCGTCGCGGACACCGGCCTGGTGTCGCTGGAGTTCCCGCACCTGCTGCGGCTCATCGAGGGCCGGCAGTACGACACGATCTACCACGAGCACTACTCGTACTTCACGCTGCGGACGGCGGCCGCCGCGCTCGCGACGGCGGACCTGCTCGTCGTGGACGTCGAGGAGCTCACGACGCACGGCGGCTCGCTGCGCGTCATGGCCCGCCCCGCCGCCGCAGCAGCGGAGCCCTCGGCCGCGGTCCGGAAGGTGCTGGCCGACGAGGAGGCCTCCGGGCTGCACACCGTCGAGGGCCACGAAGGGTTCGCGGCGGCGGTGCTCGACGTCAAGCGCGAGCTGCTCGCGCTGCTCGTCGACGCGTCCCGGCAGGGGCTCACGGTCGCCGGCTACGGCGCACCGGGCAAGGGCAACACCCTGCTCAACCACTGCGGCATCCGCAGCGACCTGCTGCCGTACACGGTCGACCGGAGCCCGTACAAGCAGGGGATGTTCCTGCCGGGGACGCACATCCCGGTGCACGCCCCGGAACGCCTGCGGGAGACGAGGCCGGACCTGGTCCTCGTGCTGCCGTGGAACCTGCGGCAGGAGATCGCACCGCAGCTGGAGTACGTGCGGGAGTGGGGCGGCCGGCTCGTCGTCCCCATCCCTCGGGCCGAGATCTTCTGAGGAGGAACGCCGTGAAGGTCGTGCTGTTCTGCGGAGGCCTGGGCCTGCGGATGCGCTCGTCGATCGACAGCGCCCCCAAACCGATGATGGCGATCGGCGACAGACCCGTGCTGTGGCACATCATGCGGTACTACGCGCACTTCGGGCACACCGAGTTCATCCTGTGCCTCGGCTACGGCGGCGCGTCCGTCAAGCAGTACTTCATGAACTACGACGAGACGCACTCGAACGACTTCGTGCTCTCCCGCGGCGGCCGGGAGATCGAGCTGCTCCGCTCGGACATCTCCGAGTGGCGGATCTCGTTCATCGAGACCGGGATCGACACGAGCATCGGCGAGCGGCTGCGGCGCGTGCGGCACCTGCTCGACGGCGACGAGGTCTTCCTCGCGAACTACGGCGACGTCCTCACCGACGCGCCGATGGACCGCATCGTCGAGGACTTCCTCGACTCCGACGCGACGGCCAGTCTGCTCGCCGTCCCGCCGCAGGCGTCCTTCCACACCGTGGGCGTGGGGGCCGACGGCCGGGTCGACCGGATCAGCTCGGCCGCGGACCTGCCGCTGTGGCTCAACGGCGGCTACTTCGTGCTCCGGCAGGGCGTCTTCGACGTCCTGGGGGAGGGCGAGGACCTCGTCGGGGACGCCTTCGTCCGGCTCGCCGAGCGGCACCGGCTCGCCGCCGTCCGGTACACCGGCTTCTGGGCGCCGATGGACACGCTCAAGGAGCGCAGCCTCCTCGAGGACCTCGACCGCAGCGGCCACGCGCCCTGGAAGCTCTGGTGCGACAACGGTTCCGCGGTGCCCGACCGGACCTCGGTCGTGCTGCCGCTGGAGACCATGCACGGCGAGATGCTCACGGTGACCCGCTGATGTGGCCGCTCACGACCGACCGGCCGCGTGGCGTCCTCGCGCTCGGCGCGCACCCGGACGACGTCGAGATCGGGTGCGGCGGGACGCTCCTGCGGCTGGCCCGGCGCTTCCCGGGGCTGCCGGTCACCGTCGTCGTCCTCACCGGGACGGCGCAGCGGCAGGCCGAGGCCCGGACCGCGGCGGGGCTGTTCCTCGCCGGCTGCCGCGTCGACGTCCGCACGTCCGACCTGCCCGACGGGCGGCTGCCCGCCGCCTGGGACGCGGTGAAGGACCTGCTCGCGGCCGTGGCCGCGGACGTCGACGTCGACCTCGTGCTCGCCCCGCGTCCGGACGACGCCCACCAGGACCACCGGACCGTCGCCGAGATCGCCCCGACGCTCTGGCGGGACCACCTCCTGCTGTCGTACGAGATCCCCAAGTGGGACGGCGACCTCGGGCGCCCCAACGTCTACGTGCCGCTCGACGAGGACACCGCCCACGAGAAGGTGCGCCTGCTCGACAAGGCCTACCCCTCCCAGGCGGGGCGGGACTGGTGGGACGAGGAGACCTTCCTCGGCCTGGCCAGGATCCGCGGGACCGAGTGCCGGGCGCGCTACGCCGAGGCCTTCCACCTCTCCAAGGCGGTGCTGTCGTGGTGACCACGATCAGACCCGTCGGGGCCGACGCCCCGCGCTGCCGCGGATGCGGCGGCGCCCGGTCCCGGCGGGTCGCCGACCTCGGGCCGCAGCCCGCGAGCGACGCGTTCCCGCCGCCGGACGCCCCCGGCCCGGACCCCAGGACGCCGCTGGAGCTGTGGGCCTGCCCGGACTGCGCGCTCGTCCAGCTCGGGCCGGTGGAGCCGCCGCCGGAGGAGACGGTCCGGGCCGTGGAGTCCGCGACGAGCCGCGAGCACGCCCGCCGCGTGGTCGCCGACGTCCTCGCCGACCACCCCGGTCTCGCCGGCGGCACGGTCCGCGAGTTCTGCAGCCACCACGGGGGCTCCTGGCTCGGGGCGCTGGCCGGCCACGGCTGCCTGCCCGCGCCGCAGGGCCGGCCCGCGGACCTCGTCGTCGACGTCCACGCGCTCGCCCACGAGCAGGACGTCGCCGGGGCGCTCGCACTGCTCGCGGCGGCCCTCGCCCCGCAGGGGCTGCTCGTCGTCGAGCACCACCACCTGCTGCCCCTCGTCGAGCAGTCCCAGTTCGACACCGTCCGGCACGGGCACTGGTCGTACCTGTCGCTCACCGCCCTCGACCGGCTCGCCGGGCGGCACGGCCTGCGGGTCGTGCGGGCGGTCACCGAGCCCGTCTTCGGCGGCAGCCTGCGGGTCGTCCTCGCCCGCACGGGGTCCGCGCACCGGCCGGACGGGACGGTCGAGGACGTCCTGCGGCGCGAGCGCGCCGCCGGGCTGCACGACGGATCCGGCCTGGAACGGCTGGGGGAGCGGGCCGGGGCGTCGGCGGCCGCCCTGCACGACCTGCTCGTCGCCGAGCGTGCCGCGGGGCACCGGGTGCTCGGCTACGGGGCGCCGTCCAAGGCGGCGGTGCTCCTCGGCCTCGCCGGCGTCGGGCCGGACCTCCTCGGGTTCACCGTGGACGCCTCGCCGCTCAAGCACGGGCGGAGCATCGCCGGGGTCCGTGTCCCGGTGCGGCCGGTCGCCGACCTCGTCGCCGCGCGACCGGACGTCGTCCTCGTGCTCACGTGGGACATCGCCGACGAGGTCGTCGGCGCGCTGGAGGCCGACGGCGGCTGGGGTGCCCGGTACGTGCTGCCGATCCCGTCGGTCCACGAGCGGACCCCGGAGGTGGCGCGGTGAAGGCCGCCCCCGGTCCGCTCGCCGGCACCGTCGTCTTCGAACCGGCCCCGGTCCACGACGAGCGCGGCTTCTTCACCCGGACGTTCGACGCCGCCGTCGCGGCCGAGCACGGGCTCGACCCGGCGAGCCTCGTGCAGGACAGCCAGAGCCGCTCGCGGCACGGCGTCCTGCGCGGGCTGCACGTGCGCACCGACGGCGGCGAGGGCAAGCTCGTCCGCTGCGCGTCGGGCGCGGTGCTCGACGTCGCCGTCGACCTGCGGCCGTGGTCGCCCACGTACCGGCGCTGGATGAGCCTGCGGCTGGACGACGCCGACCACCGCTCGGTGTGGCTGCCTCCCGGCCTGGCGCACGGCTTCCAGGTCCTCACCGACGTGGCCGACGTCTGCTACCGGATCGACCGGGTGCACGCCCCGGGCTGCGAGACGGCGATCCGCTACGACGACCCGGACCTCGGCGTCGTCTGGCCGCTGCCCGTCACCGACCTGTCGCCGCGCGACCGCGCGGCGCCCGCGTTCCAGGACGTCGAGAGCCGTCTCGCCGACTGGTTCCCCCTCCCCGGTACGAAGGACTGACCCATGACCGCTCCCGCCCCCCGGCTCACCGTCGGGCTGCCCGTCTACAACGGCGAGCACTACCTCGCCCAGTCGCTGGAGGCACTGCTGGGCCAGACGTTCGGCGACTTCGAGCTCGTCGTGTCCGACAACGCCTCCACCGACGGCACTGCCGGGATCTGCCACGACTTCGCCGACCAGGACCGCCGGGTGCGTTACGTGCGCCAGCCGCAGAACATCGGCGCGGCCCCGAACCACAACCTCGTCGTGGGGCTGGCCCGCGGTGACCTCTTCAAGTGGGCGTCCGGCGACGACCTCTACGCCCGCGACCTGCTGCGGGTGTGCGTCGACGCCCTCGACGCACATCCCGAGGTCGTCATGGCCCACTCCTGGACCGCGGCGGTCGACGGCGACGGCCGGATCACGCAGGCCCTCGACTACCCGCTGCGGACCGACTCGCCGGACCCGGCCGTCCGGCTGCGCAGCATGCTCCACGGCAACGCGGGGGACGACGGTGACCCGGTCGCCGACCACGGCGTGATCCGCGCCGACGACTGCTACGGCGTCGTCCGGACCGCCGTCATGCGCCGGGTGGCCCCGCACGACAGCTACTACTACGCGGACAAGGTGTGGTCGGTGGACCTCGCGCTGCAGGGGCCGTTCCACCAGCACCCGGACTGGCTCTACTTCCGCCGGGACCACCCCGAGCGCGCCGAGCACGCCAACCCCACCGTGCGGTCGCGCTGCGCGAACCTCGACCCGCGCCGCGCGGACCCGCTCCGGCACCCGGTGGCCCGGCTCTACGGCGAGTACGTCCTCGGGTACGTCCGGGCCATCGGCCGCGCGCCGCTGTCGGTCCGGGACCGCCGCCGCTGCCGGGCCGTCCTCGCCGGCTGGCTCGCGAGCCGTGCGACCCGGGCCGTGGACGGGACCCGGCGCCGGGCGGCCGCGCGTCCCGCGCCGTCCCAGCAGGACCTGCCGCGGATCCCGGTCGACGCGCTCGTCGCCGGCCGGGGACCGGCCGCACCGTGACGGCCGGGGGGCCGGGGACGGGCCTGCGGGTCGGGGTCTTCGGCCTGCTCGGCACCGGGAACCTGGGGAACGACGCCTCGTTCGACGTCGTCCTCGCGCACCTGCGCGCCCGGCACCCCGACGCCGTCGTCGACGTCATGACCCCTGCGCCGGAACGGGTCCGCGCCCGCTACGGCCTGGAGGCGACGGTGTCGTCGTGGGTGCCGTCCCGGCGGCTGCCGCGGCCGCTCCGCCTGCTCGCGCTCGGCCTGGGGAAGGTCGCCGACGCCTGGCGGACCGGGCGATGGGTGCGCCGTCACGACGTCGTCCTCGTGCCCGGCATGGGCGTGCTCGAGGCGAGCCTGCCGATGCGCGCCTGGGAGGCGCCGTACGCGTTCGCCCTGCTCGGCCTGTGCTGCGGGCTGCTGCGGACCCCGCTGGCGCTGGTCGGCGTCGGCGCGGACGACGTGGCCCGGCCGCTCACCCGGCGGCTGCTCGACGTCCTCGCGCGGCGCGCCGGCTACCGGTCCTACCGGGACGAGGGGTCGCGGGAGGCCATGCGGCGCCGCGGGATCGACGTGTCGCACGACCCGGTGCACCCGGACCTCGTCCTCGGCCGGCTGGTCGGCGACGTCGGGGCCGGTGACCCGCGGCTGGTGTGCGTCGGGGTCATGGACTACCGCGGCGGCAACGACGACGACCGGGCGACGGCCGACCGGGTGCTCGACGCGTACGCCGCCAAGGTGGTGCGGTTCGTGCTCCACCTCGTGGACCACGGCTACGACGTCCGGCTCGTCGTGGGCGACGCATGCGACGTCCCGGTCGCCGAGCGGGGGTCGGAGTCGGTCCACGAGGCCCGGCCCGGCCTGCCGGCGGCCCGGGTCCGCTCCGTGGCGGTCGCGGACTACGACGCACTGGCGGACGTCGTGGCCGCCGCCGGCACGGTCGTCGCGACGCGCTTCCACAACGTCGTCTGCGGGCTCGCGCTGGGCCGGCCGACGATCGCGGTCTGGTACGCCTGCAAGAGCGCCGACCTCATGGCCGACCTCGTGCGGCCGGGGTTCGACCAGCCGGTCGCGACGTTCGACGTCGACCGGCTCGTCGAGCAGTTCGAGCGGTTGCAGACCGAGCGCGAGGCCGTCGTCGCCGCGCTGCGGGAGCGCCGGGCCGTCGCGGCCCGCGGTGTCGCCGAGCAGCTCGAGGAGCTGTCGGCCTTCCTCGCCGCGCCGGTCAGCGGTCGCGCGGCAGCACCCCGAGGACGAAGTCGAGCAGTCGCGGGGCCACCGCCGCGGTCGTGAAGTCGCGGTCGAACCGGCGCTGCGCGGACCGTGCGGCGCGCTCCCGGGCGGGCTCGTCGTCGAGCAGCCCGAGCAGGACGCCGGCCGCGGCCGCGGCGTCGTCGAGCGGCCACAGGCGGCCCTCGACACCGTCGTCGAAGAGCTCCGTCAGGGGGCCGGTGTCGCCGGCCACGACGGGCAGGCCGGCCGCCATCGCCTCCATGATGGCCAGGGACGACGACTCGGAGTACGAGGCGTGGACGTACAGCCGGTACCCGGGCAGCCGGTCCCGCACGTCGCGCCGGAACCCGTTCCAGCGCACCAGGTCCGCCACGCCGAGCTGCTGCGCCCGGCGCTCCAGGGCCACCCGTTCCGGCCCCTCGCCGTAGACGTCGAGCCGCACCCGCCGACCGCGGGCGGCGGCCGCCGCGAGCACCTCGAGCAGGTAGCGGTGGTTCTTCACCGTCTCGAGGTTGCCCACGGTCACGAGGTCGCCGAGCGGGCCCGGCGGCGTCGCCGGCGCGTGCGGCGTGACGAAGTTGTCCACCACGGCGGACGGCACCCCGGCGGCCTCGGGGAGCCAGTCGAGGACGGCGGACCGGGCCCAGCGGGAGACGTAGACGAGACCGTCCACCCGGGGCAGCACGGCCCGCTCGAGGTCGCGGATGCCGCGGAAGACCCGGCCCTCGCGCGGGACCAGGCCCTTGTCGGCCCACTCGTCGGCCTGCGAGACCCGGAAGTGGACGGCGAGGACGACGAGCTGGTGCGGGCCGAGCCGCTCCCGGAGCGCCGCCCGGGCCGAGAGCGGGCACTGCGCGTACACGACGCAGTCGCCGTGGGAGCGCAGGTAGCGGCGCAGCGCCCTGCGCAGGAACGCCTCGTGGCCCGCCCGGTACCAGGCGACCCCCGCAGCGGGGGAGACCCGGTCGAGGGCGAACCGCAGGCCGAAGGTCGGTACCCGCAGCGGTCCGCCCCAGGAGAACGGGGTGAGCAGCGTCGCCCCGGCAACGGTGCCGGCAGCGGTCCCGGGCGCTGTCCGCGCGAGGTGGGCGAGCAGCTGGGTGAAGTGGGTGTGGACGCCGGTGATCCCCTCGGGCCGCAGGGTGGTGGCGACCACCAGCGGCACCCGCGGCAGCGCGGTGCGCGTACCGTCTGCGGGGCGGTAGCGGCCCCGTTCGTCGGCCGGCGACGTCCCGGTGAGGTCCACGTCGACCACCGTCCTCACTGCGCCCGGGGGGGCGCGACCGTTCAGGGTGCCGCCGGGGCGGGCGCCCCGGCAGCCGTCTCGTCGGGGGCGTGCTCGCGCGCCGCGGCCCGCAGCTCACGCCACCACAGCGTCGCGCCGATCCACGCGGCCGCGGCGGCGCCCGCCACGGTGCCGGTGAGCCCGAACGCCACGGCGCCGCCCACGGTGAGGATCACGTAGACGCTCATGCCGAGGAGCATCGCGCGCAGGCTCCGCCGGGCCGCGCCGAGCGCACGCAGGCCGGCGCCGGCCCCGGACTGCAGGCTGCCGCCGACGGAGGCGAGCACGGCGAGCGGCAGCACCGGGTACGTGCCGGCCCAGATGTCGCCGAGCACCGTCTCGCCGAGCCCCCGCGGGAGCGCGAGGAGCAGGACGGCCCCCCCGGCGAGCGTCGCCGCGGCGAGGAGCAGGCCGAAGAGCAGGCACGCGAGCGGGACCCGGCGGGGCGCCCGGCGGATCACGCGGGCGATCTCCGGCACCACGACGAGGTTGAGGCCCACCATGACGAGCGTGACCGGACCAATCAGCGTGGCGGCCGCCTGGACGTAGCCGACCGCCGACAGCCCGAGGACGACGCCGACCGCCGAGCTGCGCAGCTGGGTGGCGCCCGCGGACGCCGTCCCCTCCGCGAGGTAGCGCAGCCCCAGGTCGCGCTGCGTCCGCAGCCAGCCCCCGACGGCCCGCGGGGCGGGCAGCACGCCGGCCTGGAGCACCCCCACCACCGCCGCGACGGCGCCGGCCGCGCCCCACGCGAGGACGAACCAAGAGGCGCTCCGGGCCCCGGTGGCCAGCAGCACGGCGACCCCGGGGACGAGCGCCGCGGCCCACACGAGGTCGTTGACGAGCGCCCGGCCGCCGGTCGACCCGGAGAAGAAGACGTAGCGCCAGCTGTCCTGGAGCAGCAGGCCGGGGAGGACGACGGCCAGCGCGAGGAACGAACGGCCGGCCGGACCGGGGAGCAGCACGCCCACGGCGCCCACGACGACGGCGAGGACGAGGCCGATCGTCAGCGCCGTCGCGGTGCTGCCGGCGACGGCCGCCCGGCGCACCTCGCCGTCCGCGTGGTTGAAGCGCACCATGAGCGGGTCGGTGGCCAGCCCGCGGGAGGCGTTGAGGGCGAAGGCGTACGTGACGTAGGCGAGGCTGAAGGCGCCGAACTCGACCGGGGTCAGGGTGCGGGCGACGGCCAGCGTCACCGCGAAGTTCGTCAGGCTCGAGACGGCCTGGTCCGCCAGCCCCCAGCCCAGCCGGCCGGCGCTGCCGCGCACCGTGGCGACGAGCCCCCCGCGGGAGGTTCGTCCCGGCGTCGGTGCCGCAGGCCCGGACATATAGTGAATTCTCCCAGCGGATCCCCTGGATCCGCTTCGGAACGCGGGGGATTTCAGTGACGAGTGCGCCACGTCGACGCCTGCCCGGCAGGTCCGGTGCGCTGCTCGCGGCGGCCCTCGTGGTGGCGCTCGCGGCGGGTGTCGTCGCCTGGCGTGCGGCCGCTCGCGACGAGGCGCCGACGGCGGCACCGTCTGGGCGCCGGAGTGCGGCCCCGTCGACGGCGGGCTCCGGCAGCGCCACCACGGCGGCGCCCGGCGCCACGGGTGCGACCGCTGCCGGCGTGCCCGCGCGACCGGGGAGCGCCCGCCCGACAGAGCCTCCGGCCCGGGTCTGCGGCAACGCCGGCGTGCTCGACGGTCCGGCGGCACCGCCGCCGGGCGCGGTGGCCGTCCCGGCGGGGGACAACGGCGCGCTCGTCGCCGACGGCACGTTCTCCCGCCCCGGAACGACGTTCTGGTTCGCACCGGGAGTCCACACCCTCGGCGGCGACGCCTTCGCGCAGATCATCCCCGGGGACGGCGCCACGTTCGTCGGAGCCCCCGGTGCCGTGCTCGACTGGCAGCGGAAGAACCTCTACGCGTTCACGCAGCCGGCGCGCGACGTCACGGTCGAGCACCTGACGATCCGCGGGTTCGGCACCGGCCGCTCGAACAACGACGAGGGCGTGGTGAACCACGACCGCGGCGCGGGCTGGACCGTCCGGAACTCCACGCTCACCGACAACGACGGCGCCGCCCTCATGCTCGGCAGCGGCAGCCGCACCTCGTGGAACTGCCTGTCGGAGAACGGCCAGTACGGGTTCAGCGCCTTCGCGGCGCAGGGCGACACCGCCGTCCGCGACGTCGTCCTGGACCACAACGAGATCTCGGGCAACAACACCGACGACTGGGAGCGGCTGCGCGACGGCTGCGGCTGCACCGGCGGCGGCAAGCTCTGGGCCACCGAGACCGCGGTGCTCACCGCGAACTACGTCCACGACAACCACGGTGCCGGGCTGTGGGCCGACACGAACAACCGGGACGTGCGGATCGAGGGCAACTGGATCGAGGGCAACGACAACGAGGCCGTCTTCTACGAGGTCAGCTTCAACTTCCGGGTCGCCGACAACGTCATGCTGCGCAACGGGATCGTCAAGGGGCGGCAGTTCCAGAAGGCCGGGGACTCGTTCCCGGTCGGGGCGGTCTACGTCTCCGAGGCCGGTGGCGACGCCCGCGCCGGCGACCGGTTCGCGCGCTCGGAGATCGTCGGGAACTACCTGCGTGACAACTGGGACGGCGTGGTCCTGTGGGAGAACGCGGACCGCTTCTGCCGTCCCGCGGACGAGGACGGCGACGTCACCGCCACCTGCCCGTGGTTCCGGCGGGTGTTCGGGGAGCGCATCAAGACGCAGAACGTCGACGTCCACGACAACGACTTCGTCTTCTCCCGGGAGGCCGTCGGTTGCACCACCTCCCTGTGCGGCCGCAACGCCGTCTTCTCGAACTTCGGGACGTGGCCGGAGAACTCGCCCTACAAGGGCGACGTCGTGCAGTCGGCCGTGACGTTCGAGCAGCACAACGTCTGGCGCGGCAACCGTTACACCGGTCCCTGGCACTTCACGGCGTTCGACGCGTCCCGCGACCTGACCGCGGACCAGTGGCGCGCGGCGCCCTACCGCCAGGACCCGGGGAGCACCTTCGGCTGACCCGGCGCGGCACCGGTCGCCGGCCCGTCCGCCGCCCCGGTCGCGACCACGGTGGCGAGGCACGCCACCCCGAGCAGGATCGAGGCCAGCACGTCCGTCGCCCAGTGCACCCCCTGCACGAGCAGGGAGATGCCCATGCCCGCTCCGAGGAGCAGGACGACCGCCCAGGCCAGGGCCGGCGCCCGCGGCCGGAGCACGAGCAGCGCGAGGCCGAGGAACGCCACCGCCGTGAAGGTGTGGCCCGACGGGAAGCTGCTGCTCGGCACGCCGGGGGCGGAGAAGGCGTCCGGACGGGCCACGAGCACCTTGGAGGCGCTGACGACCGCGACCCCGCAGACCGCGGCCACCGCCGTCGTGAGCGCCGGGCGCAGGCTGCGCCGGCGGACGACCGCCCAGGCCGTCGCCGCGACGAGGACGCCGAGCACGACGACCGGCTGGAGGGCGTTCTGCAGGACGTCCCAGCGCTGCTGCGCCGGACCCCAGTCGTCGCCCGGCCGGGCGAGGTCCCGGACGGCGACGTCGAACCCGTTGCGCGGAGCCAGTGCCGCGAGCACCGCCAGCCCGGTGTACCCGGCCCACGACGACGCGGCGA
>JACRAB010000166.1 GCA_016213575.1 Actinomycetota bacterium
ACCTCGTCGACCGGGCCCCGCTCGACAGCGACCTGGCCTCGACCCAGGAGTGGCTCGGCCACGTCGACCGGCTCCTGCGCGGCGACCTCGCCGACCTCGACCGGGCCCGCGTCCTGGAGTGCCGGGCCATCGTGCGCTCCTACCTCGTGGCCCCGGACCGCAGCCACGCCGCGGCGTCCCACGCCGACGCCGTCGAGGCCGCACGGCTCTACGAGGCGAACGGCGACGTGCTCAGGGCCGCGACGAGCTACGCCGCCGCCGCGACCGGCGCCGCGCAGGTCGACGACGTGGCGACCGCCCTGGAGAACGCCGTCCGGGCGCTGCTGGCCTTCGACGCCCTCGCCCAGGCGCCGGCCGACCCGCTCGCCGAGGCCCGGCTGGCCAACGCGCTCGGCATGCTCTGCTACCAGCTCTTCGACTACGGGCGGGCGGTCGAGTTCTACGAGCACGCGATCGCCCACACCCTGCTCGTCGGCGACCGGCAGCGGTGGTCGATCGCGACGTACAACGCGGCCGAGGCGCTCGTCCACCAGGCCCGTCACCTCGAGCGCGAGCTGAGCCCGGGGCTCGCCGGCGCGGCCCGCGAGGGGCTGCTCTCCCGCGCCGAGGGCCTCGCCGCCCGGCTCGTCGCGGAGGCCGAGCCGGCCGCGGCCCGGCTCGTCGACGCACCGCGGCTGCTCGCCGACGTCCTCTGCGAGCGCGGTCGGGCCACCCAGGCCTGGCCCCTGCTGGAGGCGGCGCGCAGCGCGGCCGGCGACCCGCCGTCCCGCGGCCAGGCCGGTGCCCTGCACCTGGTCCGCGGCCGATGCCTGCACCTGCTCGGCCGGCACGCCGAGGCGCTCGCCGAGCTCGACGCCGCGATCGAGGTCGGCGGCGAGGACTACGACGTCGCCGAGCACATGAGCGCCGTCGAGCTGCGCTCGCTCGTCCGGGAGGCGGTCGGCGACCTGCACGGCGCCCTCGCGGACGCCCGGCTCGTCGGCGAGCGGTCCTGGGCTCGGCACCGCCGGCAGATCGCGACCTTCGTGGGGCAGCTCTGGTCCCGGGCCGGCGCCGAGGGCGAGCGGCGCGACCTCGAGGCCCGCGCGGCCGACCTCATGCGCACCGCCGAGCAGGACCCGCTCACCGGGCTGGCGAACCGCCGCTCGATGGAGCGCTTCCTCGACCAGCTCCCCGAGTCCGGCACGGCCTGCCTCGTGCTCGTCGACGTCGACCACTTCAAGCAGGTCAACGACCGCTACGGGCACGTCGTCGGTGACGAGGTGCTCCGGGAGGTCGCCACCCTGCTCGGCCGCGGTGTCCGCGCGGTGGACCACGTCGCCCGCTGGGGCGGCGAGGAGTTCATCGTCGTCCTGCCCGGCGGCTCGACCGCCCTCGGCGTCGAGGCGGCCAACCGGCTGCGGCAGCGGATCGAGGAGCACCCCTGGGCAGGCGTCCGGGCCGGGCTGCGACTCACCGTGAGCGCCGGCGTCGCCAGCGGCGACGTCACCGACCTCGACGCCGTCCTGCACCGGGCCGACGCGGCGCTCTACGCGGCCAAGCGCGGCGGGCGCAACCTCGTCCGGTCCGCCTGGTCCCCGCAGGACCCGGAGGGCCCGACCCTCGTCGTCCAGCTCCCGCCGGACGACGAGACGGCCGAGGCCGTCGTGCTGCGCGCCGAGGCCTGAGCCGCCCGCCGCCGACCGGGCGCACCGCCGGGACGACGCCCGTTCGGCGGGTCGTCCCTGCCCTTCGGTACGGAACCGGCCCCCGGGTGAGGCACGCTATGACCGTGAGCCCCTCCCGTCCGCCCGGCTGGTACACCGACTCCGCCGACCCCGCGCGCGAGCGCTGGTGGGACGGCGGCGAGTGGAGCCACGTGACGCGCCCGGGCCCGGAGCGGCCCGCGCCGGCCGGCCGGTCCGCGCGCCCGGCGCCGGCGCCTCACTACGGCTCCCCGGGCCCCGGCCAGCAGGGGTACGGGCAGGGCTACGGGCAGGAGCCGGCGCAGGGGTACGGCGCGCCCGACCAGGGCCCCTACGCGCAGTGGCGGCCGATGCCGTTCACCGGCCCCACGACGCCGGACGGCGTCCCGCTCGCGGCGCCGGGGCTGCGTCTCGTCGCACGCTTCCTCGACTACCTCATCACCTCGGCCGTCTCGGCCGTCGTCGGGCTGCCCTTCCTCCTGCCGTTCGTCACCGAGCTGCAGGACAAGCTCGACGCCTCGGCGGCCACCGGTGCCCGGGTCGACGTCGTGACGATGTTCCGCGACATGCTCGCCGACCCCGAGCTCACGTCCCGGCTCGTCGGGTTCCAGATCGTGTCCCTGCTCGTGAGCGGGCTCTACACGGTGCTGCTCGTGCGCTTCAAGGGTGCGACCGTCGGCAAGCTCGCCGCCGGCGTCCGGGTGCGCGGCTGGGACCGTGAGGGCCGCCCGACGTGGACCCAGGCGCTCGCCCGCTGGGTCACCCGCGAGGGCGTCCAGGTCGTGCCGTACGTCGGCGGCCTCTACTGGCTGCTCGACAGCGTGTGGCTGCTCTGGGACCCGCGCCGGCAGGCGTTGCACGACAAGGCGGGGAGCACCGTCGTCGTCCGCAGCCGCTGACCTTCCGCCGCCGGCCCGCGGGCTCAGACCAGGCCGAGCGCCTGCAGGTCGAGGACGACCTCGCCGACGTCCGCGGTGTCCACGGATGCGAGCGCGGAGCGCACGGCCGCGGCCTGCGCAGGGGTCGTCGTGCGCAGGTCGGCCGCGAGCGCCGCGGCCCCGGTCGCGGTGAGCAGGGCCTCGACGGCGGCCGCGTCCGCCCCGTCCGTCGCGGCCCGGACCGCGCAGAGCAGGTTGAGCAGCCCGGGGACCTCGTGCCCCGCGCCCGGGTCGCGGACCGAGCCGGCGAGCGCGCCCGGGGCACCGGTCACCCGGAAGGAGAGCCCGAGCCCGACCGCGTGCCGGACGAACGCGGCGAGGTCCGCGGCGGGTGACGCGACGTCCACCGCGACGTTCTCGGTGCCGTCCTCGGCGACGACGTCGAGCGCCGCAGCCCAGCCCTCGACGAGCGGCACCTGGATCCACGCGGGGGCGCTGAAGTCGAGGATGTCGAGCAGGACCGCCGCGGCCGCGGCCGGGTCGGCCTCGCGGGGGAGTGCGAGCTGGACGCCGACGACCTCGACGCGGTCCTCGTCGAAGAGCCCGTTGCGGGCCTCGCGCAGGTTCGTCAGCCCGTCGCGCTCGTCCGTCGCGTCGGCGACGAGGTGCACCTGCACGTCGCGGACGCCGTCCGGCAGCGCGGCGCGGAACTCCTCGAGCGCGCTGGCCCGCAGCACGAGGGGGCCGACGAGGTCGGCGTGGTCGGCGAGCCGGTGCTCCGCGTGCGCGACCGGCCCCGAGGTGTCCGCGAGGAGCGACTCGAGGAGCGCCAGGTCGACCGGCGCCGTGGCGGTGCCGGGGCTGTCGGTGGTATCGGGGGCGTCGGGGGACCGGTCCGCGGGCATGCCGCCGACCCTACCGACGCCCGGCCGGGCGACCGGTCAGCGGCCCGGTCAGCGACCGGCGACGACCGGTTCGCCGACGAGCTCGGCGCCGGCGTCCGAGAGCTGGGCCAGGGCGGCGTCCGTCGTCGCCGGTGCGACCCCGGCGGTGAGGTCGAGGAGCACCCGGGTGGCGAAGCCGTTGGCGACGGCGTCGAGCGCGGTCGCCCGGACGCAATGGTCGGTCGCGATGCCGACGACGTCGACCGCCGTGACCCCGCGCCCGCGCAGGTACTCGGCGAGGCCGACCCGGTCCTCGCCGAGGTCGGCGGCGCCCTCGAACCCGGAGTAGGCGGCGGCGGTCTCGCCCTTGGTGAACCACGCGTCGACCCCGCTGGTGTCGAACTCGGGGTGCGGGTCCGAGCCCGTCGTCCCGACGACGCAGTGCGCCGGCCAGGAGTCGACGAAGTCGGGCTCCGCGGCGAAGTGGGCGCCCGGGTCGACGTGGTAGTCCTTCGTCGCGACGACCGTCGCGTACCCGGTGCTGTTCGCGGCGATGTACGCGCTGATCGCAGCGGCCACCCCGGCCCCGCCGGCCACGGGTAGCGAACCGCCCTCGCAGAAGTCGTTCTGGACGTCGACGACGATCAGTGCTGTGCTCACGGCCGCAGCCTACCGAGCGGGCCCGCCGGACCCCAGGTGGCCGCCGCCCGCCGGAATCGGGGCCGGTCAGGCACCCGGCCTGTACGGCCGGACCGGGCCTGGGTCGACGGCGACTGTTCACCCGGGGTGCCTGAAAGGGTGCGGCGTGAGCGTCGCGGTGCACGGGCGGTCGGTGCGGAGGGACAGCTCCGATCTCAGGTAGGCGGTCAGGGCGGCGGCCGCTGCGGGGTTCAGGACGTCGTCGGCGTCCCAGCGGACGACGGTCAGGCCGGCCCGGCGCATCCGCTGCTCCCGGCGGCGCTCGGCATCGAGCACCTGCGCGAGGCGTTCGGCGTCGAGGCCGCCCCGTTCGGCGGCGCGCAGCCGGTACTTGGCCTTGCCGTCGGCCTCGCCGACGACGCCCTCCTGCCAACCGGCGTCGGCGCGCCCGACGAACCCGGCGCTGTCGGCGACGTCGACCTGCCACACGGGCATCACCAGGCCGGTGGTCGCGAACGCCCACGCCGACCAGGACTCGAACGGTGACTCCCGGCGTCCGTCGACGAGGTCCACGACCTGGCGCGCCTGGACGATGCCCGGCCAGCCGCCGAGCAGGTCGACGGCCGCGACGAGCAGCGGCCCCGCCACGAGGGACCGGGCGGCCGCGTCGGCGATCGCCAGCGCGTCGACCGGCGGCAGCACGCGCAGGCAGTCGGTGACGGTGCGCACCGGTGAGGTGACCAGCGCGCCACGGCGCCGGACGACGTCCTGCTCCGGCAGCGGTGTGACCACGATCCGGATGCCGTGGCGGTTGCGGTGCGGCCCGTCGGCGGTGAGCAGCACCGGGTCGCCCCAGCCGCCGAGCGGGCACGGCAGCCCCCACAACCGGGCTGCGTGGGCGTGCCCGACGACGACCTCGCGGCGGGTCGAGGCGAGCGCGGCGACCAGTCTGCCGTCGTCGGCCCCGAGCCCGGCGCCGCCCGGCACCGGGGTGACGAAGACGTTTCGGTGCAGCACCTTCCACTGCCCGTGCTCGATCCGCCAGGTGATCTGCCGGTCGGTCAGCCCGGCGCGGCGGGCCTGCGCGCGGTTGACGACGACCGGCAGCAACGGGTCAGGTGGGCGCACCCGCCCGATCGTGCCCCGTCTCCCGCCCTCCCCGCGCCCGGCACACCTCCCCCTGTGGACGACGCCCCCGCCGCCGCCCCTGTGGACGGGTCGACGACCTCGGCTCGCGGATGGTGGCCGGCCCGCTCGATGGTGCGGCTGTCGGCATGCCCCAGGCACCCCGGATGTACGTCCGGCGGCCGCCCAGCCCGCCTCGAACGTGCATGTCAGGTGCCCGAGCGGTGGAGCGGGAGAAAAGCGGAGGCGGGGGAGAGCGCCAGGGGCCGTCAGTAGCGCCGCTCGAGCAGGGTCGGGATCGCCGGCTCGCCGCGGGAGAGCTGCCGGGCCGTCGCGGGCAGCTCCGCGAGCGAGGCGGCGTGCCGGTCCCGGGCCGCGGCGAGCGGCTCGGCGCCGACCGCGGTGCCGTGCTCGACGAGGGGGAGCAGGAGCATCCGGTCGTCGCCGTCGTCGATCGGCTCGTGCCCGACCCCGACGACCTCGGCCTGGGCGACGCCGTCCGTGGTGCGGCGCCGCATCGCCCATTTGCGCCCGCCGACGCTCGCCTTGTCGGGGCTGCGCTTGGCGACCCCGACCATCGTGCCGTCCGCCCCCTCGCGGGCGACGAGCTTGTAGACGAGCCCGGCCGCCGGGGCGCCCGAGCCGGTGACGAGCGACGTGCCGACGCCGTAGGAGTCGACCGGGGCGGCCGCGAGCGCGGCGATCGCGTACTCGTCGAGGTCGCTCGTGACGACGATCCGGGTCTTCGTCGCGCCGAGCTCGTCGAGCAGCGCACGCACCGAGGTCGCGAGCTCGAGCAGGTCGCCGGAGTCGAGGCGGACGGCGCCGAGCCCGGTGCCGGCGACCTCGACCGCGGTGCGGACGCCGGCCATGACGTCGTAGGTGTCGACGAGCAGCGTCGTCCCCGTGCCCAGGCTCGCGACCTGCGCGGTGAATGCCGCGCGCTCGTCGTCGTAGAGCAGCGTGAACGCGTGCGCGGCGGTGCCGATCGTCGGGATGTCGTACCGCCGGCCGGCCTCGAGGTTGCTCGTGCCGGCGAACCCCGCGACGTAGGCGGCCCGGGCCGCGGCGACGGCGGACTCCTCGTGGGTGCGCCGCGACCCCATCTCCAGGCACGGCCGGCCGTGCGCGGCGGTCCTCATCCGGCTCCCGGCGGCCGCGATGGCGCAGTCGAGGGTGAGCACCGAGAGCACGAGCGTCTCGAGGATGACCGCCTCGGCGAACGTGCCCTCGACGACGAGCAGCGGCGAGCCGGGCAGGTAGGTCTCGCCCTCGCCGTAGCCCCACTCGTCGCCGGTGAAGCGGTAGCCGGACAGCCAGCGCAGCGTCTCCGCGCCGACGACGCCGGCCTCCTCGAGCGCGACGAGCTCGTCGTCCTCGAAGACGAAGCGCTGCAGCGCCTCCAGCAGCCGGCCGGTGCCGGCGACGACGCCGTAGCGGCGGCCCTCGGGCAGCCGGCGCGCGAAGACCTCGAAGACGCACCGGCGTTGCGCGTCGCCGCTGCGCAGCGCGGCCTCGAGCATCGTCAGCTCGTAGTGGTCGGTGAGCAGCGCCGTGGAGGCGACGGCGGCCGACGTGTGGGCCTGGGCGCGCGCGGGGGTCACGTGCGGAAGCGTAGGGCGTGCCCGCGCGGGCCGCCCCGGCCAGGCCGCCCTGACCAGCTCCCCCTGACCAGGTCGCACGTCAGGGCGCCCGGTCACGCCGAACGGCGGCGGCCCTCCTCGACGGCGCGGCGCAGCCCGGCGCGCTCGACCCCGAGCTCGGCGAGCATCCCGGCGGCGACGGTGTCGCCGTCGCGGAGCAGGCCGAGCAGCACGTGCTCGGTGCCGATCCAGCCGTCGCCGAGGCGCAGCGCCTCGCGCAGGGACAGCTCGAGGGCCTTCTTCGCGTCGCGCCCGCTCGGGATGGGCCCGCGCGCGGCGCCGCCCGGCCCGCGCAGCAGCTCGATCTCGGGGTCCTCCCG
>JACRAB010000176.1 GCA_016213575.1 Actinomycetota bacterium
GGGCCGCGCACCAGGGGCCGGAGCTGGACGGCGAGACGCGCCTCGTCGGCCTGCCCACGATGTCCGTCGACCTAGGCGCCGCGACCGGTGTCGACCTCCCCGAGGGCCGCTTAGTCCGAGCCGACGTCGTCGCGAGCGACGGTCCGGACCTCGTCGCGTGCCCCGACGGGGGGAGCTGACGTGGCCGCCGGCGACAGCGCCGCGGGCGCGGGCGCCGGCTCCGGGGCGGGCCGCGCGGGCCGCGGCGACCGGATCATGGGGATCGCCGGGGGGATCAAGGCGAACCTCGCCAACGGCGTCCCGCCGGACGGCGTCCGGCCGCAGTCCATCGCCGTCGAACGTGCCCGGGAGACGATCGCCCGGGCGAACGAGGTGCGCACCGAGCGCCGCCGCTCCGAGGACGCCGACCCGGTCGCGCTGCCCGTCGCGGTCGGCGTGAGCGTCTGGAACATCGCCAACGCGCTGACGCTGCTGCGGATCATCCTCGTCCCGGTGTTCTTCTGGCTGCTCCTCGCGAGCGCCGACCGGCCGACCTCCTGGCGGTTCGCGGCCGCCGCCTGCTTCGTCGTCGCCGTGGTGACCGACCGGTTCGACGGCGAGCTCGCGCGCCGCCGCGGCCTCGTCACCGACGTCGGCAAGATCGCCGACCCGATCGCCGACAAGGCGCTCATGGGCGCCGCCCTCGTGGGCCTGTCGCTGCTCGACGAGCTGTGGTGGTGGGTCACGGTCGTCGTCCTCGCCCGCGAGATCGGCATCACCCTCATGCGGTTCTTCGTCATCCGGCACGGCGTCATGCCGGCCGGCCGGGGCGGCAAGGCCAAGACGGCCCTTCAGGCCCTCGCGGTGACGCTCTACGTCATGCCGCTGCCGGGCTGGATGCACCCCGTCGAGGTCGTGCTCATGGCCGGTGCGGTCGCCATGACCGTCATCACGGGGGCGGACTACGTGCTCAAGGCCGTGCGTCTCGTCGACGGCAGCGAGCGGACGGCCGCCCGGCGCAAGGCCCGCGCGGCACGGACCGGCCGCCCCGCCGCGTGAGCACGCCGGCCGAGGACGACGTCGCGCGGCTCGCCCGCGAGGTCGTCACGACGCTGACGGCCCGCGGTCTCACGCTCGCCACCGCCGAGTCGCTCACCGGCGGGCTGCTCGCGGCCCGGGTCGTCGACGTCCCGGGGGCCTCCGCGGTCCTGCGCGGCGGGGTCGTCGCCTACGCGACCGACCTCAAGCACCGGTTGCTCGGCGTCGACGCGGACCTGCTCGCGGCGCGCGGCGCGGTCGACCCGGACGTCGCCGCGGCGATGGCGCACGGCGTCCGGGAGCGGCTCGGCGCCGACGTCGGGGTCGCGACGACCGGGGTCGCGGGGCCGGACCCGCAGGACGGCCACCCGGCGGGCACCGTCTTCGTCGCCGTGAGCCTGGCGCCGGCCCTGGCGGCCCGGGGCGGCGGGGCAGGGCGTGTCGTCCCGCTGCTGCTCGCGGGCGACCGTGCGGCGGTCCGGACGGCGACCGTCGCGCAGGCGCTCGGGCTCGTCGTCGCGCTCGTCACGGGCTGACGCGGCGTGCGGGCCGGTGGCCGCGCCCGATGACTGTCCGTTTCGTCCCGAGCGCGCCGGAGATCACCACGCGCGGCCTGTTCGCCCACAGCGATGCGCCCCGTTCGCGCAGAGCGATACGCGCACGTGAACGCCGTCACGGCGGAACACGGACGCCCGTGCGGGAGTTTCCCCCACATGAATCCTCGTGCCCATGCAGGGCGTTCGTCGGTGCGGCGGGGTACGGTTGGTGAAAGCCGTACCCGGCGGGATCCCCTGATGACGCCGAGTCACCGGCTTCAGCCGTTGGCCGGGGGTGCCGAGGTACCACCGGAGAGGGTGCAGGCGAGAGGAGGACGGCCCGTGGTTCTGCTCCGACAGGAGATCGGCGACGTCCTGCGCGACGCCCGCCGCCAGCAGGGTCGCACGCTGCGTGAGGTGTCCTCCGTGGCGCGGGTCTCGCTCGGGTACCTGAGCGAGGTCGAGCGCGGCCAGAAGGAGGCCTCGTCGGAGCTCCTCGCGTCGATCTGCGGTGCCCTCGAGGTCCCGCTGTCGTCGGTGCTCCGTGAGGTGAGCCACCGGGTCGCCGCGGCCGAGGGCGTGCCGTCCGAGGTGGCGATGTCCGAGGCGGCCATGTCCGGCGTCTCGATGGGCGAGGTCCTCGTCCCCGACACCGTCCCGGACGACCTCGCCGAGCGGGTCGACCTGCGCGCGGCCGGTCTCGTCAGCGCCAGCGCGGCCTGACGCCGGAGGGTCCTACGCCCGGACGGGCAGGTTGTTTCCCCCACCCGGCACCCGGCAGGGTCGGGATCATGCTCAAGAAGACCGCCGTGGTCGTCCCGGCCCTGCTCCTCGCCGCCCTCGGGGTGCTCGTCGCCCCGCCTGCCTCCGCCGCCACGGTCCCGGCCGCCCCGACGGGCCTCACCGGTGCGTACACCGGGGGCGGGACGGCGGCCCTCGCCTGGACGGACAACGCCGTCGACGAGACCGGCTACGAGCTCGAGCTGTGCGTGGCCCTGACCGGCCCCTGCACGACGTTCGTGCAGGCCGTCCGGCTCCCGGCCGGCACGACGACGTTCACCGACCCGGGGATGTCGACGACGACCTACTACCGGGTGCGGGCGGTCAACACGGCCGGCGCCTCGGCGTACTCGAACGTCGCCGCCGTCGGGGTCGGGTTCTCGACGGGCGAGAACCCCACAGCACGCATCGCCCCCACGACGACCTCCGGCACCGCGCCGCTGACGGTCTCGTTCGACGGTGCCGGCTCGACCGGGTTCGCCGGGCAGGCGATCACGAGCTGGACCTGGACCTTCGGTGACGGGACGACCGCCACCGGCGCGCAGGCGAGCCACACCTTCTCCGCGGCCGGGACGTACCTCGTCGTCCTCGCGGTGAGCAGCGGGTTCGGCGTCGACCGCGCCTGGGTGCCCGTCTACGTCGAGCAGAAGACCCTCGTCGCGCCGTCCGACCTCACCGCGACGGCGACGAGCAGGTCCCGCGTCGCGCTGGCCTGGACGAACCCGGTGAGCACGACGACGTCGATCGTCGTCCAGCGCTGCAAGGGGACCGGCTGCACGACCTTCACGACGCTGCGCACCCTGCCCGCCACCGCGACCACGTACGCCGACACGACGGTGAGCAGCCGCTCGACCTACACCTACCGCCTGCGCGTCACCGACGGCACCCCCGCCACCGCCCTCTCGAACACGGCAACAGCCACGACCCCCCCGCTGACGAGAGCAGCCGACAACCCTGCTCATGCTCGCGGCCGGTACCGGAACCAGGCTCTCGAAGAGCCCGGAAGGGTACCGGCCGCGAGCATGAGCGGGGGTCGGTGACGCGGGTCAGGCCTGCGAGGCCTGGCGGGTCTTGATCATCTCGCGCTTGTCCTCGAAACGGGCGGCCTTCTTGTCGAGGGCGTCCATGAAGGTGGCGAGCTTGTCGCGGGCCTGCTCGCCCTCGGCGGACAGCCCCTCGACGTCGAAGAGCTTCCAGAACTTGAGGACCGGGTTGAGCACCTCGTCACGGTGGATCCGCAGGTCGTAGATCCCGGCGAGCGCGATCTGCAGCGAGCGGCGGGTGAAGCCCTCGATCGTCGAGCCCGGCATCTGGAAGCCCTCGACGACGTCCCAGACGGCCTGGATCGTCTGGTCCGGCGCCAGCTCGAGCGCCTGGGCCAGCAGGTTGCGGTAGAAGACCATGTGGAGGTTCTCGTCGACGGAGATCCGTGCGAGGAGCTGCTCGCAGAACGGGTCCTCGGTGAACTTCCCGGTGTTGCGGTGCGAGATCCGGGTCGCGAGCTCCTGGAACGAGACGTACGCGACGGTGTGGAGCATGTCGAGCTCGTAGGAGCTCTCGAAGCCCTGCGTCATGTGGATCATCCGCTCGCGCTCGAGCGCGACCGGGTCGACGGCCCGGGTCGTCAGCAGGTAGTCGCGGATGGCGATCCCGTGCCGGCCCTCCTCGGCGGTCCAGCGGCCGATCCAGGTGCCCCACGCGCCGTCCGGCCCGAACGACTGGTAGATCTCGCGGTGGTAGCTCGGCAGGTTGTCCTCGGTGAGGAGGTTGACGACGAGCGCCGTCCGGGCGGTCTCGCTGACCTTCGACTGGCTGACGTCCCAGGCCTGCCCGCCGAGCGGGCCGTCGAAGTTGCTGCCCTCGGTCCAGGGGATGTACTCGTGCGGCATCCACTCCTTGGCGACCGCGATGTGCCGGTCGAGCTCCTTGGCGACGGCCGGTTCGAGCTCGTGGAGGAGCTGCTTCTGCGTGTACTGGGCCATGGCGGACTCCCTGGCTCGCGGGCGGTGTCGGGCTGAGTTTCCTACGCCACCGTAACCTCGTCCAGGGCCGCCGTCAGGTCCGGCGGGGCAGGTGGGACCGCCCCCGGTCGGGCCGGGGGCTGCCGAGCGGTCGCATCGGTGCCCCGCTGTCCGTCGGGGTCGGGCCGTGCTGGCACCGCGGGCACCAGAAGGCGACCCGGTTGGTGGGGGCCTGCCCGATGGACGCCACCCGCACCGTCGCGCCGCAGCGCCGGCAGGGCCGCCCGGAACGGGCGTGGACGTACTGGGTGCGGCCGTCCCGGGTGTCGCCGGTCGTCGACTGGACGGCGCGGTCGCGGTTCGCGGTGAGCAGCCGGTGGAGCAGGTCGACGAGTGCCGCGGGGTCGCCGGCGCCGGCGACGGGGGTCCACGGCGTCACCCCGCGCAGGAAGAGCGCCTCGCACATGAAGAACGTGCCGACCCCGGCGAGCACCCGCTGGTCGAGCAGGGCCTCGCCGACGGGCCGCTCCGGGGCGGCGACGAGCCGGGCCACGGCCCGGTCGGCGTCCCACGACGGGCCGAGCAGGTCGGGGCCGAGGTGCCCGACGAGGGTGTCCTCCCGGTCGGTGGGCACGAGGTCGAGCATCCCGAGCCGGTGCCCGACCGCCGTCCACGTGTCGTTGACGAGCAGGGCGCGGATGCCGTGGTCCGGGCGGCCGCCGCGCCACGGCTCGCCGGTGCGGTGGACGTGCCAGGAGCCCTCCATCCGCAGGTGGCTGTGCAGCGTCCAGCCCGGTGCGTCGTCCGCGCCCGCGACCCGGGTGAGGAGGTGCTTGCCGGCGCTCACGACCTCGAGGACCGGGCGGCCGGCGAGGTCGACCGTGGCGAGCGAGGGCCAGCGCAGGTCCGTGCGCAGCAGCACCCGGCCGGCCAGCGCGGCGTGCAGCCGCTGGGCCGTCCGCCAGACCACGTCACCCTCGGGCACGAGGAACACTCTGCCCGAGGGTGACGCGAGCGGCGTGGCGAGTCCCCTGACCGGATCCGCCCGCCGGGTCTGGTGCGACGGCGCCGTTGCCGTCAGTCGTCCTCCGGCTCGTCCTCGTCCTCGTGCGAGTCCTTGCCGGAGCTGTCGTCCGACCGGCCGCCGTCGGAGCCGGAGCGGTCCTCGTCGTCGGCCTCGTCGGCCTCGTCGTGCGACGAGCCGGAACGGTCCTCGTCGGCGTCGTCGTGGGACGAGCCGGAGCGGTCCTCGTCGGCGTTGTCGTCCGAGCGGGAGCCGCGGCCGGAGCCGGACCGGTCGTCGTCGTCCGTCGCGGAACCGGACCCGTGGCGGGAGCCGGACGTCGACGAGCGGTGGTCGGAGTCGTCGTCCTCGTCGTCGTCCTCGTGCGTGCGGCCGCCGTGGTCGTCGCCGGCCTCGTCGGAGTCCTCGGAGTCGTCGTCCGAGCGGGTGCCGGACGGCGTCGGGTCATCGGTCGTGCCGTCGTCGGACGGCGTCGCGCCGGTCGACGGGCCGTCGTCCGGGGACGTCGCGCCGTCCGTCGGTGTCGCGCCCGGGGTCGCGTCGTCGGTCGGGGTCGCGTCGTCCTCGACGGGGATCCCGGTGGCCTGGTCGTCCCCGCCCTCGAACGGCGACACGGTCGCGACGACCTTGTCGAAGTCGTTCTGCACCGGGTCGGGCAGCGCGCCCGCCGCACCGGTGAGCCCGACGCTCGCGACGGCGACGGCCGAGGCCGCGCCCAGCTTCGCGGCGAGCCCGAGCCCGCCGAGCCACTCCCAGACCATGCGCTTCCTCCGGTTCGGTGCGGTGACCCTGCGGCCGTGGCGGCCGGTCGGTCCCGCGGCCGGGTGCGGTGCCGGGACCGGCGCCGCACCCGTCGGGTGGACGAGACCCCGGGTGCCGTGCACCAGGAGGGCGGCCAGTGCAGGTGTCGGCTGCACCGGTCCGTCTGCAGCGGCACGGCGCAGCGGCGCGACGGCGTCCGCGACGGCGGCCAGGTCGGGCCGGCCCTGGGTCCGAAGACCCGGGCCGTCCCCACGCAGGACGGCGTCGGTGACGGGGTCGCTGATGCGGCGTCGTGTGCTCATCTCGTCTCCGTCATCGCGTCAGGGTCGACGGAGGGTACGGGTGAGGCCACGCGTTGTGCCGGAATCACCCGTCTGAGGGAGTCCAGGCCCCGCCGCTGGAGTGCCTTCACCGCACCGGGACGCTTCCCGACGGCCTCGGCGACCTGCTCGACCGACAGGTCCGCGACGATCCGCAGGTACAGGACCTCCTGCTGGTCGGGGGACAGGTGCGCGAGCAGCGCGACGGCCCGGGCGGTGCCGTCGTTCTCCACCGCCCGGTCCTCCGCGCTCACCTCGAACCGGCCGTCGTCGACCTCGGCCGCGGGCTCGGTGCGCCGGCGGGTGCGCTTGCGCAGCTCGTCGAGCATCCGCCGGTGGGTCACGGTGAAGAGCCAGGTCCGGAACGCCGCCTCGTCACCGTCGAACGACGACAGCCCGGTGAGCACCCCGAGGAAGACCTCGCTCGTGAGGTCGTCCGGTTCGGCCGACCCGCGGGACGCCGCGTAGCGCCGCACCGCGGGGGAGTAGGCCTCCCAGAGCCGGGTCAGCGCCCAGCCGCCGCCGGCCCGCGCGGCGGGCAGCAGCGCGGCGAACTCCTCGGCCGGCAGCACCTCGTCGTGATCGGCGTCCGGGCGCCGGGGCTTGACCGGGCCCGCCGCCGACCGGGTGACGGCTACCACGCCGGGATGACGCGGCCCCCTCGCGTACCACCCGGCGGTGATCACCGGGACAGCCTCCTGGGCTGACGACCGCGACCCGGTCCGCGGAGCACGCTGGCAGCGGTGGCAGCACGGCCGGCCCGCCGTCCGCCGCCCGACACCCGCCAGGCCAGGATCGGGGGATCCACCCATGGGAGACAGATCGCCGGACGACGTCCTCGAACGGCTCAAGGCCGGTTCACCGGGGGAGTGGGACGACGCCGCACAGCGGTTCGGCCCGCTGCTGAGGTGGGTGGTGCGGCGGCACCGCCTCGCGCCGGAGGACGCCGACGACGTCGTGCAGACGACGTGGCTGCGGCTGTGGGAGAACCTCGACCGGGTCCGTGAGCCGGAGGCGCTCGGCGGCTGGCTCGTCACGACGTGCCGCCGGGAGAGCCTGCGGACGCTGCGGCTGCGCGCCCGCACCGTGCCCCGGGACCCCGGCGACGAGACGTGGTGCATCGCCGCCACCGACGGGGACGGCGACCCGCACGACGACGTCGCCCGTCGGCTCGACGCGGCGACCCTCTACGCCGCGGTCGCCGACCTGCCTGCCCGGCAGCGGTCGGTGCTGCTCGCGATGCTCGACAACGACGGTGCCAGCTACGCCGAGACGTCCCGGCTCCTCGGCCTGCCGGTGGGCAGCCTGGGGCCGACCCGGATGCGTGCCCTGGCCCGGCTGCGCCGGGACCGGCGCCTCGCGGGCGATGTACGCAGCGACCTCCGAAGCGATCTGTCCGAGGAGGACCGGCACCTGCCGATGCTCCGAAGTGTCCGTTGACGCCACACTTGTCCGTGATCATCGACATGATCGGTGCGACGTCCGCGTCGTGCCCAGGCCCAGGAGGCCCCCATGGGATTCCCTGCACCGCCGATCGTCTCGCTCCAGCACGTCGCCGCCGGATCGGCCCGCGACCGGCACCTCGGGTGGGGGGTGCTCGTCGCCGCGGACGTCGTCCTCGCCCCGGCGCCGGAGAAACTGCTCGCCTCCGAGGACGACTGGTTCGAGGTGCTCCTCGCGTCCTTCCCGCGGCCGACCCGGCGGGTGGTCGGTGACGGGCACCGGCCACGGCGCGTCGACCTCGAGCGGATCGCCGTCGAGCGCGTCGAGGTCCGCAACCTGGCCGGCGGCCCGGAAGGGGTGGCCGTCGTCAGGCTCGCCGAGGCGTCCCGGCACACCCCGCTGCACACGGCGTACGACGTCCGGGCCGTCGCGCGGAGCATTCACGCGGAGCCGGGCCTGTGGCGTGCGCTCGTCCTCGCGGGCGTGCTGCCGGACGGCGTGCTCGAGCGGCCGCTCAGCGACCTCGACCTCGTCGTCGAGGCCGAGCGGGCGGCTCGCGGGCGCCGGGTCAGCGAGCACTGCCACGAGCGGGGCGGCACGGTCGCGTTCGGCTTCTGCTGCATCTTCCCGTGGAGCTCGTGCTGCAACGCCCGGGTCGCGGAGGACACCCCGGATGACGTGACGTCCGCGGGGGAGCCGGGCGTCTGATGGGGCTGCCGGACCAGGCGCGGCGCCGGGTGCTCGTTGACGTCGTCTCGCCGATGGCGCTGTGGGTGCTGGACCTCGTCGTGTCGTCCGGCAACGAGCAGCAGCGCGGGATCCTGCCCGCGGTCGGCATCGCGTACGCGTTCCTCGGGTACGTGCCGCTCGTCGTCCGCCGGCGGTACCCGCGGGCGGTGTTCCTCGTCGTCGTCGGGCACGCGCTGCTCGCGCCGGCGGTCACCGCGACGTACTTCCCGACGTTCTCGTGGTGGTTGGGGCTGTACACGGTGGCCGCGACGTCCCGGCTCGCCGAGGCGGTGGGCGCGTTGGCCGTGGCGTCCCTGCCCGCGGCCGCCGTGGTCGCGACGAACGTGCGCGACGCGTCCCCCGACCACCGCGCGTCGGCGTTCGTCGCGGCGGCCGTGCCGAACCTGGTGCTCCTCGCCGCGCTGTTCGGGGTCGCCCGCTGGGCCCGGTGGTCGGGCCAGCGGCACGAGGCGTCCCGGCGCTCGGCCGAGGAGGCGATCGCTGCAGAGCGCACCCGGATCGCCCGCGACCTGCACGACGTCGTGGCCCACTCGGTGACGCTCATGCTCCTGCAGGCCGGAGGAGCGGCGCGGTTCGTCCGGCAGGACCCGGACCGGGCGGCGGCCGCGCTCGCGCACGTCGACACCCTCGGCCAGCAGGCGCTCGTCGAGCTGCGCCGGATGCTCGTGCTGCTGCGCCCGGACGACGCCCCGCCGGGCGCGGGGGTCGCGTCGTCCCCGAGCGGCCTGACGAACCTGCCCTCGCTCGTCGACCGGGTCGCCGCCGGCGGCACCGACGCGCGACTCGTCGTCGAGGGCGAGCCCCGCGCGCTCGAGCCGGGCGTCGACCTCACGGTCTACCGGATCGCCCAGGAGGCGCTGACGAACGCGACCCGGTACGCGGACCCGGCGGCCCCGGTCGAGGTACGGCTGCGCTGGCTCGAGGACGACGTCGAGCTCGAGGTGGTCAACCGCCGGGCGCCCGGCCGGCGCGCGGCGGCCGGGCGGCCCGAGGGCGGGGGCTACGGGCTCGTCGGGATGCGCGAGCGGGTGCTGTCCGTCGACGGGCACCTGCTCGCCGGCCCGCAGCCCGACGGGACGTTCCGCGTCCTGGCCCGGCTGCCGGCGACCCGCGAGCGGGCGGCGGCCACGCATGGCTGACCTGTGGGGCGCGGGTGACCGTGCCGCCGGGCACCGCGCCGCCGCGGACCGCAGCGTCGGGGTGCTGCTCGTCGACGACGAGCCGCTGGTGCGTGCCGGGCTGGCGATGCTCGTGGACTCCGAGCCCGACCTGAGGGTCGTCGGCGAGGCGACGGACGGCCTGCAGGCGCTCGAGCTCGCGCACCGGCTGCGCCCCGACGTCGTCGTCATGGACATCCGGATGCCGCGCGCGGGGGGCGTGGAGGCGACCCGCCGGCTCGTCGGCGACGAGTTCGTCGCGGAGTCCGGCTTCGAGACGGCGGTGCTGGTCCTCACGACGTTCAACGAGGACCACGCGGTGTTCGAGGCGCTGCGCGCGGGGGCGTCGGGGTTCCTGCTGAAGAACGCGGCGCCGCACTGGCTCGGGGAGGCGATCCGCGCCGTCGCCGCCGGCAACGCCTGGCTCGACCCGCAGGTCGCCCGCACGCTCCTCGCCGACTTCACCGCCCGCCCGCAGCAGTCCCTGCCGACGGCGGCCGAGATCGAGCAGCTCACCGTCCGCGAGCGGGAGGTGCTCGTGCTCGTCGCGCACGGCCTGACGAACGCGGACATCGCCGCGCACCTCGTCGTCAGCGAGGCGACCGTGAAGACGCACGTCGGCCGGGTGCTCTACAAGCTCGGCGTCCACGACCGGGCGCAGGCCGTCGTCGTCGCGTACAAGACCGGCCTCGTCGGCCCGCAGGACCAGCCGCCCCCACGCGGCACGTGACGTCGTCCAGCTGCCGGTGGGGGGGGGCGTCCTCCGGCGGGTGAACGACCCCGAACTCGCGTCTCGGGGTGCGTGACCCGCCAGAGGACCGTGTCAGGAGATGACGACCTCGTCGAGCACGCCCGTGAACTGGTCGTGGCCCGAGGTGTCCTTGGCGCCGATGAGGATCGCCGAGCTGTTGCTGATCTTGCCGGTCGACTTCGACGTGCTCCACGAGGTGCCGTCGACCGTCAGGGTGACCTTGGACGACGTCCGGGCGCACGTGATCGTGTGCCAGGCCCCGTCGTTGAGCTTCGGCCCCTTGGTGAGCTGGCCCTGCCCGCCGGACCCGCGGAAGTTGCAGAGCGCCTGGCCGCTCTTGACGATCTCGACCTTCCAGCTCCCGCCGGACGTCGTCGACAGCCCCTTGCGGACGAGGTCGTAGTCGCCGACCGACGACGACGGCAGCACGGTGAACCTCACCTTGAGCGAGACGGAGTACGACGACGTGCCCGGGTCGAGCACGGCCGTGTCGGGCACGGTGACGTAGCTCGGCTTCGACGACCACTCGAAGGCCTTGCCGGTGGAGCCCGCGACGCCGGTCGTCAGGCTCTTCAGCGTGCCGGTGTTCCCGTTGCCGGACGAGTCCGCCGCGGTGGAGCCGGTGTCCTCGAACGACCAGTGCGCCCGCTCGGTGGCCGCGCCCGCGGCGCCCGGCAGGAGGAGGACCGCCGCGGCCCCGGCGACCGCCCCTGCGGCCGCGCGCTGCATGAGCCTCGTGCTGTTCATGGTTGCCCCTTCGATGGTTCGCCCCGCGACCGGCGAGGGTCCGCCGACGCGCCAGCGATCTTCGCAGCCGCCCGCCTCGTTCGCGGGACAACGCCCGGAGTGTCACGAACCTGACCGGTAGCGTCAGCGCCGTGAGCGACTGCCGAGCCGTCCGCCTCGCCGCGCTGCTGCGGGCCGGGGGAGCGCGCTTCGAGGTCGTCGGCGGCACCGCACGGCACCTCGCCGGCGACCCGCGGGTGCCGCGCGACCTCGACGTCGCCGTCCGGCCGGACGACGTGGAGGCGCTCGCCGTCGCGCTCGGCGGCGTCGGGGCGGTGCTCGACCCGGCCCGGGCCCGGCGGCTGCGGGTGCTCCGGGTGGACACCGCCTACGGCCCGCTCGACGTCTTCGTCGGTGCGGCATGAGCGCCCGGACCGGGCTCGAGCCGTTCGAGGTCGCGCTGCTCGAGGCCGTCGAGAGGCACGAGGCCGCCGCGGGCGACCGGGTCCCGGACGACGGTGGTCCGGCGGACGACGACCCCGCCCACGACGACCCTGCCCACGACCGTCCCGGCGGCGGGCCCGCGGCGGCGACGACGCAGGTGCTCGCGACCGTGGAGGCCGCGGCCGGGGTCGGCCCCCGCTACGCGTACCCGATGCTCGTCGACCTGGCCGTCCCGTGGCGGCGGCACCTGCCGCTCGTGGAGCCGCTCGGCAACGTCGGGACCCAGGGGGACGACCCGCCCGCCGACGCGCGGTACACCGAGGTCCGGTTGAGCCCCGCCGGGCGGCTGGCCCTCGCCGCCGAGCAGGGCGCGGTCGGCCCGGTGCCGTTCGCTCTCGTCGAGGGCACGCTCTACCGGGACGGGACGGTTCCCTCGTTCGCCCCCGGCGCCGTCCTGGAGGCGCTGCGGACCGGGTCCGCGGACGCCGGCCCGCCCGTCCTGCCGACGGGCGGCCTCGTCGAGGGCGACGTCGAGGGCCTGCTCGCGGGGCGCCCCGCCCGGATCCGGCTCGTCTGCCGGGTGGTCCGCGAACGTCGGCCCGGCCGGGACGTGCTCGTCGTCACCGAGGTGCCGCTCGGCGCGAACCCGGACGAGGTCGTCCGGATGGTCGCGGACCGGCACGACGCGGAGGTCCGGGGACCGCGCGCCGTCCGGTACGCCGACTACCTGCCGGAGGGGGAGCGCGAGGTGCCCGACCTGCGCCCGGCGCGGCACCCGTTCCTCGCCGACGTCCGCGACGAGACGTCGAGCGCGGTCGGGCGCCGCATCGTCGTCGTGCTCGCCGAGGGCGCCGACCCGGTCGACGCCCTCGCGTGGCTGCGGGACGTCTGGCCGGTGAGCATCGACGTCGACTGGCGGCTCCCCGCGCCGCAGGCGGAGCGGCTCGCCGGCTGGGACCGCGGTGACGGGACGGGGCTGGACGCGCTCGCCGCGTTGCTCTGAGGCGCCGGCAGCACCGCGCCGACCGGACGGACCGGTCAGGCCCGCAGCCGCAGCCCCCGAGGGGTCGCGTGGAAGCCGGCCGCCGCGAGCGCCCGGGCCAGCGGGTGCTCGCCGGACAGGACCCCCTCGCCGTCGGCCCGCTCGACGGTGAGCCGGCCGAGGGCGCCGTCCCGGACCGAGAGCGCGAGCGCGTCGGCGGCCGACTGCAGGACCGGCTCGCTCGCGGTGAACGACAGCAGCGACCGGCCGCCGCGCTCGACGTAGAGGACGAGCGCCCCGTCGACGAGGACGACGAGAGCGCCGGCCTTGCGGCCCGGCTTGTGCCCCGCACCCGCGGGCGCTGCCGCCGGCCCGTCGGCCGCACCGGCGCGGTCGGCCGGGTCGGCCCGGTCCGGGCGCTCCGGCCGGTCGGGCCAGGGGAGCGCGGCACCGTAGGGGTTCGCCGGGTCGGCCGCGGCGAGGACGACGGTGCGCCAGCTCGTGTCGCGGACCGCGCCGCCGGAGCCACGGCCGGACCCGTCGCCGAAGCCCTCGCCGTACCCGTCGCCGAGCCCGTCGGCCGGTCCGTCCCCGACCGGGCGGGCCGAGGCGCGCAGCCGGTCGACCGCCCCGGTCGTGCCGAACTGGGCGGCGCCGAGGCCCTCGACGAAGTAGCCGCGGCGCACCCGGCCGGCGTCCTCGAACGCGGAGAGCACGCGGTACACGGCGGCGAACCCGCCGGGCACCCGCTCCGCACCGACGGCGCCCCGGGTCACGACGCCGTGCCGCTCGAGGAGCACCTCCGCGCCGGCGTGCGCGCGCAGTGTCGCGTCGGCCTCCCGCGGCGGCAGCAGCGACCAGCGACCTGCCGCCACCGGCGGCCCGGACCGGCTCGGCAGCGCGGCCCGCCCGGCGCCGCGGGCGGCCCGCAAGCCGGCGTACCGGCCGCCGCCGTACCGGGCCCGCGGGGCCGCCGGCTTCGACCGGTGGGTGGTCCGGCCGCCGGACAGCCGCGCCCGCAGCGGGGCGAGCGTGTCGTTCGTCAGGTGGCCGGCCCAGAGCAGGTCCCACAGCGCGTCGGTGAGGGTCGCGTCGTCGGTCAGCCCGGCAGTGTCGGACAGCGCGCGGAAGAA
>JACRAB010000167.1 GCA_016213575.1 Actinomycetota bacterium
ACCGCGGACGACGCTGCGGACGACGCCCACGCGCCCGCCGCGCACGCCCTGCCGCGCGCGATGGTCTGGCCGCTGTGGGTGCTCGCGGTGCCGACGGTGCTGCTCGGGCTCGTCCTGGTCCGGCCGCCGGGCCTGCTCGGCGAGGTCCACGTCGAGGTCTGGACGGCGTTCACCGGCACCCTGCTCTCGCTCGCCGGCATCGGCTGGGCGCTCACCGCCCCCGCGCTCGGCGCCCGGGACGTCGCCGACGCCCTGCCGCGCGCCGTCCGCGCCGTCCTGCGCGACGGCTACCGGATCGACGCCCTCCAGGACCTGCTCGTCGTCCGCCCGGTCCGCGCGATGGCCCGCGCCGTCGGCCGCGGCGACCGGGACGTCGTCGACGCGTACGTGCGCGGCACGGCGACCGGTGCCGGCTGGGCCGGAGTGGTCCTGCGCCGGGCGCAGTCGGGCCTGGTCACCGGCTACCTCAGCTGGGTGCTCGCCGGCGCCGCCGTCCTCGCCGCGGTCGGGGTGGTGCTGTCGTGAGCACGTTCCTCGACTCGCTCGGCGGCTGGCTGCTCGTCGTCCTCGTCGGCGCCCCGCTGCTCGCGGCCGCCGTCCTGCTCGCCGTCGGCGACCGGGTCCGCGACCGGGCCGCGGCCGAGACCGGCACCGCGGTCGCGGCCGGCACGCTGCTCGTCGCGGCGCTCGCCGCGGTCGGCGCCGCCCCCTACGACCGCCCCGGCACCGGGCTGTCGGTCGACGTCGCCTGGATCCCCGCGCTCGGCGTCCGCTTCCACCTCGGGCTCGACGGCCTCGGCGCCCCGCTCGTGCTGCTCACGGCGCTGCTCACGCTGCTCGTCTGCTGGCACCTCGTGCGGGTGCGGCCGGTCGCGGGCCGGGTCCGCGGGCTCGTCGCGTGCATCCTCACCGTCGAGTCCGGGGCGCTCGCGACGTTCACCGCGCAGGACCTCCTGCTGTTCTTCGTCGCCTTCGAGGTCGTCCTCGTGCCGATGTGGTTCGTCGTCGCGCTGTGGGGCGACGACACCCAGGCGCCCCGGGTCGGCGAGCCGTCGACGCCGCTGCCGGGCGGCGAGAACGCCCGCCGCGACGCCGCGAACCGGTTCGTCCTCTACACCGCGCTCGGCTCGGCGGTCATGCTGCTCGGGCTCGTCCTCGTCGCCCTGCGGACGGGGACGACGGACCTCGCGGCGCTCGCCTACGCGGGCGGTGCCGGGATGTCGACGACGACCCAGACGATCGCCGCGACGCTCATCGTGCTGGGGCTCGCCGTCAAGGCGCCGATGTTCCCGCTCCACACCTGGCTGCCGCCGGCGCACACGATCGCCCCGACGGCCGGCTCGGAGCTGCTCGCGGGCGTGCTGCTCACGATGGGCACGTACGGCCTGGTCCGGGTCGCGGTCCCGGTCGTGCCGGACGGCGTCCGCGCGATCGCGCCGTTCCTCGGCGCGCTCGGGGTCGCGGGCATCCTCTGGGGCGGCCTCGCCTGCCTCGTCGAGCGCGACCTCAAGCGCCTCGTCGCCTTCTCCTCGGTCGCGCACATGGGCTTCGTGCTCCTCGGGGTGGCCTCGATGACACCGCAGGGCCTGCAGGGCGCGCTCTTCGCGAACGTCGCCCACGGCCTCATCACGGGCCTGCTCTTCCTCGTCGTCGGCGGCCTCAAGGACCGCCGCCACACCGCGGACCTCGAGGGCCTCGGCAGCGGCCTGCGCGACCGGCTGCCCCGGCTCGGCTGGCTGCTCGCCTTCGGTGCCGTCGCCGGGCTCGGGCTGCCCGGGCTCGCCGGCTTCTGGGGCGAGCTGCTCGCGATCGTCGGCGCCTGGAACGGCGAGGGCGCGCTCGGCCCGCTCGCCCGGCCGCTCGCCGTCCTCGCCGCGTTCGGCACGGCGCTGGCCGCCGCCTACCTGCTCCGGGTGCTCTTCCTCGTCTGGCACGGCCCGAACGGTCGCAGCGCCGCTCCGGCCGGGCCGGCCGCGCTCTTCGCGCCGGTGACCGTCGGCGACGCGACGACCCACGAGGTCGCCGTTGCGGCGCCGCTCGTCGTCGCGACCGTCGTCCTCGGCCTGCTGCCCTGGCTGCTCCTCGACGTCACCGCACCGATCGTCCGGGTGCTCCTCGCAGGGGTGGGCTCGTGAGCGCGCTGATGTCGGCCCAGACGCCGCTGCACGCCGGGATCACCGGCGTCCAGGCCGTCGACCCGCTCGCGCTGGCCCCGGCGATCGCGACGCTCGTGACGATCGTCGTCCTCGTGCTCGTCGACGCCGTCGCTCCGGCCGCCGCGCGGCTGCGCCGCGTCCACGACGTCGTCGCGCTCACCGGGCTCGGGGTCGCCGGGGTGTTCGTCGCCGTGCTCGGGGTCACCGCCTCCGGCCGGGACCTCGGCCCGTTCGCCGGGGCCGCCGTCCGCTCGACGGTGTGCGTCCCGGGCGGCGGGTTCGTCCTGCCGTCGTGCTCGTTCGTCGTCTCGCCGCTCACCCTGACGCTGCAGGCGGTCGTCGTCGTCGGGGCGATCGTCTGCCTGCTGCTCGCCCTCGACGGACCGGGCGCCCGGGACCGGTCGGTGCACCACCTGCTGCTGCTCGCCACCGTCACCGGGGCGCTCGTGCTCGCCGGCTCGCGCGACCTGGCGATCCTCGTCGTCGCGTTCGAGACGGCGTCGCTGCCGGTCATCGGCCTCGTCGCACTGCGCCGCGACGCCCAGGGCGCGCAGGGCGCGGTGACGCTGCTGCTCACCGCGGTCGCCTCGCTCGGGCTGCTCCTCGTCGGCGTCGCGATGCTCCTGCTCGCGACCGGGTCGCTGCACCTGGACCGGATCGCCGCGGCGGTCGGCGACCCGACCCTGCCCGACTCGGTGCGCGTCGTCGCGGTCGCCGGAACCCTGCTCGCCGTCGCCGGCATCGCGTTCAAGCTCTCCGTCGTCCCGTTCCACCTGTGGACGCCGGACACGTACGCCGGGGCGCCGCTGCCGGTCGCGGCGTTCCTGTCCGTCGTCTCCAAGGCCGCGGGCCTGGCCGCCGTCGTCGTCCTGCTCGGCGTCGGGCTGCCCGCCCTCGGGGACGCCTGGTCGCCCGCGGTCGCCGTCCTCGCCGCCCTGACCCTCACCGTCGGCAACCTCGTCGCGCTGCGCCAGACCGTCGCCGTCCGGCTGCTCGCGTGGTCGACGGTCGCCCAGGCCGGCTGGGTGGTACTGCCGCTCGGCGCGGTCGCCTCGGGCACCCCCGGCGACGCCCGGCAGGCGGTCGCGGCGTCGGTCGGATACCTCGTGGCCTACGGCGTCGCGAGCCTGCTCGCCTTCAGCGTCGTCGTCCTGCTCGCCCGCCACCACCCCGCTGGTGAGGACCACACCCTCGAGGCCTACCGCGGCCTGGCCCGCCGGGAGCCGGTCGCCGCTGGCGCCCTCGGGTTCGCCCTGCTCTGCCTCGCCGGTCTGCCGCCGGGCCTCGTCGGCCTCGTCGCCAAGGTCGTCGCCGTCCGCCCGCTCGTCGACGCCGGCGTCTGGTGGCTCGCCGTGGTCGCGGCGGCGAACGTCGCGCTCGGCGTCGCGTACTACCTGCGCTGGACGGCGCTGCTCGTCGTCCGCCCGACCGCGACCCCGCCGACGTGGCGGGTCCGGCCGGCCGAGGGGATCGCGCTCGGGATGTCCCTCGCGCTGTGCGTCGCGTTCTCGGTCCTGCCGCAGGTCGTGGCCGGGCTGGTCCCGACCGCGCTGCGCTGACGGGGAGTGGGACGGCGCACCCGTCGTCCTCTGGTGTCTTAAGCACCTCATGCCTGCTGCGCGTCGTCCTCTGGTGTGCGAAGTACCTCAAGATCGAGTTTTTAGGTACTTCAGACACCAGAGGACGTCGCGCCACGCGTAACCCGCCAGAGGACGCCCGACGTAGCGTGCGAACCCCGCCAGAGGACGCCGACGTGCTCGCGCGCATCCCGCCACAGGACGCCGACCCGCGTACGTAACCCACCAGAGGACGCCAACCACGCAGCCGCCTGGGAGTCCGCTGGGAGCCCGCTGGGCCGGGAACGACGCCCCCGGGGACCACGTTGACACGTATGGATGCCGGTCCTCGGCACCACGGAAGGAGCACGGATCCGCGATGGGCCACCGCCACTTCAACGGTCTCAAGACCGCTGTCCTGCTCGGCGGGCTGTCGGCACTTCTCCTCGTCGTCGGCAACCTGCTGCTGGGCCGGACGGGTCTGTTCATCGGGCTGTTCGCGGCCCTGGCCATGAACGCCTACGGCTACTGGAACTCCGACAAGCTCGCGCTGCGGGCCATGCGGGCGCGGCCGGTGAGCGAGGCCGAGCAGCCCGCGATGTACCGGATCGTCCGGGAGCTCTCGACGGCCGCCCGGCAGCCGATGCCGCGGCTCTACGTCTCCCCGACGAACGCCCCGAACGCCTTCGCGACCGGCCGCAACCCGCGCAACGCCGCCGTCTGCTGCACCGAGGGGATCCTCCAGATCCTCGACGAGCGCGAGCTGCGGGGCGTGCTCGGGCACGAGCTCATGCACGTGTACAACCGCGACATCCTCACGGCGTCCGTCGCCGGGGCGGTCGCGAGCGCGATCACCTTCATCGCCCAGTTCGGGATGTTCTTCGGCGGCGGCAGCGACGACGAGGACCGGCCGAACCCGGTCGTGCTCATCGGCCTCATGATCCTCGGCCCGCTCGCGGCGGGCGTCGTCCAGATGGCGATCAGCCGCACCCGCGAGTACGACGCCGACGAGGACGGCGCGCGGCTCACCGGCGACCCGCTCGCCCTCGCGAGCGCCCTGCGCAAGCTCGAGTCCGGTACGAACCGGCTGCCGCTGCCGCCCGAGCGCGACCTCGTCAACGCGAGCCACATGATGATCGCCAACCCGTTCCGGGCGGGCGGGATCTCGCGGGTCTTCTCGACCCACCCGCCGATGCCGGAGCGGATCGCCCGGCTCGAGGCGATGGCCGGCTACCGCCGTCCCTGATCGCGACCGTCCCGCCCCGCCGCCGAGGAACAGGTAGTTTCTGACCGTGAGCCGACCCGGACGCCCCGACCGACCCGCCGCCCGCCCGCCCCGGCCGGGCGCCGGCCGGGGCGCTCCGGTGGCACCGGTCCCGCTCGAGCGGGGCCGGGCCCGGGGCGTGCTCGCCGGGCTGTTCCTCTTCGCGGGCGGCTTCGCCGCCGGGGCGATGGAGTTCCTCCTCACGACCGTGACCGGTCCGGCGTACCTGCTCGGCATCTCCGTGGGGCTGGCCGGCATCGGCGTCGTCGGGTTCTTCCTCAACCGGGGCACCGTGCCGCGCCCGGAGGAGGCCATCTGGAAGCCGCAGGGCCTGCAGCCCTGGATCTCGGCCGTCGGCCTGCCCGTCACGGCCGTCACCGCGGTCTTCTACGTGCTGCTGCTCGTCGGCATCGTCGGCAACTTCGTCGTGCCGGTGTTCTTCCGCCGCTGACGTGTGACACGCCCGGCACCGCCGCGCGGAAGCGGCGGGGACGCCGTCCGGTTGGCTGTCGGTATGAGCCGACTGTTCACGCCCCTCACGCTGCGCGGGACGACGTTCCGCAACCGGGCCTGGGTGGCCCCGATGTGCCAGTACTCCTCGGTCGACGGGTTCCCGACGGACTGGCACCTCGTGCACCTCGGCGCCCGGGCGGCGGGCGGCGCCGGCCTGGTCCTCACCGAGGCGACGGCCGTGACGCCCGAGGGCCGGATCAGCCCGGCGGACGCCGGTATCTGGAGCGACGCGCAGGCGCAGGCGTACGAGCGGATCACCGCGTTCGTCGCCGGGCAGGGCGCCGTCCCCGGGATCCAGCTCGCGCACGCCGGCCGCAAGGCGTCCTCGCAGCGGCCCTGGGACGGCGACGGCTGGGTCGACGAGGCGGACGGCGGCTGGCAGCCGGTCGCGCCGTCCGCCCTCGCGCACGGCGACGGCCCGACGCCCAAGGAGCTCTCGACCGCCGACATCGCCGGTCTCGTGGCGGCGTTCGCCGCCGCCGCGGTCCGCGCGGACGCCGCGGGCTTCGAGGTCGCCGAGGTGCACGCCGCGCACGGCTACCTGGTCCACGAGTTCCTGTCCCCGCTCGCGAACGAGCGGGCCGACGGGTACGGCGGCGGCCTCGAGGGCCGGGCCCGGTTCCTCCTCGAGGTCGTGGACGCCGTCCGCGCGGTCTGGCCGGAGCGCAAGCCGCTGTTCGTCCGGGTCTCGGCGACCGACTGGGTCGAGGGCGGGTGGACGCTCGAGGAGACCGTCGAGGTCTCCCGGTGGCTCTCCGGCCGCGGCGTCGACCTCGTCGACGTCTCCAGCGGCGGGGTCTCGCCGCAGCAGCGGATCGCCGCCGGGCCGGGCTACCAGGTGCCGCTGGCACGTGCCGTCCGGGCGGGCAGCGGGCTGCCGACCGCGGCGGTCGGGCTCATCACCGAGCCGGCGCAGGCCGAGCAGGTGCTCGTCGAGGACTCGGCGGACGCCGTCCTGCTCGCCCGGGCGGTGCTCCGGGAGCCGGCGTGGCCGCTGCGCGCGCAGCACGTGCTCGACGGCGACCGGCACCCGGCGACGGCGACGCCGTGGCCGGACCAGTACCTGCGGGGCACCTGGCGCTGAGGGCGGGCCGGTCAGGCGCCCGGTCGCTCCGCGGCCCAGCGCCGGAAGACTCCGAGCAGGTCGTCGCGGGTCCCCGGGTCGAGCCGGTCGAGGTCCTCGGACCGGAGCGTGCCCGTCGTCCGGACCGTCGTCCGGAACTGGTCGAGCACGACGGTGCAGCCGTCGCAGTCGGCGAGGTGCTCGTCGATCCGGGCCCGGTCGGCCGGGGCGAGGGCGTCGTCGAGGTAGTCCGTGATGAGCATGACGACCTGCGTGCAGGCCAGGTCGTCGTCCCCGGGGACGTCCTGCGTCACGACGCCCTCCCTTCGCCGGCCGGATGCGCGTCGAGCGCCAGACGAACCTTCGCACGGGCGCGGTGCAGGAGCACGCGCTGGTTGCCCTCCGAGATGCCGAGCGCCGCGGCCACCTCCGGCCCGGTCCAGCCGTCGACGTCGCGCAGGGTGATGACCGTGCGCTGGCTCTCCGGGAGCGCCGCGACGGCCTGCGCGACGACGGCGCGGGTCTCGCCGGCGATCGCCGAGGCCTCGGGATCCTCGGTCCACGGGGTCGGCGGCGTCGTCCAGTGCCCCGGGTAGGAGCCCTCCGGGCCCTGGAAGCGCTCGGGACCGAACCCGGCCAGGCCGTCGTCCGCAGGGCCGAGGGACGCGAACGGCACCGTCCGCGCCTCCTTCACCGCGAGGCTCCGGGCGACGTTGACGAGGATCGACACGACCCAGGTGCGCAGCGACGACCGGCCCTCGAACCGGTCGATGCCGCGCAGGACGGCGATCCAGGTCTCCTGGACGACGTCCCCGACGGCCTCGTCGGTGCGCACGTACCCGCGGGCGATCCGGCGCAGCATCGGGTGGAACTGCTCGACGACCTCGGCGAAGGCGCGCTCGTCCCCGCGCCGCAGCGCCTCGACGACAGCGGCGTCGCCTGCCAGGACCGTGTCGACCACGTCCGCATTGTGGTCCTCCTCGGGTGCCCGGGGCGAGACTCGGTCCCGCCCCGGGCGGTTACGGGGTTCTTACGGATCAGGCGGTGGCGATGATCGGGCAGTTGACGATCACGCCGCTCGGGCCCCAGACGCCGCCGCCCGGTGCGGTGACGGCGAGGTCGTCCGCGAGGTCCTCGACGTCGGCGAAGCGGGTGACCCGCTCCGGCGTGGTGCCCGCGGCCCACTCGGTGAGGTGCACGTCCCACAGCGGCGAGTAGCGCCCCTGGTTCGGCGTCCACGCGAGCACGTTGAGCGGGTCGCCCTCGCCGAGCAGGGCGCTGTTGATGCCCTGCCGGGTGGCCGGGCTGCCCGTCGGGCCGTTGACGAACGCCGCGAGCGAGGCCCGCGCGGACGCCGTGCTGTCGTCGCCGGGGGACGGCGCCGCGTTCAGCCGCGGCGCGTACGTCGAGCCCTCGAGCGCGGCGGGGCCCTCGGCGGTGGCGTCCGTCGAGAGGTAGACGACGGCGTCGCCGCGGGCGAACCCGTCGGTGAGCGCGAGGGTCACGGTCTTCTTCGCGCGGTCGATCCGGACGACCTTGTCGTGCAGGCCGGTGCCGTTGCCGATCTGCGGCGCGTTGAGGTAGCTGCCGTCGGGCAGCCGGACGATCGGCGAGTAGCCGGCGTCGCCGCGCGACCCGGGGGTGGCGACGACGGGCGGCCAGCCGGTGCCGGGCGTGCCGGCCACCGCGTGCACGGGGGAGAAGTCGACGGTGCCGGAGAAGACGATGGTGCCCTTGTCGAGCGTGACGGCCTGGCTCGCGGCGCGGCCGGTGTTCGCGAGCTTGTTGACGACGCCGACGCCGTACTTCGCCGCGGCCGACGAGGTCGACGCCTCGATGACGACGTAGTCGACGGTGCGGCCGTCGGCGTAGCGGCCGGTGCGCAGCGGGAACGTCGCCGTCCGGTCGGCGTTCACGGTGACGCCGGGGACGAAGACCGTGCGACCGGACGCCGCGGCGGGTCCGGCCAGCGCGGTGGCCGTGAGGCCGGTCGCGGTCAGGGCGAGGGCGACGGTCAGGGCGACCGTTCGCCGGCGTGGACGGGCAGCGGTGGACATCCAGGGCTCCTCGGTACGGCCCGCGGCTGCGGGCGTTCACCGGTGGGTGCGCCGCGACGTCCCCGGCGTTACGCGGGCGGCTCGGTGGATCGCCCGGCGGGTGCCTCGTCGACGGTGACGACGGCGCGGTCGGGGTAGAAGGCGACCGCCCCGGCCAGCTCGGCGGCGTCCGGCAGCGGCTCCTCGTAGCTCCACGCGACGTCCGTGCCGGCGCTGGTGCCCGTCGTCACCGCCCAGTACGACGCCTCGCCCTTGTACGCGCAGGCGGACGTCGTCGCGGTCGCGTCGAGGTCCACGAGGACGTCCTCGCGCGGCAGGTAGTACCGCGGCGGCATCCCGGTCTCGAAGAGGACGAGCGGCCGCTCCGAGCGCGCGACGAGGATGCCGTCCACCTCGACGCGGACCTCGGCCGTGCCGTGCCGGACGTCGACCCGGTGGAAGGGGTCGCGCGGGTGGCCGCCGATCTCGTCGTCCTCCTCGAACCAGCGCAGCGCGTCGCCGTCGAGCGCCACGCGGCCGCCGAGGTCGGGGTCGGCGTAGGCGAACGCCGCGGCCGGCGCCGTGCCCTGCGCCGTCCTGACGTCGTACGCCGTGCCCGCCGCCGTGTGCACCGCGAACGGCACGTCCGGGAAGACCGGCCCGGCGCCTGCGGGTGCCTCGGGCGCCGGCCCGGCCGTCTCGACGAGGTCCGCGACGACGTCGGCCCGAGGCACCGCGTAGCCGGGGACGACCCGTCGCGGCTCCCAGACCAGGACGGCGTCCCGGGAGTCCGCGACGAGCGCGTCACCGAGGTAGGCCCGCACCCGCTTGCGGGTCGGTTCGAGCCTCAGGTCGCCGAGGGCGCCGTGGAGCAGCGTGGAGAGGGTGGTCGCCATGGGGGCATCATCCCTTGACCGCGCCCTCGGTGCCGCCCCGGACGAAGTGCCGCTGGAAGGCGAAGAACACCAGGGCGACCGGGACCGTCATGAGCAGCGCCGCCGCGAGCTTGAGCGGGTACTGGTTGCCGGACCCGAGCTGGCCGGAGACGAGCGAGGCGACCCCGGTCGTCAGGGTGTTCAGCTCCGGGCTCTGCCGGGACACGATGAAGTGCGGCAGCTCGTTCCAGGAGCCCTGGAACGACAGGATCGTCAGCGTGATGAGGGCCGGCCGGGCCATCGGGAGCACGACCGACCAGAAGATCCGGAACGGACCCGCGCCGTCGATGCGCGCGGCCTCCTCGACGCTCACCGGCACCGACTCGAAGAACTGCTTCATGATGAACACGCCGGCCGCGTCGGCGAGGAGCGGCACGATCATCCCGGAGTACGAGTCGTACATCCCGAACTGGTTCAGCACGAGGAACTTCGGGATGAGCAGGACGACGCCGGGCACCGCCATGACCGCGATGACCGCGGCGAAGAGCGCCCCGCGCCCGCGGAACCGCAGCCGGGCCAGCGCGTAGCCGGCGAGGGAGTCGAAGAAGACCCGGCCCGCGGTGACGACGAGCGCGACGACGAACGAGTTGAGGAACCAGCGCGGGTAGTCGGCCTCGGCCAGTCGGCTGAACGCGGCCGTCGTCACCGGGTCCGGCCAGAGCGCGAGCGGGTGCGCCGTGGAGTCGGCCTCGGTCTTGAAGCTCGTCGCGAGCTGGATGAGGAACGGGTAGATGTAGACGAGCGCGAAGACGACGAGGACGGTGTAGCCCGCGACCCGTCCGAGACCGCCGCGGCGGCCGGGCCGCTTCGGGGCAGCGGCGGACGCCGGCTTCGCCGCCGTGGTGGTCGTCGTCATCGGGACACCTCCGCCGTGGGGCCGGTACCGGACCGTGCGGCCTTCGCCGCGCGCCGCACCGCGGCGCGCTCGCGGCCGTCGTCCTTGTCGCGCAGGACGAACCGCTGCACGAGGGTCAGTGCGACGATGATCGCGAAGAGGATGAACGCGATCGCGCTGCCCTGGCCCCACTCGTTGTTGTTGAAGGACGACTGGTACGACAGGTACGCCGGGGTGAGCGTCGTCTTGCCGGGCGCGCCCTGGCTCATGACGTAGATCTGGTCGAAGACCTGCCAGGTGCCGATGAGCCCCAGCGTGAGCACGAGGAACAGCGTGGGGCGCAGCATCGGCAGCGTCACGTAGCGGAACCGCTGCCACCGGCCGGCCCCGTCGATCTCCGCGGCCTCCTCGACCTCGACCGGGATGTCCTGCAGCGCCGCGAGGAACATGAGCATGAACGTGCCGGCCGTCGTCCAGACGACGAGCGCGATGATCGCGCACATCGCGACGCTCGGGCCCGCGAGCCAGTCCCACAGCGTGAGCCCGCCCAGCGACCGGCCGGCGAGGGCCGCGGGCGGGGCGTCGGTGTCGACGCCGAGCCCGCCGAGGAGCAGGTGGACGACGCCCCGCGGGTCGGCGAACCACGACGGCCCGTCGACGCCGATCTTCGCGAGGAGCGAGTTGACGACGCCGCTGGAGGAGAAGACGAAGAGGAACACGACGGAGACCGCGACCGAGCTCGTCACCGACGGGAAGTAGTACGCGGTCCGGAAGAACCCCTTGCCCTTGAGCCGCTTGCCGTTGAGGACGAGCGCGAGGCCGAGCGCGAGCACGGTCTGCAGCGGCACGACGAAGAGCACGTAGTAGGCGTTGTTGCGCAGGCTCGTCATGAAGTCGGTCTGCGCGAGCCCGGGGGTCGTGAGGAGCTCGGAGTAGTTGCCGCCTCCGACGAACCCCACGCCGTTGCCGAACGGGCTGCCCTGGCCCTGCCAGTCGGACAGGCTCACCCACAGCGCCATTGCGATCGGCACGACGAGGAAGAGCCCGAGGACGAGCAGGACCGGTGCGACGAACAGCCAGCCGGCGAGGCCCTCGCGGCCGCGGATGCCGCCGCCCGGCCCCCGCCCGCGCCCCTGGGAGGGCGCGGACGGGGGAGCAGCGACGGCGGGCGCGCTCACGCCCGCGCTCATGCCCGCACTCACAGCCGCACCGTCACTTGCCGACGACCGCGGACGCGTTCGTCTGCAGCCGGGCGAGGATCTGCTTCGGGTCGGCCTTCGGCAGGCCCTGCAGGCCGGTGTCGAAGTCGGCGAGCACCTGGTCGATCTTCGCGACCTTGACCGGGCCCTGCGCGTAGGCGGCGCCCTCGATGAACGCCTTGTCCTGCGGGAACTGCGCGACGTAGTCGGCCTGCGCCGACTGCCGCGACGGCATGACGCCGAACGCCTTCGCGAAGCCGAGCTGGGCGTCCTTCGTCGTCATGGCCTTGACGAAGTCGACGGCCGCGGCCTTGTTCGCGCTCTTCGCCGCGACGCCCCAGCACTGGGTGAACGCGAGGGTGCCCTGGCCCTTCGGGCCCGCCGGCAGCGGGGCGACGGTGTACTTCACGGCGGGGAAGTCGTTCTTCATCGCCCCGGAGATCCAGTTGCCCTCGATGGTCATCGCGGCCTTCTGCTTGCCGAAGGCCTCGCCGGACCACCCGGAGTCGAGCTGCTTGGGGTACTTGGCCACCCCGCTGGCGAGCAGGGACTTCACGTAGTCCAGCGCCTGCAGGTTCTCCGGGCTGTCCGCGGTGACCTGCGTGCCGTCCTTGCTCGTCACCCAGCCGCCGGCCTGGACCATGAAGGCGCCGATCCGGTCCCGGGTGTCGCCGATCGCGAGGCCGACCTGGTCGCCGGTGGTGAGCTTCTTCGCGACGGTCGCGAGCTGCTCCCAGGTCTTCGGGACGTCGGCGTCGGTGAGGCCCGCCTTCGACCAGGCCGCGGTGTTGATCTCGAGCGCCAGCGTCGAGAAGTCCTTGGGGATGCAGTAGAGCTTCCCGTCCTGGGTGAACGCCTCGCGCAGGTTCGGGTAGAAGTCGTCCTTCTCGCCGAAGGCGTCGCCGTAGGGCTCGAGGCTGCCCGCGCTCGCGTACGTCGCGAACCGGCCGGCGTCCATGTAGAAGACGTCCGGCGGGTTGCCGGACGCGAAGCCCTGCCCGAGCTGCTGGGCGATGTCCTGGGCCTGGATGACCTCGGCCTTGTTGCCGGACGCCGTGGCCCACGCCGCCGCCGCGTCGTTGACGGCCTTGGTCTCGGCGTCGCCGCTGGAGGCGATGAGCACCTTGATCGACGCCGGGCCGGACGACGCCTGGGTCGCGCTGCTGCCGCCGGAGTCGAAGCCGCTCCCGCCGCACGCGGACAGGCCGAGCGACAGGAGGGCGGCGGTCCCGAGGGTCCATCGCGTACGGGGAGCAACCATGACAAATCTCCTTGGACGGGCCGACGCCGGGGACGGCGTCGGCGAGGGGAGGCCGGTGGTGGGGCGGGGTGTCGGTGCTGCGTGCAGTGGTGGGGCGCGGTGCGGTGGTCGGTCAGCCGCTCGCGCGGACGACGAGCTGCGGGCTGAGCAGGACCGGGTCGGGCGGCCCCGGACGGCCGCCCTCCGGTGGTCCGTCGGTGCCGTCGGCCCGGCCGCCGCGCGGCCGGTCGGTCTCGAGGACGTCGTGGAGCATCCGCAGGCAGGCCGCCGCCGCGTCGTCGAGCGGCTGCGCGACGCTGCTCAGCCCGACCACGGCCGCGGTCGTGGAGTCGTCGAAGCCGACGACCGCGACGTCGGCGCCGGGACGCAGCCCGCGGGCGGTCAGCTCGGTCCACGCACCGAGGGCGAGCGAGTCGCTCGCGCAGACGATCGCCGTCGGCGGCACCTCGAGGTCGAGCATCGCGGCGGCGGCCGCGCGGCCGGTGCCGAGGCCGTCGGCGACGCCGGCGTCGTACCCCGGCCGCACCTCGAGCCCGGCGGCCAGGGCGAGGTCCGCCCAGCCGCTGCGCCGGTCGTCGCCGACCTCGGAACCCTCCGGCCAGCCGAGGAAGGCGATCCGCCGGTGCCCGGCCGCGACGAGGTGCCGGGTCGCGGCCCGGGTGCCCTCGGCGCCGTCGACGTCGACCCACCCGTGCGTGCCGGTCGAGCCCCACGGCCGCCCGAACGTCACGAACGGCACCCGGCGCTGCGCGAGCCAGGCCGTCCGGCGGTCGTCCGCGTGGGTGCCGTGGAGGACGAAGGCGTCGAGGTCGAGGCCGGAGAGCAGGTCCTCGTAGTGCGCGCACTCCTGCTCGTCGTCCTCCGCGGTGAACAGCAGGATCCGCTGGCCGCGGGCCTGGGCGCGTGCGGTGAGGGACTGCAGGAACCGGTCGAGGACCGCGCCGTTGACGCCGTCGCGCCAGGGTTCGATCCGGGCCCCGACGAGCTGCGAGCGGCGGGTGCGCAGGGTGCGGGCGGCGTGGTGCGGCCGGTAGTTGAGCTCGGAGATCGCCGCCCTGACCCGGGTGAGGGTGTCCGGGTGCACCAGGTGCGGTGCGTTGAGGGCGTTGGAGACCGTCTGCCGGGACACGGCGGCATGCCGCGCCACGCTCTCGAGCGTCGCCCGCGCCATCGCGAACACCTCCGTCGACGGCCGGTCCCGATTCCGCCCGGAGAGGTGAGCTGCCGGGTGGTCAGGGGTACCGGTGTCCGAATCTGGGTGATATGAACGGTCATTGGAGCGTTCAAATCAGTCTTACCGTGACCGAGATCCCGGATGCTGTCAAGACCACCGAAACGGACAGAGACGACGAACGGGAGTCCGCCGATGCCGCCCCGCCAGCCCCTCCTCCACGACCTGGAGGTGACGCTCGCCGCGCCGACCGTCGTCCTCGCCGCCCCGGACGGCGACCTCGACGCGTCCGCACCCGGGGCCGGCGTCCAGGGCGTCTTCCACGCCGACATGCGCGTCGTGAGCCTGCTGCGGGTGACGGTCGCGCCGGTCCCGGCCCGGGCCGCGGAGCCGGCGCCCGACCCGGCCTGGGAGCG
>JACRAB010000168.1 GCA_016213575.1 Actinomycetota bacterium
CGAGCAGCGCCAGCCGCGGGTCGGCGACGATGCCCGAGTTCGCCAGACCCGCTGCGGTGCCGAGCGTCTCCGCCTCGAGCATGCCGGCCCTGGCGAGCGCGGCGGACGACGCCGGCAGGGTGCCGCCGTTGACCGCGATCGTCAGCCCGTTGGAGAGCGCGCCGAGCCCGAGGACGACGATCCCCGGCACGCGCCGGTTGACGACGACGAACGCGCCGGCGGCGAGGTACGAGCCGATGTGCAGGGCCACGAGCAGCACGCGCGGCCCCGGCAGCACGGAGACCGCGGCGAACTGCACGACGAACGCGGCGCTCACGACCTCGGTCCGGCGCAGCCTCAGCACCGCGAACCCGCGCAGGCGCCCGCCCACGAGCAGCGGCACGAGGACCGCGAGCAGCGCGCAGACGGGGACGATCACCGGGTCTCGAAGGAGAGGACGTCCGCGAGCGGCAGCGGCTTGGTCACCGGCAGCCGGGTCGCGGCCCGGACGAGGTCCGCCGCGACCGCCTCGGCGGCGACGACCTCGGCGGCGCTGAGGTCGACGAGGTCGCGCGGGGCGACGGCGCCGGGAACCGCGCCGTCCGGCCAGGTGTCCGCGGCGGGCCGGACGCCCCGGCCGCGGGCCGCCGACTGCGCCGCGGCGCGCCAGCCGGCCTGGGACGCGGAGTCGAGCCACACCTTGAGCGCGGCGACGCTCATCGGGCGCGCGACGAGGAAGCCCTGCACCCGGTCGCAGCCGAGCTCGCGCAGCCGGGCGAAGGTCTTGTCGTCCTCGACCCCCTCGGCGACGACGGACAGGCCCAGCCCGTGCCCGAGCTCGACGGTCGCGCGCACGATGACCGCGTTGTTCTCGTCGTCCAGCATGTGCGTGACGAAGGAGCGGTCGACCTTGAGCTCGTCGGGCTGGAGCCGGCGCAGGTACGACAGCGACGAGTAGCCGGTGCCGAAGTCGTCGACGGCGACGCGCATCCCGGTGTCCCGCAGCTCCTTGAGCACCTGCATCGCGCGCCGCGGGTCGGCGGAGATCGTCGACTCGGTGACCTCGATCGTCACGCACGTCGCGGGGACGCCGCGCGCCGCGATGAGGTCGCGGACCATCCGGGGCAGCTCGAGGTCCGACAGCAGCCGGGCGGAGATGTTCACCGCCATCTCGACCCGGTGCCCAGACGCGTGCAGGAGCGACAGCGTCGTCAGCGCCTCGGCGAGCGCGGCCCGGGTGAGCGCGGCGACGACACCGCTCTGCTCGGCGAGCGGCACGAAGACGTCCGGCGGGACGACGCCCTGCGAGGGGTGGTGCCAGCGCAGGAGCGCCTCGACGGCGACGACCCGGCCGGTGCGGGTGTCGACCTGCGGCTGGTAGACGAGCCGGAACTCGCCGCGCCCGACCGCGGCGTGCAGATCGGCGAGCAGGCTGAGCCGCTGGACGGTGTGCTGGTCGATCTCCGGCCGGTAGACCTGGATCTCGCCGCGGTTCTCCTTGGCCCGGTAGAGCGCGATGTCGGCCTGCTGCAGGAGCAGGTCCCGGGTCGCCTGGGCGACCGGCTGGTGCGCGATGCCGATGCTCGCCTGGACGCCGATCCGGACGCCGTCCGCGAGGACCGGGGTGTGCAGCACCGTCGCGACCCGCTCGGCCGCGGCGAGGACGTCCTCGACCGCACCGGCGTCCGGCAGCAGGACGGCGAACTCGTCGCCGCCGAGGCGGGCGAGCGTGACGCCGTCCGGCAGTGCCGCCCCGACCCGCTCGGCGACCTGCCGCAGGAGGTCGTCGCCGACGTGGTGGCCGAGGGTGTCGTTGACCTCCTTGAAGTGGTCGAGGTCGAGGAGCATGACGGCCACGTACCCGTCGCTGCCGCGGCCGGCGACCAGCGCGCGGTCGGTGCGGTGGTGGAAGAGGATCCGGTTCGCCAGCCCCGTGAGGCCGTCGTGGAGCGCCTCGAACTGGCGCCGGGCGGCGACCCACGCGCTGCGCTGCACGCCGAGCAGCGGGAGGACGAGCATCGGGAGCATCCACAGCGAGAAGTCCGAGACGACGACGGCGACCGGCGCGAGGCCGAGCAGGATCGCCGACGTCATGCCCTGGACCCGCACGTCCTCGCGGAGCACGTCGAGCGCCGGCAGCCGCTGGTCGAGCGCGACGACGAGGGCGACGGCGCCGTTGTTCACGAGGAAGAAGACGAGGGCCGCGACGACGGTGCCGGGGATGTCCGCCGGCGAGAACGAGCTGTGGACGTCGAGCAGCCCGTGCCCGGTGACGAGCGAGTAGGCGGCCCGGGCGGCGCACAGGGTCACGACGTACTGGGCGACGTTGAAGGCCATCCGCAGCAGGCCGCGCCGGCGGAGCAGGTCGTCGAGGGCGACGGACAGGCCCTGCGCGAGGACGACGAGCGCGAGCGGGCCGCAGATCGTCAGCGCGAGGGCCCACGTCGAGGAGACGGTGATCTGGTCGAGCTCGCCGTCCCGGCGGGCCAGCGTGAGCGGCCGCTGCTCGGAGAGGACGAGGAGCGCGGCGAACGCGACGAGGTGTGCGAGAAGGTGTCCGGACGTCGGAAGCCTGGGGATCTGCACCCACAGCAGCGGGACGGTGAGCAGCACCGCCGTCACGGTGAGGACGATCACGTACGCCGTGACCGCCCGCCGGGGGCGCGGCGGGGCGGCCGGTCGCGCGATGCCCGCGGACCCGGGGCCCGCAGCCCCGGGGTCCGCGGGCTGCGAGCGGGTGTCCGCTACCACTTCTTCCCGGCGCCGACGACGGCCACGACGGCCGTGAGCGTCACCAGGGGTCCGGACGCGCAGACCACGCGCGCGACGATCCGACGGC
>JACRAB010000174.1 GCA_016213575.1 Actinomycetota bacterium
GCCTCGTCCATGAGATGCGTCGAGAGGACGACTGACACGCCGTCGCAGCGCAGCTGCCGGAAGACGTCCCATACGGCGAGCCGGGCCTGCGGGTCGAGGCACGCGGTGGGCTCGTCGAGGAAGACCACCTCGGGCCGGCCGACGACGGCGACCGCGAGGGCGAGCCGCTGCCGCAGGCCCCCGGAGAGCCGGCGGACGGTCGTCCGGGTGTGCGCGGTGAGCCCGAGGCGGTCGAGCAGGTCGGGGACCGGCAACGGGTGCGCGTGCAGGGCCGCGACGTGCCGCAGCACCTCGCCGGCGCGGGCCCCCGTCGGCAGCCCGCCGTCCTGGAGCATCACCCCGACCCGGGCCCGCAGCGCCGCGTCCGCCCGCCACGGGTCACGGCCGAGGACCCGCACGGTCCCGCCGTCCGGCCGCCGCAGGCCCTCGCAGCACTCCACCGTCGTCGTCTTGCCGGCGCCGTTCGGGCCGAGGACCGCGGTCACCTCGCCGGAGCGGGCCGCGAACGACAGGCCGTCGACGACCTGCCGGCCGCCGTAGGACTAGCGCAGGCCGTCGACGGCGAGCGCGGGGGCGTCGGTCACCCCCGAAGGGTAGGAGCCGGGAGCTCGAGTTGAGGCCCCGGGGTATTAACGGCACGATGGAGTGGTGTAATTGGTCGAGCAAGCGACCGGACGAGCAGGAGGGGCGACACAGATGACCGAGCTGACCAGCGCGCCCGTCGAGCTCGAGTCCGACGAGCGCACCCGGGACCGGGTCTGCCGCGAGGTGCTCGAGCGTGGTCCGGTGACCGCCGCCGAGCTCGCGACGTGCCTGGGGCTCACCCCGGCCGCCGTCCGCCGCCACCTCGACGTCCTCCTCGAGGACGGGCACGTCGCCGTCCACGAGACCCCGGCCGGCGGCCCGCGCGGCCGCGGCCGGCCGGCCCGCCGGTTCGTGCTCACCGACGTCGGGCACGCGGCGATGGCCACGGGCTACGACGCGCTCGCGTCGTCGGCCCTGCGCTTCCTGCGGGACGTCGCCGGCGAGGACGCCGTCAAGCAGTTCGCCGACGACCGGGTCGCCGACCTCGAACGGCGCTACGCCGCCGTGGTCGACGCCGCGGGGGAGGACCCCCAGGCCCGGGCCCGTGCACTGGCGGGCGTACTGTCCGCCGAGGGCTACGCCGCGAGCACCCGGGACGTCGCCGTCGGGGACACGACGGTCGGCACCCAGCTGTGCCAGGGGCACTGCCCCGTGCAGCACGTGGCACGCGAGTTCCCGCAGCTGTGCGAGGCCGAGACCGAGGCCTTCTCACGGCTGCTCGGGGTGCACGTCCAACGACTGGCGACCCTCGCGCACGGCGAGCACGTCTGCACGACCCACGTCCCGACCGGTCCCGTGACCGTCCAGATCGCACCGCAGCACGTCCCGACATCGCCTCAGGAGAGGACCACCCGATGACCTCCGTCGCACGCCCCGAGCTCGAGGGGCTGGGCCGCTACGAGTACGGATGGGCCGACCCGGACTCCGCGGGGGCCACCGCCCGCCGCGGGATCTCCGAGGACGTCGTCCGCAACATCTCGGCCCTCAAGAACGAGCCGCAGTGGATGCTCGACCTGCGGCTCAAGGGCCTGCGCCTGTTCGACAAGAAGCCGATGCCGGGCTGGGGGTCGGACCTGTCCGGGATCGACTTCGACACGATCAAGTACTTCGTGCGGTCCACCGAGAAGCAGGCGACGTCGTGGGAGGACCTCCCCGACGACATCAAGAACACCTATGACCGCCTGGGCATCCCGGAGGCCGAGAAGCAGCGCCTCGTCGCCGGCGTCGCCGCGCAGTACGAGTCCGAGGTGGTCTACCACCAGATCAACGAGGAGCTCGAGCGCCAGGGCGTCATCTTCGTCGACACCGACACCGGCCTGCGCGAGTACCCGGAGCTCTTCAAGGAGCACTTCGCGTCCGTCATCCCGGTGGGGGACAACAAGTTCGCCGCGCTCAACACCTCGGTGTGGTCCGGCGGCTCGTTCATCTACGTGCCCAAGGGCGTTCACGTCGAGATCCCGCTGCAGGCCTACTTCCGGATCAACACCGAGAACATGGGCCAGTTCGAGCGCACGCTGATCATCGCCGACGAGGGCTCCTACGTGCACTACGTCGAGGGCTGCACGGCGCCGATCTACAAGTCGGACTCGCTGCACTCGGCCGTCGTCGAGATCGTCGTCAAGAAGGACGCCCGCGTCCGGTACACGACGATCCAGAACTGGTCGAACAACGTCTACAACCTCGTGACGAAGCGGGCCACGGCGGCCGCGGGCGCGACGATGGAGTGGGTCGACGGCAACATCGGCTCCAAGGTGACGATGAAGTACCCGGCGATCTTCCTCATGGGGGAGCACGCCAAGGGCGAGACGCTGTCCATCGCCTTCGCGGGCGAGGGTCAGCACCAGGACGCCGGCGCGAAGATGGTCCACGCGGCGCCGCACACGTCGTCCTCGATCATCTCCAAGTCCGTCGCGCGCGGCGGCGGCCGGACGTCCTACCGGGGCCTCGTGCAGGTCCTCGAGGGCGCCCACCACTCCGCGTCGACGGTGCGCTGCGACGCGCTCCTCGTCGACACGATCAGCCGGTCCGACACCTACCCGTACGTCGACGTCCGCGAGGACGACGTGTCCATGGGGCACGAGGCGACGGTCTCCAAGGTGAGCGAGGACCAGCTCTTCTACCTCATGTCCCGTGGTCTGAGCGAGGAGGAGGCCATGGCGATGATCGTCCGTGGCTTCGTCGAGCCCATCGCGCGCGAGCTGCCGATGGAGTACGCGCTCGAGCTCAACCGCCTCATCGAGCTGCAGATGGAAGGGGCCGTCGGCTGATGGCAGCCAGTACGGACATCACGGCACCGGCGACCGCCCAGCACGGGTTCGTCGCGCACAGCCACGGGAACGCGCCGGGCGACCCCGTCCCGGTGCAGTCCCGGGCGGGCTGGCCCGCGAGCTTCGACCCCGCGGACTTCCCGGTGCCGACCGGCCGCGAGGAGAACTGGCGGTTCACCCCGCTCGCCCGGCTCCGCGGCCTGCACGCGGGCGCCGAGGCGTCCGGGGCGCCGAGCACGGTGACGATCGACGCCGCGGACGGCGTCCGCACCGAGCTCGTCGACCGCGACGACGCCCGGCTGGGCCGGGTCGGGGTCCCCGAGGACCGCGCCGCGGCGCAGGCCTGGGCCTCGTTCGCGAAGGCGCTCGTCGTCACGGTCCCCGCCGAGCTCGACGCCACCGCCCCGACGACGGTCACCGTCGAGGGGCAGGGCGGGCTGGGCTACGCGCACGTGCTCGTCGTCGCGGAGCACCACTCGCGCGGCATCGTCGTCCTGGACCACCGCGGCTCGGCGACCGTCTCCGCGAACGTCGAGATCGACGTGGCGGACGGCGCGGACCTCACCGTGGTGTCCATCCAGGACTGGGCGGACGACGCGGTGCACCTGTCCGCGCAGCGCGCCGTCGTCGGCCGGGACGCCAAGCTCCGGCACGTCGTCGTCAGCCTCGGCGGCGACGTCGTCCGGATCTCGCCGACCGCCTCGTTCGCCGGCCCCGGCGCCCAGGTCGAGCTCGTCGGGCTGTACTTCGCGGACGCCGGCCAGCACCTCGAGCACCGGCTCTTCGTCGACCACGCGGTGCCGAACTGCACGAGCAACGTCGTCTACAAGGGCGCGCTGCAGGGCGAGTCGGCGCACACGGTCTGGATCGGCGACGTCCTCATCCGCGCCGCGGCCGAGGGCACCCAGACGTACGAGCTGAACCGCAACCTCGTGCTCACCGACGGCGCCCGCGCCGACTCGGTGCCGAACCTCGAGATCGAGACCGGCGAGATCGTCGGCGCCGGTCACGCGAGCGCGACGGGCCGCTTCGACGACGAGCAGCTGTTCTACCTGCAGGCGCGCGGCATCACCGAGGCGCAGGCCCGGCGGCTCGTCGTCCGCGGGTTCTTCAACGAGCTCATCCAGAAGATCGGCGTCCCGCAGATCGAGGAGCGGCTCAACGCGGCCATCGAGGCCGAGCTCGAGCGCTCGATGGCGCTGGTGGGGGCGGGCGCGTGAGCCTGCAGAAGGCCTGCGCGGCCGCTGACATCCCGGCGTCCGGCGCGTTGCGCGTCGTCCTCGACGGCGTCCCCGTCGCGGTCGTCCGCGACAGCGAGGGCGGCCTGCACGCCGTCGGCGACACCTGCACCCACGCGGACGTCTCGCTCGCCGAGGGCGAGGTCGACGACTGCTCGATCGAGTGCTGGCTCCACGGCTCGCGGTTCGACCTGCGGACCGGCCAGCCGACGTCGCTCCCCGCGATCCGGCCGGTGCCCGTCTACTCCCTGACCCTCGACGGCGACGACGTGCTCGTCGACGTCACCACCACGATCAACGCCGGCGACACCGCCGCGAAGGAGAGCTGAACCCGATGTCCGTCCTCGAGATCCGGGACCTCCACGTCTCCGTCGAGACCGAGCAGGGCGCCAAGGAGATCCTCCGCGGCGTCACGCTCACGGTCCGCGCGGGCGAGACCCACGCGATCATGGGCCCCAACGGCTCGGGCAAGTCCACGCTCGCCTACTCGATCGCGGGCCACCCGAAGTACACGGTCACGAGCGGCACCGTGCCGCTCGACGGCGTGGACGTCCTCGCGATGAGCGTCGACGAGCGCGCCCGGGCCGGGCTCTTCCTCGCCATGCAGTACCCGGTGGAGATCCCCGGCGTGACGAACTCCAACTTCCTGCGCACCGCGAAGACCGCGATCGACGGCGAGGCCCCCAAGCTCCGCACGTGGGTCAAGGACGTCCGCAGCGCGATGGAGGGCCTGAAGATGGACTCCTCCTTCGCCGAGCGCAACGTCAACGAGGGCTTCTCCGGCGGAGAGAAGAAGCGCAACGAGATCCTCCAGATGGAGCTCCTCAAGCCGCGGATCGCCGTCCTCGACGAGACCGACTCGGGCCTCGACGTCGACGCCCTCAAGGTCGTCTCCGAGGGGGTCAACCGCGTCCTCGCCGGCGGCGAGGTGGGCGCTCTGCTCATCACGCACGACACCCGCATCCTGCGCTACATCCAGCCGGACTTCGTCCACGTCTTCGTCGACGGCCGGATCGTCGAGCAGGGCGGCCCCGAGCTCGCCGACCGCCTCGAGGCCGAGGGCTACGACCGCTTCACGACGCCGGCGACCACGGGGGCCTGAGCACCGATGTCAGCACCAGCGGTGGACGCCGCCCGGGTCGGTGACCCGGGCGGCGCGACGGCGTTCTCGGACGACGAGGTCGCGGCGGTGCGCGCCCGCTTCCCCGTGCTCTCCCGCACGGTGGGGGCGGGGCACGCCCTGGCCTACCTCGACTCCGGGGCGACGTCCCAGCGGCCGGACAGCGTCCTGGACGCCGAGCGCGACTACCTGACCCGCTCGAACGCCGCCGTCCACCGCGGTGCGCACACGCTCGCCGAGGAGGCGACGCAGGCCTACGAGGACGCCCGGGCCGCCGTCGCCGGCTTCGTCGGCCTCGACGACGACGAGCTCGTCTGGACCAGGAACGCGACCGAGGGCCTCAACATCGTCGCCCTGGGCCTGTCGCACTACGGGATCGGCACGCCCGGGCCGCTCGCGCTCCGGGCCGGCGACGAGGTCGTCGTCACGGAGATGGAGCACCACGCGAACCTCGTGCCGTGGCAGCAGGCGTGCGCCCGCACCGGGGCGACGCTGCGCTGGATCGGGCTCGACGACGACGGCCGGCTCGACCTCGACGACCTCGGCCGGGTCGTCACCGAGCGGACGAAGGTGCTCGCGTTCACCCACGCCTCGAACGTCCTCGGCACGGTCAACCCGGTGCCGCGGCTCGTCGCGGCGGCGAAGGCGGTCGGTGCGCTGACCGTCCTCGACGCGTGCCAGTCCGTGCCGCACTTCCCGGTCGACCTGCGGGCGCTCGGCGTCGACCTTGCCGTCTTCTCGGCGCACAAGATGCTCGGCCCGACGGGGATCGGGGCGCTGGCCGGCCGCCGCGAGGTGCTCGCCGCGCTGCCGCCGGTCGTCACCGGCGGCTCGATGGTGGAGAAGGTCACCATGGAGTCCACGTCCTTCCGCGAGCCGCCGCAGCGGTTCGAGGCCGGGACGCCGCCGGTGAGCCAGGCGATCGCCTGGCACGCCGCGGTCGACCACCTGTCCGCCCTCGGGATGGACCGCGTCGCGGCGCACGAGCACATGCTCACCGAGCGGCTGCTCGCCGGTGTCGCCGAGCTGCCCGGGGTGCGCGTGCTCGGCCCGACGACGGCCAGGGACCGGGTCGGGGCCGTGAGCGTCGTCGTCGAGGGCGTCCACCCGCACGACGTCGGGCAGTTCCTCGACAACGAGGGGATCGCCGTCCGGGTCGGGCACCACTGCGCGCAGCCGGTGCACCGCCGCTACGGCGCGACCGCGAGCACCCGGGCGAGCGTCTACCTCTACTCGACCACCGGTGAGGTCGACGCGTTCGTCGAGACCCTCGGCCGGGTCCGCGGCTACTTCGGGGCGGCCTGATGTCCGGCCTCGACCAGCTCTACCAGCAGATCATCCTCGACCACGCGAAGGCCAAGCACGGCTTCGGGCTGCGGGACGCCGGCCCCGGTGCCGCGTCCGCCGACAGCCACCAGTACAACCCGCTCTGCGGTGACGAGGTCACCCTCCGCGCGGTCGTCACCACCGCGTCGGACGGCACCGCGGCACCCGTGGTCGCGGACGTCGCGTGGACGGGGGAGGGCTGCTCGATCAGCCAGGCCTCGACGTCCGTGCTCCACGAGCTCGTCGTCGGCCGCCCGGTCCCCGAGGCGACCGGGCTCGTCGAGGAGTTCCGCACGATGATCCGGTCGCGCGGGCAGGTCGAGCCGGACGAGGAGGTCCTCGGCGACGCCGCGGCCTTCGCCGGCGTCGGCCGGCACGCCAACCGCGTGAAGTGCGCCATGTTGGGATGGACGGCGTTCGAGGACGCGTTGTCCAGGGCGGTCGCGGACCTGTTCGAGGCCTCACCGCAGGCGGGTCCGCCCGCAGTCAGCACGACGACCGAGCAGGAGAACGCATGAGCGAGACCCAGACGCCCGCCAACGTCCTCGACGTCGAGGAGGCGCTCCGCGACGTCGTCGACCCCGAGCTCGGCATCAACGTCGTGGACCTCGGCCTCATCTACGGCGTGACGATCGACCAGAACAACCACGCGGTCATCGACATGACGCTGACGTCCGCGGCCTGCCCGTTGACCGACGTCATCGAGGACCAGGCGCAGCAGGCCCTCGACGGCCTGGTCTCCGGGATGCGGATCAACTGGGTCTGGATGCCGCCGTGGGGCCCGGACAAGATCACCGACGACGGCCGCGAGCAGCTCCGGGCGCTCGGCTTCAACGTCTGACCCGGACGGCCCCGGATGACGGGGACGTCCCTGCTTCGTGACAGTTCGACCGGCATCGTTCCGATCACCGGCACGGCGGCGTAGCGTGTCGCCGTCCACCGTGCTCGGGGCCGGCGGCGCTCCGGCGTCCGCCGGACCGTGGATGGCTGCAGGTCCTGCCCCGTGGGGCAGGCCGGCGGCGGGCGGAGCCGGACGGGGCGGTCCGGGACCACCGTCGGGCCGGCGGCGGCACGTGGCACGGGAGCGGGGCGTCCTCGTGACCGTCCGCCGCCGGCCCCACCCGGCCCGCCGCGCGCGGCACGAGACGATGGACGGGTGAGCGAGACGATCCCCGGGTGAGCGACCGCACCTTCACCGTCGACGCCCGTCGGCTGCCCCGCTGGGTGGTCGGCGTCCGCGAGCGGCACGGCGAGGTCCTCGCGGTCGTCGCCCGCGGCGGCGTCCTGCTCACCGCCGCGGACGGGACGACGGCGCTGCTCTCGCCGCCGTTCCCCGACGACGCCCTCGCCGAC
>JACRAB010000175.1 GCA_016213575.1 Actinomycetota bacterium
ATCACCGCCGCGTACAACGGCCTGGATGCCGCCGCCCGCTACCTGAGGGCCAATGGCGACCCCCGCACGTTGGACCAGTTGCGGCACGACCTGTTCGTCACCGGCTGCACCAGCGGCTACCTCCCCGTCCCTGCCGACGTCCTGCCCGTCCCGGCCGGCTGCGTCCCGACCGGTGGGGCTCCGTCGACCCCCGGACCTGAGCCCACGGTCGCCACCGACGATGGCACCGGGCGCGGCGCCGAGAACGCCGAAGACTTCCTCCCCGCGTGGTTCACCACGACCTGGCCCGACGTGCAGGTCACCGTCAACGTCACCGTGTCCGCCGAGACCCTGATGGGCCTGGTCGACGACCCCGGGACCCTGCAGGGCTACGGTCCGATCCCGGCCGACGCGATCCGCGATCTGGTCAGGAACGGGGTGTTCCGGTGCCTGGTCGTCGACGGGGTGCACGGCACGGTCCTCGGGGTCGGGAAGAACACGTTCAGCCCCGGGTACGTCGCGAGCGAACGGTTGAAGCTGCTCATCGAGCGCGCTCATCCGACCTGCACTGCGCCGCACTGCGGGAAGGCGTCGTGGCGCTGCGATCTTGATCATGCGACGCCGTACGCGCAGGGCGGCGCTACGTGCGGCTGCAATGTGCGGCCGCTGTGCCGACCGTGTCATCGGCTCAAGACCGCCGGACTCCTGGTGCCCGAGCAACGCAACGACCCCGGCGATCCACCAGGAACCATCACCTGGACCACCCGCACCGGACGCACCTGGACCGCAGTCCCCCACACGCCACTGCCGCACGCTCCGCTGCCGCAGGCTCCGCTGCCGCGGATCGCGCCGACGCAGGTGCCGGTGTCCGACGCTGCGGCGGATGGTTCGGCGGATGGCTCGGCGGTGGCGGAGGATCCTCCGCCGTTCTGATATGGGTGGGGTCAGTGTCAAGAGGCATGGTGAGGCGCCGCTGGGCGGGGTTGGCCCAGCGGCGCCTCGTGCTTCGTCGATCTTTGGTGCTGGCGAGCGTGTCGTGTCGACGCGCGGTCAGTCTGATATTCGCGGGTTGGTTACCGCAGGACGGTGCTTTCGGCTGGAACGGGACCGCTGTCTAGGGTCGAGCGTCGACCCGAGGGTCTGCTCATAGAACGGTCGCGGGTCGTTCCTCGCGCTGCCGCCAGTCGTGATCGACGAAGCTGTCTCGGATCCTGGCGTTCAGTCCATGACGGCCAGGGACCAGCACCAGCCGGACAGTTCGCGGGCGATCGCGATGTTAGCGATCGTGTGCCGCTTTCGGCGCTGCAGGAAGGTGGTCCAGCGTTGGTGGAGCCGGCGGTTGCCCTGGTCCCCGCGGGTCCGGGCGGCGGCTGGGGCGAGGTCCCATCGCTGCCGCAGGGTCTTGCCGGCGCAGTAGCGTGGCAGGTGGTGCCAGGCGGCCTCGACCAGCAGTCGGCGCACGTGGGTGTTCCCGGTCTTGGTGATCGGCCCCTGGGAACGGGAGGCCCCCGAGGAGTACTCCGAGGGCACCAGCCCGACGAACGAGCCGATGCTGTTGCCGGTGAACCGGTGCCAGTCACCGATCTCGACCGCGAGAGCGAAGCCTGTCAAGGTGCCGACCCCGCGTAGGCACCCCAGTCGGCGCACCACTGCGGTGAATTCGCTATCGAGGGCCATCTGTTCGATCTGGTCGTCGATCCGCTCGCGGCGGGCCTGGATGGTCAGCACCGCGTCGTAGTCGGAGTCGAACGTCAGCCGTGTTGCTCTCGAGCCCAACCCTGCCAATGCTTCCTCACGCAGCCACTGGTCGTGCTTGCCCGTCCACGCCTCACCGCCGCTATACACGATCCCGTGCCGCAACAGCAGTTTCGACAGCCGGTGCCGGGCCCGCATCAGGTCTGCGCGACAGTCCTCACGCGCCCGGACCAGGTCTCGGGCGGCCTCCTGCTCGACTGTCGGGATCGACACCGAGGTGATCTCATCCATCTTCAGCAGCCGGGCCAGGTGGATCGCGTCCCGGGCGTCGGTCTTGATCCGGTCACCCGACGGTCGGTGCAGCCTGCTCGGCGCGGCCACCTCGCAGCGGATCCCACTCGTGCTCAGCGACCGGTACAGGCCGAACCCCGACGGGCCGGCCTCGTAGACCACCGCCACTGGCCCGGACAATCCCATGACCCAAGACCGGATCGCATCATGCGACGGCCTCAACCGCGCCTGCACCAGCTCGCCTGTGACGCTGTCGATCGCCGCCGCGGCAACAGATCGTGCATGCACGTCAAGCCCTACGCTCGTACGCTCGGTGAACACCGGGGCCTCCCACACCTGTCGGATAGGCCGAGCAGGCCAGACCTCGCTCGGTAGCCCACGACCATGTGTGAGCGAGGCCCCGGCCTGCCACGCTCAGCAGCCCTGAGCGGTCACTGCATACCGTCTAGTGGCGGCGGTCTCGTCCGGCTGTCTCAGGAGACGCCCGGCGCAGCGGGGCTCCCGCCGGTCCCGGCGAGGTGCTCCTCGAGCAGAGCGAGGGCGCCGCAGGCGGCGGCGGTGAGCAGCACCGGGGGCCGACGCGTCCACAGGTCGGCGAGGCGGGTGGGTGTCGTCGGGACGACCTCGAGGGTGTCGAACTCCTCGCCGGCCGTGAGCTCGGCGGCGGTCGGCCGGCTCCCGGCTGCGGCGAGGTCGAGCAGGACGACGACGTCGGGGCGCAGGCGGGTGAGGTCGGTGAGGAGGCCGAGCACCTGGAGCGACGCATCGACCTCGTCCACCGTCCGGTGCACGCCGAGCTCCTCGCGCAGCTCCGTGGCGACCGTCGTCGCGAGGTGACGGCCGTCCGCGGCGGGCTCGAGCATCCCGGACGGTGCGACGTGCCAGCGGCCCGGATCGGTCCCGACCCGGGCGCTCCGCAGACCGAGCACGACCCCCGTCGACCCGGCATCGCCGTCCGCCGCCTCGGTCCCCACGACGAGCAGCACAGAGACCCCGAACGCGGCGGCGCGGCCCGCGCCGCTCGTCGTCGGGTCGCCCGCGACCTCGTGGGCGCGGCGGCGCAGCGGCAGGTCCGCGAACGAGTCCGCGGCGGGATCCGACGTGGAGCCGTCGTCCGGGCCGTCGTGCAGGCCGCCGTGCGGGCCGTCGTCCGAAGCCGGTGCGGCAGGGACCAGCTCGTCCCGCACGGCGTCACACGTCGCGAGCATGTCGAAGTACCCGCCGGGCACGACGCGGACCACAGCCCCGGGCCCGCCCTCGAGGCCGGGCTCCTCGACCCGGTCCAGGCACAGGACCGCCCCGTCGTGCACCCGGCCACCGGCGCGCACCCTGTCGAGGAAGGCGCGACCGCCCGCGGCGAGCGCCGCATCCACCATGCGCGGCCGGTCGTCGAGAACGACCCGGGCCCTGGGCAGCCGGCGGACGGCGACCGGGTACGTCGTACCGGCCCGCCGGACGAGACCCGGCGTCCCGGCGTAGAGCCGCGCGAGGACGGCGAGCGGGTCGGTCACCCGCCGAGCCTGCCAGACGTCACCGCCCGGCAGGCCCGACGGGGCCGTCAGAAGCAGCCGGTCACGCGATCTGGTTCATGACCTGCCAGCCGGTGCCGATCGAGCGCCTCGGGCCGAGCTTGCCGGTCGTAAGACCCGGGTACAGCCAGAGCCCGCCGCCGCTCGTCGACTTCGCACGGGTCACGAGGTCGGGGACGCCGTCCCCGGTCAGGTCGCCGACGCCGGCGAACAGCCACATCGAGTTCCAGCCGGTCCCGATGGTCACGCGGGTGCCGAGCGCCCCGTTCGCGTAGCCGGGGTAGAGGTACAGCGTGCCGGTCGAGGCCTGCCGCACGACGAGGTCCGGGATGCCGTTGAGCGTCATGTCGCCGACGCCGACGACCCGGTCCATCCCGCTCCACCCGCTCTTGAGCGCCGTCCGCGCCCGCAGCCCGCCGGACCCGTTGCCCGGGTACAGGTAGAGCACGCCGTTGGACTTCTGGAGCGCGACGAGGTCCGGCTTGCCGTCACCGGTGAAGTCCCCGATGCCGGTGATCGCCGACATCCCGCCCCAGCCGGTGCCGAGGCTGCGGCGGGTGCCCCAGGTCGTGCCCCCGGTGCCGGGGTAGAGCCACAGCGTGCCGCCGGTGCTCCGCACGAGCAGGTCGACCTTGCCGTCACCCGTGAGGTCGCCCGCGGTCTCGACGAGGTTGTACGACGTCTTCGAGAACGTCCCCGCGGCGACCCGGGTCTGGAACACGTTGCCGGTCTTCGCACCGTTGCCCTTGTAGAGCCACAGCTGCGACGAGGACGACTGCCGGGCGAGCAGGTCGTTCTTCCAGTCGCCGTTGACGTCGTTCGCCACGGACGGCGCAGGAGCCTTCGCCGGTGTCGCCGTCCACGCGGCGCACTTGGCGTTGAAGTCGTACGTCCCGTCGGTCCACTGCGTGAGGAAGGTCTTGCCGCCGGAGAAGCTCGTCGCCTTGCAGGCTGCGACGGCGGTGGCCTCGCCGTGCCGTCCGGTCGCCACCCAGGCGGGGACGCCCGGCAGCCACCACGGCCCGACGACCTCGTTCCACAGGTTGGTGTTGGAGTAGATGCCGATCGCGTAGCCGCTGTCCTCGAGACCGCGCATGAGGCCCTCGACGACGAACCGGTTGCGCATCATCCCGGCGCGGGTCGTCGCGTCCGGCCATTCCTGTGTGGAGCGCGTCTCGACGTCGATCCAGACCGTCGAGGGCTTCCAGCCGACCCGCTTCAGGGTCGCCGTGGCGGCCTTGGCCTCGGCGTAGCCGACGTTGCGGAGCTTCCCCGCATCAGTGCTCGCGGTCCACGGGCCGGCTCCGGCGTACAGGTTGAGCTGTGCCGTCGTGGGATACGTCGCCATCGCGTACGCGTGCGCGGGCTTGTCGTTGTCGATGGACCACTGCCGCAGGTCGTCCACGCAGGGGTTCTCGGTGAACGCGAGCCCGTGCGTCAGCCCGATGATGAGGAACGACGTGTTCCCGGGCGCAGGCATCGGCTGACCGCCGGGCTGGCACTGCGGCCACGAGACGTCGTACACGTACGGCGCCGCGGCCCGTGCGGACGGCGAGACCGCGACGGCGCCGATCCCCGCCGCCGCGAGCGCGGCGACGGCGGTGACGCAGGAGATGAGAAGTGTCCGCCGGTTCATGATGTCCTCCCCAGGAGGCGGTAGTTCAACGCTAGTTCGCCGTCCGTGGCGTGATCCGGGCCTTGCAGCACCTGTCCAGTTCTTGTCAGGGAGGGCCGGTCCCCCTGGTCAGCCGTCACGTCCCGCGCGCGACGTCGACGTGCACGTGGTCGAGGTGGCGCAGGACCGCGTTGCGCGTCGGGCCCTGCGGCGGCACGTACGGCCGCCACCCACCAGAGGAGCGGGACGCCGTCCAGATCCGGTCGTCGAAGATGACGTTGTCGACGTCGAGCTCGTCGGCGTGCGCGACGAGCCACTGCGCGACGAGCCAGCCCCGCCGCGACGTCTGCGCCGACACCGGGCGGAAGAACACGTCGACGGCACGGCCCTCGTAGTGCGCGGACCCGGGCATGTGCCCGGTCGACACCCCGCCGGGCTCGAACCCGCCGAGCGCGAGCTTGCCGGCCGCGCCGCGCAGCGCCGTCCGGACGCCCTCCGCCCGCGGCGTGAGCCCGCTCGCGGTCTCGTCCTCGCGGGCGAGGTCACCGCGGGAGCGCCGCTCGGCCGTCGAGAGGGTGCACGAGAGCGCGCCGTCGCGGCCCCGGAGCGCCGTGACGACGGCCCGGTCGGCCGCGGACAGCCCCGCCGGCAAGGTCTTCGCCAGGGCGGCGCTCGTGAGCCGCTTGGCGTCGTCCGGCTCGAGGTCCCGCTCGCCGTCCGCCGTCGTCACCGAGCAGGACGGCCCGCCGAGCAGGCCCGGCAGCCAGGCGTCCGGCCAGCCGACGACCCGGACGGCGGCCGCGCCGACGAGCAGAACGAGGACGAGGGCGGCGCCGAGGGCCGCCTGCCGGCCGCGCCGGGTCCGGCGCAGCCGGGGACCGGCCGACGGCCGCGGGTAGCCGTACACGGTCTGGCCCGGCGGCTCGTCCGGGGCCGCCAGGGCGGGGTCCGGGGGCGCGGTCTCGCCCGCACCGGAGTCCGTCGACGTGCCGGTGGCGATCCCTCCCGTCCCCATGCACGCAAGGACGCGCGCCGCGACAGGAAGGTTGTCGTGCTCCGGGCGGGCGCCCCGACGAGCCGCGGAGCGTGACAGATCCGGGTCGATCCGGCCAAGATCGGGACATGAGTGATCTCGGGGACACTCCGTCCGGCCGTCGTCCGCCGCTCTCGGCCCAGGACCGCGAGGAGGCGGAGGGCGCGTGGGCGCTGGTCGTCGCGGCCGTCATCGCCGCGTCCGTCGCCGGCGTCGCCGGCTGGGCCTCCGGTGCGCCCCTCGTCGCCGTCTTCGCCGGTGTCGGGGCGTTCTGCGCGCTGTGGCTGCTCATGGCGTTCACCCCGCCCGACCCCGGTGACGTCGCGGCCCCGGCGCCCCGCGGCCGCGCCGTCGTCCTCCTGGGCGCAGGGCTCGGGTTCGGGGCGGCGGGGCTGCTGGGCTCGCTGCTGTCCCCGCTCCTCGGTCTGGGGCTCGCGCTCGTGGTCGGCGCACCGCTCGGGGCCCTCCTCGGCGGCGTCGTGGCCAGGCTGCTGCGTGCGCTCCGGCGGCTCGGGCGTGCGCTGCCCGGCGGACGATGAGCCGGCACGGCGACCGGTTCGAAGGGCGGCAGGCACCCGCCGGTGCTGTGCTGGGCGCATGACCACGAGCCCCGCCCTCGCCACCCGGTTCGGCCTCCCGGACGGTGTCGAGGCGTGCCTGTTCGACCTCGACGGGGTGCTGACCCGGACGGCGACCGTGCACGCCGCGGCCTGGAAGGAGATGTTCGACGCCTTCCTGCGCACCCGCGCCGAGCAGACCGGCGAGGACTTCGTGCCGTTCGACGCCGACGACGACTACGCGGCGTACGTCGACGGGATGCCGCGCGCCGACGGCACCCGGGCGTTCCTCGCCTCCCGGGGCATCGACATGCCCGAGGGGTCGGACGACGACCGGCCGGGCACGGCGACCGTCGCGGGTCTGGGCAACCTCAAGAACGAGATCGTCGTGCGCCGGATCCGCGAGGACGGCGTCTCGGTCTACGACGGGTCGGTCGAGTACGTCCGCGCGGTGCGCGCCGGTGGTCTCCGGACGGCGGTCGTGTCGTCGTCCGCGAACACCGCGGACGTGCTGCGGGTGACCGGCATCGAGGACCTCTTCGACGCCCGGATCGACGCCGGCGTCGCCCGCGAGCGGAACCTGCGCGGCAAGCCGGCCCCCGACACGTTCCTCGCCGGCGCCGCCGCCCTCGACGTCCCCGCCCGGCGGGCCGCGGTGTTCGAGGACGCCCTCGCCGGGGTCGAGGCCGGGCACGCGGGCGGCTTCGCGGTCGTCGTCGGGGTCGACCGGTCCGACCAGGCCGACGCGCTGCGCGCCCACGGCGCCGACGTCGTCGTCGCCGACCTCTCCGACCTGCTCGACCGATGACGACCCCGCTCTACGGCGTCCCCGTCGCGCAGCCCGGCCGGCGGTTCGACGCGGCCGCCGACGGGTCGTCGACCCCGGAGGACGTCTTCACCGTCGAGCCGTGGGCGGTCACCGAACCGGTGCTTCGGCTCGACGTCCTCGCCCGCACCGAGTCGGTCTTCGCGCTGTCGAACGGGCACGTCGGCGTCCGCGGCAACCTCGAGGAGGGCGAGCCGCACGCGCTGCCCGGCACCTACCTCAACTCCGTCCACGAGAAGCGGCCGCTGCCGTACGCCGAGGCGGGGTACGGCTACCCCGAGTCCGGCCAGACGGTCGTCGACGTGACCAACGGCAAGATCATCCGGCTGCTCGTCGACGACGAGCCGTTCGACGTCCGCTACGGCACGCTGCACCGGCACGAGCGCCGGCTCGACCTGCGCGCCGGGACGCTCGCGCGCGACGTCGAGTGGACGTCCCCCGCGGACAAGACCGTGAAGGTCACGACGACGCGGCTCGTGTCGCTGACGCACCGTTCCGTCCTCGCGATCGCGTACGAGGTGGAGCCGGTCGGTGCGCCCGCACGGGTCGTCGTCCAGTCCGAGCTCGTCGCCAACGAGGACCTGCCCCCGGCCGGGGACGACCCGCGGGTCGCGGCGGCGCTCAACGCCCCGTTCGACGCGGTCGAGCACGAGGTGCGCGGCACGTGGGCGAGCCTGCTGCACCGCACCCGGGCGAGCGCGATCGGCGTCGCGGCGGCGATGGACCACGTCGTCGAGGTCGTCGGCGACGACACGGACGGCGTCGAGGTCGCCGTGACCTCGCAGGCCCAGCCGGACTGGGCGCGGGTCACCTTCACGGCCGCGCTCGTCCCGGGGCAGCGGCTGCGTGTCGTCAAGCTCGTGAGCTACGGCTGGTCGTCGCTGCGCTCGACGCCGGCGCTGCGGGACCAGGTCGCCGCGGCCCTCACCGGCGCCCGGCACACCGGCTGGCCCGGTCTGCTCCGGGACCAGCGCGAGTTCCTCGACAACTTCTGGGCGGGTGCGGACGTCGAGATCGACGGCGACCCGGCGCTCCAGCAGGCCGTGCGCTTCGCGCTCTACGGCGTCCTCCAGGCGGCGGTGCGCGCGGAGGAGCGGCCGATCGGCGCCAAGGGCCTCACCGGCACCGGGTACGACGGGCACACCTTCTGGGACACCGAGACCTTCGTGCTGCCGATGCTCGCGCACACCTGGCCGTCCGCGGTCGCCGACGCCCTGCGCTGGCGGCACGCGACCCTGCCGAAGGCGAGGGAACGGGCCCGCCAGCTCGGCCTGGCCGGCGCCGCCTTCCCCTGGCGGACCATCACCGGCGAGGAGTGCTCGGGCTACTGGCCCGCGGGGACCGCCGCCTTCCACATCAACGCCGACGTCGCGGACGCCGTGATCCGCTACCACGACGCCGTGCGCGACGACGACTTCGACGCCGGGGCCGGCCTCGAGCTGCTCGTCGAGACCGCCCGGCTGTGGACGAGCCTGGGCCACATCGGCCGCGACGGCTGCTTCCACGTGGACGGCGTCACCGGTCCCGACGAGTACTCGGCCGTCGCGGACGACAACGCCTACACCTTGCTCATGGCGCAGCGGAACCTGCGGGCGGCCGCGATCGCGGCGACGAACTACCGGGACGGCGCCGCCGCGCTCGGCGTCGACGCCGCGGAGATCGCCGGCTGGCGGGAACGCGCGGACGCCGTCGTGCTGCCGTTCGACGCCGACCTCGGGGTGCACGAGCAGTCCCGCGGGTTCACCCGGCACGAGCCGTGGGACTTCGCGGCGTTCCGCGGGGAGCACCCGCTCATGCTCCACCACCCGTACTTCGAGCTGTACCGCCGGCAGGTCTGCAAGCAGGCCGACCTCGTGCTCGCGATGCACCTGCGCGGGGACGCCTTCACCCCGCAGGAGAAGGCGGCGAACTTCGCCTACTACGAGGCGATCACGGTGCGGGACTCGTCGCTGTCGGCCTGCACCCAGGCGGTGCTCGCGGCCGAGGTCGGCTGCCTCGACCTCGCGTACGACTACGCGTGCGAGGCGGCCTTCATGGACCTGCACGACCTCCAGCACAACACCCGCGACGGCCTGCACATCGCCTCCCTCGCAGGGGCGTGGACGGCTCTCGTCTCCGGGTTCGGCGGGATGCGCGACCACGACGGCACGCTGGTCTTCGCGCCACGGCTGCCGCCCCGGATCACCCGGATGAGCTTCCGGATCCGGCACCGGGGGCTGTACCTGCACGTCACCACGGACGGCGCCCGGGCCACCTACGAGCTCGTCGACGACGGCCGCAGTATCGACGTCGTGCACCACGGGCAGACCGTCACCCTGCACTCCGGGGCGCCGGTCACGCTGCCGGTGCCGCCGCCGGCGCTCCCGCCGCCGGCCGTCCACCAGCCGCCGGGCCGCGCGCCGCGGCGGCGCTGACGGGCGTCCGTTCCGGCGCGCGCGACCGGTGATCCCGGGGTTGCATGGTCACGTCCACCGACGCTCCACCGAAGGAGACCCCATGCCCACCCGTTCCGCGACGACGACGTGGTCCGGCGGACTGCAGGACGGCGCCGGCCGCGTCGAGCTCTCGAGCTCGAAGGCCGGCAGCTACGACGTGTCGTTCCCGCGCCGCGCCGCCGACGACGCCGAGGGCGTCACGAGCCCCGAGGAGCTCATCGCCGCGGCGCACAGCGCCTGCTACGCGATGCAGTTCTCCGCGCTGCTCGGCCAGGCCGGCGGCAAGGACATATCGCTCGACGTCTCCGCCGACGTCTCGCTCGCACCCGACCCGGCTGGCGGGTTCCGGATCAGCGGCATCGTGCTGCACGTGCGGGGCGGGGCGACCGGGCTGGACGCCGCGGCGTTCGCCGGCGTCGCCGAGGACGCGAAGAACAGCTGCCCCGTGAGCAAGGCGCTCACCGGCACGACGATCACTCTCGACGTGCAGGGCTGACCTCGGGGGCGGTGCTCCGCAGGTCCACGACGCGCGGCGCCGGGCCCGTGCCCGGCGCCGCGGCGTCGTCCGGGGCGCAGCAGGGCCAGCCGCCGCGGCCCCACCGGACCGCCCACGCGTCGAACGCCTCGACGGACATCGCCGGCGCGTAGAGCAGCCCCTGCCCGTGGTGGACGCGGAGGTCGGTCACCGCCCGCGCGGCGCGCACCGTCTCGACGCCCTCGGCGACGACCCGCAGCCCGAGGTCCCCGGCCAGCGTCATGATCGCGCGGAGCATCGCGGCGTCCCGCGGGTCGTCCGCGAGCTCGGCGACGAACGAGCGGTCGACCTTCACCGTGCTCACCGGCAGCCGCTTGAGCCGCGAGAGCGAGGAGTAGCCGGTGCCGAAGTCGTCGATGGCGATCCGCACCCGCCGCCGGGCGAGGCGCTCGATCGCGGCGACGGCGGCGTCGTTCGCGAGCGAGGACTCGGTGACCTCCAGCCGCAACCGGTCCGGGCCGAGGCCGTGCCGCTCGATGCAGTCCAGGACGAGGGCGTCCAGGCCCGGCGCCGCGAGCGCCACCGGCGAGACGTTGACGGACACCGCGAGGTCGGCGCCCGCGTCCCGCCACGCGGCGGCCTGCCGGGCGGCGGTCCGCAGCACGTACGTCGTGAGCTCCTCGATGAGGCCGGCCTGCTCCGCGAGCCGGACGAAGTCGGCCGGGGCCTGCGGCCCGCGCTGCGGGCTCGACCACCGGACGAGCGCCTCGGCGCCCTGCACCGTGTGCGTCCGCAGCGCGACGAACGGCTGGTACTCGACCCGGACGGTGCCGTCCTCGAGCGCGGCCCGCAGCTCGGTGACGAGGGCCAGCCGGCCGCTCGCGTCGTGGTCCCGGCGGGCGTCGAAGAGCGTGTAGCCGAGCCGCTCGCGCTTGGCCCGGTACATCGCGAGGTCGGCCCGCATGAGCAGCGTCGTCGGGTCGTCGCCCTGCGTCGGGGCGAGCGCGATGCCGACGCTGCCGCCGATCCGGGCCGTCCCGCCCGGCGTCGCGCAGGGCGTGTCCAGGGCCGCGAGCAGGTCCTCGGCGACGCCGCGCGCGTCGAGCGCCGTCTCCAGCCCGCCGAGGAGGACGGCGAACTCGTCGCCGCCGAGCCGGGCGACGAGCCCGCGCGCGCCGATCGCGACCCGGACCCGGTCGGCGACCTGCACGAGCACCCGGTCGCCCGCTTGGTGCCCGTGCGAGTCGTTGACGTCCTTGAAGCCGTGGAGGTCGACGAGCAGGAGCGCGCTCGCGTGCCGGGTGCGGCGGCCCTCGGCGAGGACGTGGGCCATCTGCTCCAGGAGCATCTCCCGGTTCGGCAGCCCGGTGAGGGCGTCGTGCAGCGCCCGGTGCCGGACCTCGGCCTCGGCGGTGCGGCGGGCGTCGGCGGCCGCGACGATCCCGGCGACGGCCTGGAGGAACCACAGGTCGTCGCGGTCGAAGCGGTCCGGGGCG
>JACRAB010000171.1 GCA_016213575.1 Actinomycetota bacterium
GACCTGGAGGCCGTGGCGCGCACCGGGACCTGGGTCTGCGGTGAGCTCGGCAAGGAGACGCCGGCCCTGCTCGGCCGGGCCGGCACCTTCCCGCCGGCGGTGCTGCTCAGCTGACGTCGCCGGCCCGCGCGCACAGGTAGGGCCGGGACAGCCACAGCGCGACGGCCGTCAGGGCGATGCCGAGGTACACCGGCGCCAGGTGCCCGAGGTCGGTGTAGCCGACGGCCCGGTGGACGGCGACCGTCGGCCCGAAGCCCGCGACCGCACCGAGCGCCAGGCACCACCAGACCCAACGCTCGCCGCGCCGCCAGCCCCAGGCGGCGAGCAGCAGGATCGCCGTCGCGGCGCCCGTGAGCGCCCCGCCGAAGCCGGCCCGGTCGTGGGCGACGAACCCGACGAGCCGGTCGTTCGCGGCCGCGACGCTCGCGGCGTCCGTGCCGAGGAACTCCAGGTCGGTGCCGACGAAGACGGACGTGAGGCCGACGACCGTGATGACCAGGCCGCCCACGAGCAGGCCGAACCCGGTGACCACCATGAGGAGCTGACCGGCGGCGGCGCGCAGCCGGTCCCGCTCAGGGCCGTCCGGCCGGTGCGTCCACCGCGGCTGCGCGGGCGGCTGCCACACGGCCGCGAGGTACATCGGGACGAGTACGACCGTCGTCAGCGCGTGCAGGGGCTCGAAGAAGCCGATGACGAGGTAGTGCAGGAGGGTCGGGAACGCCCCGCAGCCCGACAGCAGGTACGCCGTCCGGGCCCACCGCCGGCCGCGCCGCAGCCCGCCCCACGCCAGCCCGCCGTAGAGGATGCCGATCGCGACCATCGTGCCCGCCATCGTGATCCGGTCGTGCTGGACGAACCCGACGAGGTGCGGGCTCACGACGAGCAGGTCGTCGGTACCGGCCCCCAGGTGCGCGCGGTCGTACGGCAGGAGCACCGGGCCGAGGGTGATGACCGCGGCCCCGAGGCCGGCGACGACCATCCCGGCCCCGACGACGAGGCCCCACAGCCAGGCCGGCCAGCGTCGCGGCCCGCGCCGGACCGCCTCGACGAGCCCGTCCGGCGGCCGGGTCGGCGTCGCGGCCTCGAGCACCAGCTGGAACCAGCCCGGCCCGGCCCCGGCCAGCACCCCGGACGTCGCGAGCACCGTGACGCCCGGCTCCGCGAGCGCGGCCGCGGCGCGCGCGACGTCCGGGTCGTCGACGACGACGGTGCGGTGCGACCCGGCCGGGAGCCCTTGCGCACCCACGGGACCGGCAGCACCGACGGCACCGGCCGTCGAGCGGACGACGCGCCCGCCGAGCACCGGGAGGGCGCGGGCGGCGTCTACGACGACGTCGGGCCCGACGACCGCCCCGAGCCGCGTCGCGTCCGGTGACGGCAGCGGGTGCACGAACGCCCGGGCGACCCGCTCACCGCCGGGCAGCCCGACGAGGGTCGCGAGGCTGTGCAGGGCGATCCGCCGGGCCCGCCGCTCACCGAGCACGGAGGCCGCCGCGTGGCGCAGCGGCAGGTACGTCCAGTCCGGCACGGCTCAGGTGAGGTCGCGGCGGCGGAACAGCCAGCCGCCGACGCCGAGCAGGAGCAGCGCGACGGCGCCGATGACGAGACCGCCGTGCAGGTTCGAGATGTTCTTCTCGGTGAACTCGACGATCTGGCCCGAGCCCGAGTCGACGGTCGTCCCGGGGACGGCGATCGGCACGCCGCCCTTGACGACGAGCGCGGCGGCGTTCGTCGTGAGCAGCCACTCCCGCCACCCCGGCCGGACGGCGCCGACGGCGTTCTCGACGACCGCGAAGTAGACGAACCCGACGCCGAGCGCGGCCCCCGTCGAGCGGATGAGGTGCGCGACCCCCATCCCGAGGAGCGCGGTGAGCACGGCGAGCAGCACCGTGCGGCCGCCGAGCGCGGCGACGTCGCCCCAGAAGCCCTTCGGCAGCGGACCCGTCGAACCCCGCGTCGAGGCGATGAGCCAGGCCGACCCGGCCCACGCCAGCTGGGCGAGGACCGCGACGACGGCCGTCACCGCGACGAGCACCGCCGTCTTCGTCGCGAGCACCCGCAGCCGGCGCGTCTCCCAGAACAGCAGCGCCATCATCGTCCGGGCCGACCACTCCGCGCCGATCCACGTCGCGCCGACGACGAAGAACAGCGCGGCGACCGCGACGCCGACGGCGACGGCGCCGGGCTGGAGGTAGTCGGCGAGCACGAACGGCTGCTTCGGGAGGAAGTCCTCCACCCGCAGGTCCTCCCCGCTCGTGGCGGGCCCGCACCACTCCTCGGCCGTCGTCCCCTCACCGGCCTCGGGCGGCACCGGCGTGGCCAGGCACTGGGTGCGGTAGGCGTTCTGGTCGGCCACGATCCGGGCGATCTCGGCGCGCGCCTGCGCCCGGACGTCGTCCGTCGTCCGGGCGAACTGGGTGATGCCGACGAGCGGCACGACGACGACGTACCCGAGGACGGCGAGGCCGAGCAGCCAGCGGATGAACCGGCGGGCGGAGAACCGGTGCGCCTCCGCGAGGAGCAGCGCGGCGAGCCCGCCCGTCGCGCCGGCGCCCCCGTCGGCCGCGTCGTCGCCGTGGGCGGCCCCGCCGCCGCGGCGCCGGCTCGGCAGCGGTGCCCTGGGCTGCGGGGGTGCCGTCCCGGGGCCGCCCGGCTCACCGGTGAGGTAGTCGCTCATCGCTGCTGCTCCATAAGGTTGATCTGTCTGGGATTGGGTGTCTCAGATGCCCAGGGCGGCGGGGTGTGGCTTATCGCTGCTTTTCGCCTGCGGGTGGACTCTGAGGAGTGGCCGCCCCGCCGTTCTGGACGCCGGGTGGCTGATTGAGA
>JACRAB010000172.1 GCA_016213575.1 Actinomycetota bacterium
GACGACGGCGCCGCCCTGTTCACCGCCGTCGGGCCAGGTGAGGCGGTCACCGCGGCCTACAACGGCCTGGACGCCGCCGCCCGCTACCTCCGCGCGCACGGCGACCCCCGCACGTTGGACCAGCTCCGGCACGACCTGTTCGTCACCGGCTGCACCAGCGGCTACCTGCCCGTCCCCGCCGACGTCCTCCCGGTCCCGGCCGGCTGCGCCCCCACCGGTGCGCCGGCGCAGGCGCCCGGTCCCCTGGCCACCTCCGCGACCGGCGCGACCGGTGCTGCCGGCCGGACCGGCGCAGCGGGCCCGAACGAACCGACCGGGAGCGCTGCACGCGTCGACGACGCGGCCGGCTCCGAAGCCGACGACGAGTCCGTGCCTCAGTGGTTCACCACGACCTGGCCCGACGTCCAGGTCACCGTCAACGTCACCGTCTCCGCCGAGACCCTGATGGGCCTGGTGAACGACCCCGGCGCCCTCCACGGGTACGGCCCGATCCCCGCCGACGCCATCCGCGACCTGGCCACCCACGGCGTCTTCCGGTGTCTCGTCATCGACGGTGAGCACGGCACGGTCCTCGGGGTCGGGAAGAACACGTTCAGCCCCGGGTACGTCGCCAGCGAACGACTGAAACTGCTCATCGAGCACGCTCACCCGACCTGCACCGGACCCCACTGCACAAAGGCTGCGTGGCGCTGCGACGTCGACCATCAGACGCCCTACGCGCGCGGCGGAGCCACGTGCGAGTGCAACATGCGCCCGTTGTGCCGCGCATGCCACCGACTCAAGACCGCCGGACTCCTGAAGCCGCAACGGCGGAACCACCCCGGCGACCCACCCGGCACCACCACCTGGACCACCCGCACCGGCCGCACCTGGACCGCACTCCCGCATGCCCCGCTGCCGAGTGTCGCGTCGTGTTCGACGACTCGTGCAGCGGTGGCCGCGGCTGTCCCGGAGGATCCGCCGCCGTTCTAGCGACGCGTGCACTGCCCCTGTGCAGCAGGCGGGGCAGCGCGCCGACGTCGCCTCGGGGACGTGTGTCTCGGTCGTGCCCTTGTCGACGACGGCGCCGGTCGACCCGTCGGATCGACGTCAGGCGGCGTGGTCGTCCTGCTTCGGCCAGGTCCACGCGGACCGGGCGATGACTGCGAGCAGGATGACCTCGACGATGCTGCCGACGACGAAGTACTGCCACTCGCCGTACGCGGCGACGACGATCGTCGCCGCGTAGACCACGGCGAGCGCGATGTTCGCGACCCGGTTCACCCGCGGCGGCAGGACGAGCACGAGGTACACCATGAGGCTCGGCAGGAGGATGTACGCGGTCGTCCCCAGCAGGAACCCCTGACCGACGGTGAAGCCGCTCACGGTGCCGGCCTCGACGGCCGCGCGGAAGTCCGCGCGGTAGAAGCTGAAGATGTCGACGTAGGCGAAGACGAAGAGCGTCGCCGTCCACAGGCCGGCGAGCCGGGTCCGGATGCCGACCGGGGCGGGGTCCAGTCTCCGGCCGGCTCCCGTGCCGTCGCCGGTTCGGAATGACGCGGCCGGCGTCGTGCTGCCCGGCGTCGTTCCGGTGGCCTTCTCGGGCGTCGTTCCGGCGGTCGTTCCGGCGGTCATCCCGGTGGTCGTCCCGGTCGACGTGCTGCTCGTGCTCATGACGTCCTCCCTGATCAAGAGTCTTACGCTGTAAGACTCAACTTACGACGTAAGATTCTCGGAGGCAAGCCCCGGAGGTCCCATGCCTGCACGTGCCAAGGAGCCGCTGAGCCGCGCCCGCGTGCTCGCGGCCGCGCTCGAGGTCGCGGACACCGAGGGCGTCCCTGCCGTGACCATGCGCCGCGTCGCGGAGGTCCTCGACTGCGAGGCGATGAGCCTCTACCACTACGTCGACAAGAAGGCCCTCCTCGCCGGCCTCACCGAGGCGGTCGTCGGCGAGATCGCCGTCGCGGCCCTCGACGCCCTGCCCCCGCCGGAGGACCCGGCCGACTGGCGGTCCGTCGTCCGCCGGCGGTGCCTCGCCGCCCGCGAGGTGATGCTCCGCCACCCCTGGGCGCCACCGCTCGTGGCGACGCAGCCGCAGCCCCCGCCGACCGTCTACCCGCTCTTCGAGGCCCTCGTCGCGACGATGGTCGAGGCGGGCTGCGGGTACGAGCTGGCCCACCGGGCGATCCACTCGCTCGGGTCGATGCTCCTCGGCTTCACCCAGGAGCTCTTCGAGCCCACGGCGGACGACGAGGGGGTCGCCTCCCCGCAGGCGCAGGCCATGGCGCTCGCCATGCCGTACCTGGCCCGGCTCGCCGAGGTCGCCGTCCACGAGGCCGAGGGCACGATCGGGCTCTGCGACACCCAGGCCGAGTTCGAGTTCACCCTCGGGCTCGTGCTCGACGGCCTCGAGGCGCACCACCGGGCGTCGCGGGCGGGGCAGACAGAGGCGTCGGGGGCTGCGGCGGCACAGGCCAAAGCCGCAGACGCGCCGGTGGCGGACGCGCCGGCGGCCACGGCCGCGTCAGCCGTCTGAGCCCTCCGAGCCCGAGCCCGCACCAGCAGCCCGCGCCGCCTCGGCGTCCGGTGCCGGTGCCGCGACCGGCACCGGCACCCGGGTCAGCATCACCCGCTCCACCCGGCGGGCCCGCATCTCGGTCACCGTGAGCACGACGTCCTCGTGCGTCGCGGTGTCCCCGACGACCGGGATCCGGCCGAGCGTGGCGACCACCCAGCCCGCCGCGGTGTCGTACGGGCCCTCGGGCAGTGCGACGCCGGTCTCCTCCTCGAACTCCTCCAGGCGCAGCTGGGCGTCGACGGAGGAGTCCGGCAGCGGTCGCGGACCGTCGCCGTCCGCACCCTCCGAGCGCCGGGACCCGCGCGCCGCCGCGTCGAACTCGTCGGTGATGTCCCCGACGAGCTCCTCGAGCAGGTCCTCCATCGTCACGATGCCGGCGCCACCGCCGTACTCGTCGACGACGAGCGCGACGTGGTACCCCTCGCGGCGCATCTCGGCGAGCGCTGGCAGCGCCCGGCGGCTGTCCGGCACGCGGGGGAGCGGCCGGGACAGGGTGCGCAGCGGCGTCCCGGGGTCGGTCCGGGCGTGCGCCGAGAACAGGTCGCGGACGTGCACGAAGCCGACGGCGTCGTCCAGGCCGCCCTCGACGACGGGGTAGCGCGAGTGCGGCTGGCCCTCGACGACGTCGAGCGCCTCGGCGACGGTCATCCCGGCGTCGAGGGCGCTGACGTCGAGCCGGGGGACCATGATCTCCCGCACCGGCCGGTCCCCGGCGTCGAGGACCTCGGCGATGAGCCGCCGCTCGTCGATGCTCAGCTCGGCGTTCGTGGCGACGATGTCGCGCAGCTCCTCCTCTGTGACGTCGTCGCGGGACGCCCGCGGGTCACCGCCGAGGAGCCGGACGACGACGTCGCTGCTCACCCCGAGCAGCCAGATGACCGGGCGGGTGATCCGGGCGATCGCGTCGAGCGGCCCGGCGGCGAGCAGCGCGATGGGTTCGGCGCGCTGCAGGGCGAGCCGCTTGGGCGAGAGCTCGCCGAACACGAGCGTCACGTAGACGACGGCGAGGGCGACGACGACGAGGGCCACGGGTCGGGCGACCCCGGCCGGCAGCCCCAGCCCGGTGAGCCAGTTGCGCAGCGGGGCCTCGAAGTTCGCCGCACCGAACACCGACGACAGCGTCCCGGCGAGCGTGATGCCGATCTGCACCGCCGACAGGAAGCGGTTCGGGTCCTGCGTGAGCCGGGCGACCGTCGGCCCGCGCCGGTGGGTCGCCGCCAGCTTGCTGATCTGCCCGGCCCGCAGCGACACCAGGGCGATCTCCGCGGCAGCGAAGACACCCCCGACGACGACGAACGCCAGGACGAGCGAGATCTCGCCCAGCACGTGCACCACTCCCTCACCCGGGGGGTCACGGGTCGTCCGAGTGGGCGACCCCGGTCCCCCGGTCGGCCACAATCGTGTCAATCGACTGACAGTCCGCGCACGTCACGGCGATGATCCGCACGGGACACCACGTCCCGCCGGACGGTGGTCCCGGCGCCGGCCACCCGGGCGGCGGGCACCGCGGGGGCCGGAGCAGGGGCCGGACCAGGTCACACGGGAGGCAGCGCCGTGGCGCACACCGGGCAGGAGATGCCCTCCTCCGGTGTGCCCGGACGACGCCCGCCGCTCGTGCCTGCCTCGGTCCGCGTCGGGGTCCTCGCGGGTCTGCTCGGCCTGTCCTGCGCGGGCGTCGCGTGGGTCGGCGCGCCGACCCTGGCGCCCGGCATGGTCATCGTGCACTGGGCCGTCCTCGCCGTCGTCTTCGTCGCGACCGAGGTCCTCGTCTTCCGGATCAGGGTGCGCCGCGAGGAGCAGTCGGTCTCCATCAGCGAGCTCGCGCTCGTCATCGGCCTGTTCAGCCTCTCCCCGCCCGCCCTGCTCCTGTCGCGGCTGCTCGGCAGCGGCACCGCCTTCGTCGCGTTCCGGCGGACGACGGCCCTCAAGACCTCGTTCAACCTCGCCCTCGTCGGCTCCGGGACGACGCTCGCGGTCGCCGTCTTCCACGCGGTGGGGGACGGCGCCCTCGCCTCGTCCCCGCGCGGCTGGCTGGCCGCCGTCCTCGCGACCGCGTCGGCCGGCCTGCTCGACGGGCTCGTCCTCACCGTCGTCATCTCCTGGTACGACGGGATCCCGCCGCTGCGGGTCGTCGGCGAGCAGCTCCTGCAGTCCCTCGCCCTCCCGGCGGCGGTGTCGGTCGCGGGCATCGTCGCGACGATGGCGCTCATGGGCGGGCGGGACGCCGTCCTGCCGCTCGCGCTCGCGTGCGTCGTCGTCCTCGTCGGCTACCGCGCCTACGCGCTCCTCACCGAGCGGCACGCGGCGGTCAGCCGGCTCTTCGGGCTCAGCGAGTCCCTCCAGGAGGCCCGCACCGTCGACGAGGTGGCCCGGGCCGCCGTGACGCACGCCGTCGAGGTCATGCGGGCCCGCTCCGCCGAGCTCCTCGTGCACCGCCGCGGCGCCGCACGCCTGAGCACGTGGAGCGTCGAGCACGGCGAGGAGGTCGTCCACGACGGCGGGGCGCCCTGGCCGCACCCCGCGTTCGACGTCCGCCCCCGGCGCGCCGTCCGCGGCACCACCGAAGCCGAACGGGCGCTGCTCGCCGCCCTCACCCAGACCGAGGCCGTCGTCGTCCCGCTGCCGCTCGGCGAGGACGTGGACGGCGTCCTGCTCGTCGGCGAGCGGCTCGGCGAGGAGCGCGGCTACGGCCCCGACGACCTGCGCACGCTGGAGACCGTCGGCAACCACGTCAACGTCGCCCTGCGGCACGCGACCGTCGTCGAGCAGCTCCGCTTCGAGGCCCTCCACGACCACCTCACCGGCCTGCCGAACCGCGGCGTGTTCCGCCGCCGCGCCGACGAGGCCGCCGAGACGGCGCTGCGTGGCGGCCCGCCGATCGCGGTCGGCGTCCTCGACCTCGACGGCTTCAAGACCGTCAACGACTCCCTCGGCCACCTCGCGGGCGACCAGGTCATCGCCGAGGTCGCCCGGCGCCTCGAGCGGGCCGCGGGGGCCGGCGTCGAGGTCGGCCGGCTCGGCGGCGACGAGTTCGCCGTCCTCGTCCTGGACGCCACCGACCCCGCGCAGGTCACCGCGGTGGCCCGCCGGCTCATCGCCAGCCTCGAGGAGCCGCTCGTCGTGAGCGGCGAGCAGCTGCGCCTCGGCGGCTCCCTCGGCTTCGCGATCGCCCCGAAGGACGGCGGCAACGCCGACGCGCTGCTGCGCAGCGCGGACGTCGCGATGTACACGGCGAAGCAGGACTCCGGCGGCTACCGCTTCTACGCCCACGAGATGGCGGCCGCGAACGACGCGCCGCTCTCGCTCGCCGCGGACCTGCGGCTCGCCCTGGGCCGCGGCGAGGTGACGACGTACGTCCAGCCGCTCATCGCGCTCGACACCGGGCTGCTGCACTCCGTGGAGGCGCTCGCCCGCTGGCGGCACCCGGCGCTCGGCTTCGTCGACCCGGAGATGTTCGTCCTCGCGGCCGAGCGCGGCGGCCTCGTCCAGGAGCTCACGGCCGTCGTCCTGGAGCAGGCGCTGTCCTCCTGCCGGACCTGGCTGGACGCCGGGATGGAGGTCCGGGTCGCCGTGAACCTCGCGGCCCGCACCCTCGGCGACGCCTGGCTGCCCGTGGCCGTCGGCCGCCTCCTCGAGCGGTACGACGTCCCGGGCCGGCTGCTCTGCCTCGAGCTCACCGAGGGCGGCGTCATCGCCAGCCCCGAGCGCGCGATGGCCGTCGTCGGTCGGCTGCGCGAGCTCGGCGTCTCGGTCGCCGTCGACGACTTCGGCACCGGCTACTCGTCGATGACCTACCTGTCGTGGCTCGCCCCCGACCAGGTCAAGATCGACAAGTCGTTCGTCCAGCGGCTCGGCGCGGGCAGCCCGCACGAGGCGATCATCCGGTCGATCCTCGACCTCGGGAAGAACCTCGCCGTCGAGGTCGTCGCCGAGGGCGTCGGGGACGCGCGCACCGTGGCGATGCTGCGCCACCTCGGCTGCCGGCTCGCCCAGGGCTACTACTTCGCCGAGCCGATGCCCGCCGACGAGCTCCTCGAGTGGGCCGACGGCTGGACGTCGCGGTCGTGGATCGGCGACAGCACCTTCGTCGACGTCCGGGACGCCCCCGCCCCCGTCGCGCCCGCCACCCCGGCCGCCGGCCCCGCCGCGGGCGGCCGCGGCCGCTCGGACGACGACGGGCCCGGCCCGCACCTGCAGATCGTCCGCTGACGACCGGACGGCGTCCCCGCCCGGTTCGTGCCTGTTCACTGGCCGGGCGGGTGCTCACCGGCCAGTGGACACTCGTCGCCGGCGCCGTGACCCCGGCGTGACCTTCGGCGCGCCGCCCGTCCCGCTCTAGCCGGGGGTGCGGACTCCTTGGTAGAACACGGGTGCGACGGCCCTTCCGTGCCGCCCGCAGCCCCGAGCAGGGAGCCAGGCCGCATGCCGAACCACACCGCGGACGCCGTCGTCGTCGGCGCCGGAGTCATCGGGTGCGCCGTCGCCCACGCCCTCGCCCGGGACGGCCTGAAGGTCGCCGTCGTCGCCCGCGAGGGTGCCCCCGGCCTGGGGTCGACGAGCGCCTCGTCGGCGATCATCCGCTTCAACTACTCCACGCTCGCCGGCGTCGCGACGTCCTGGGAGGGCAAGTTCGCCTGGGAGGCGTGGGAGGAGTTCCTCGGCGGCCCGGACGACGACGGCCGGGTCGCGCGGTTCCACAAGGTCGGCTCGTTCTGCCTCGACGCCCCGGGCCTGGCCCCGGAGAAGGTGCTGCCGCTGTTCGACACCGTCGGCGTGCCCTACGAGGTGTGGGACGCCGCGACCCTGCGCGAGCGGGTCCCGAGCATCGACAACGGCCGGTTCTACCCGCCCAAGCCGGTCGACAGCGAGGAGTTCCTCGCCGACCCGGACGGTGAGCTCGGCGCGTTCTACATGCCGGAGGCGGGTTTCGTCGACGACCCGCAGTTCGCCGCGCACAACCTCGCGACCGCGGCCCGCCGGCTGGGCGCCACGTTCTTCTTCAAGGCCACGGTGACCGGTGTCGCCCGGGCCGGCGGCCGGGTGGCCGGCGTCGACCTCGCCGACGGCACCCGGATCGACGCCCCCGTCGTCGTCAACTGCGCCGGCCCCGCGTCGAGCAGGGTCAACGCCCTCGCCGACGACGGCGGCGACGTCCTCGGCGACTTCAACGTCTCGACCCGCCCGCTGCGCAACGAGGTGCACTACGTGCCCGAGCCGCCCGGGTACAGCGCCGGCCGGGTGGCCGGTCCGGTCGCGGCCGACCTCGACCTCGGCACGTACTGGCGGGGCACGCCGAACGGGGAGATCCTCGTCGGCGGCACCGAGCCGGCGTGCGACCCGATGCACTTCGTCGACGACCCCGACGACTTCAACACCGGGGTCACCGAGGAGCTCTACACCGCGCAGGTCTACCGCGCCGCCCGCCGCTTCCCCGAGCTGACGGTCCCCAACCGCCCCAAGGGGATCGGGGCCGTCTACGACGTCACCGACGACTGGATCCCGATCTACGACCGGACGGCGCTGCCCGGCTACTACGTCGCGATCGGCACGAGCGGCAACCAGTTCAAGAACGCGCCGATGGCCGGGCTCTACCTGCAGCGGATCATCGCGGCGAGCGAGAACGGCCTCGACCACGACACCACCCCCGTCACCGTCGACCTGCCGCACAGCGGGCAGACCGTCGACCTGTCGGCCTTCAGCCGGCGCCGCGTCATCAACCGGGACAGCAGCTTCACCGTCATGGGCTAGGAGAAGGCCATCAACAGCAACCACTACCGCTGCGTCGTCATCGGGGGCGGCGTCGTCGGCGCGAGCGTGCTCTACCACCTGGCCAAGCTCGGCTGGACCGACCTCGTGCTCATCGAGCGCTCCGAGCTCACCGCGGGCTCGACGTGGCACGCGGCCGCCGGTTTCCACGCCCTCAACGCCGACCCGAACGTCGCGGCCCTGCAGGCGTACACGATCAACCTCTACAAGGAGCTGGAGGCCGAGACCGGTCAGTCGTGCGGGCTGCACATGCCCGGCGGCGTGAGCATCGCCGGCACCCCGGAGCGCTGGGAGTGGCTCCAGGCGCAGTGGGCGGTCTACCAGACCCTCGGCATCGACACCGTGCACCTCATCTCGCCCGCCGAGGTGAAGGAGCTCGCGCCGATCATGGACGTCGACGGCGTCCACGGCGCCCTCTTCGACGAGATCGAGGGCCACCTCGACGCCTCCGGGACGACGTACGCGTACGCCGCCGCAGCGAAGCAGCGCGGTGCGGAGATCGTCCTCCACAACCGGGTGCTCGAGCTCGTGCAGCGCCCCGGCGGCGGCTGGACCGTCGTCACCGAGCAGGGCACCGTCACCGCGGACAACGTCGTGAACGCGGCCGGGCTCTGGGCCAAGCAGGTCGGCCGGATGTCCGGCGTCGACCTGCCGGTGACGCCGATGGAGCACCACTACCTCGTCACCGAGCCGCTCCCCGAGGTCCAGGCGCTCACCAAGGAGCTGCCGATGATGATGGACCTCGAGGGCTACACGTACGCCCGGCAGGAGCAGGGCGGCCTCCTCCTCGGGGTCTACGAGCTCACCCCGAAGCACTGGAACCTCGACGGCGTCCCGTGGGACTACGGGCTCGAGCTGATCCCCGAGGACATCGACCGGATCGCCCCCGAGCTCGCCGTCGGCTTCGAGCGCTACCCGTGCCTGGACGGCGCGGGCATCCGGCGCTGGGTCAACGGTGCCTTCACGTTCACGCCGGACGGCAACCCGCTCGTCGGGCCGGTCCGCGGGCTGCCCGGCTACTGGGTCGCGTGCGGCGTCATGGCCGGGTTCAGCCAGGGCGGCGGCGTCGGGCTCACGCTCGCGCAGTGGATGGTGGACGGCGAGCCCGCCGGCGACGTCTACGGCATGGATGTCGCGCGGTACGGGGCGTACGCGAGCGGCCGCGGCTACCTCGAGGCGACGACCGGCCAGTTCTACAAGCGGCGCTTCGTCATGACCTACCCGAACGAGCAGCTCCCCGCGGGCCGCCCACTGAAGACCTCGGCGATCCACACCGACCTCGAGGCCGCCGGCGCCCGCTGGGGCGTCTCGTGGGGCCTGGAGACGCCGCTCTACTTCGCGGCCGACCCCGGCTTCACCGAGACCCCGACCCTGCGGCGCAGCAACGCCTTCGAGCACGTCGCCCGGGAGGTGACCGCCACCCGCGAAGGGGTCGGGATCCTCGACACGACGGCGTTCTCCCGGTACGAGGTGCGCGGCCCCGGGGCGCGCGCCTGGCTCGAGCAGCTCGTCGCGTCGAAGGTGCCGGGGGTCGGCGGCATCCGGCTCGCGCCGATGCTCAGCCCGTCCGGGCGGCTGCTCGGCGACCTCACCCTGACCTGCTGGGCGGACGACGAGTTCTGGCTCATGGGCTCGTACTACCTGCGCGAGTGGCACATGCGCTGGTTCGAGTCCCAGCTCCCCGGCGCCGGCGGCGACGCGAGCGGAGCGGCCCCGGCCGGCAGCGTCGCCGTCCGCGACATCTCGGACGACGTCGCGGGCGTCTCGCTCTCCGGCCCGGCCGCCCGCGACCTGCTCGCCGCGGTGACGAAGGACGACGTCTCGGGCACCGCGCTCAAGCGGATGCGGGCGACGACGCTCGACGTCGGCCTGGTCCGTGCCCGCGCCGGCCGGCTCTCGGTGACCGGCGAGACCGGGTACGAGCTCAACGTCCCGGCGGCGCAGCTGCGCTCGCTCTACGCGACGCTCCGCGAGGCCGGGGCGGCGCTCGCCGCGCGCGGGGTCCCGGTGGCCGACATCGGGTACAACGCGGTGAACTCGTTGCGCCTGGAGAAGTCCTACGGCATCTGGTCCAAGGAGTTCACCTGGGCCTACACGCCCGGGATGAGCGGCCTGGACCGGTTCGTCGCCTTCGACAAGCCGGCGTTCGTCGGCCGGGAGGCCGCCCGGCGCGAGAAGGAGACCGGCCCGGCGCAGCGCCTCGTCACCCTCGACGTCGCGACGAAGGACGCCGAGGCCGGCCCGTTCGAGCCGGTCTGGTCGGGGGAGCGGCGCGTCGGGTTCGTGACGTCGGGCGGGTACGGGCACAGTGTCGGGCGGAGCCTGGCGATGGCCTACCTCGACGTCGACCTCGCCGTCCCGGGCACGCCGCTCGAGGTGCACGTCGTCGGCGTCCGCACCCCGGCGACGGTCGTCGAGGACAGCCCGTACGACCCCGAAGGACTGCGCCAGCGCGGTTGATCCGCCCGTTTCGGCCTGATCGGCGAACAGCACGTCCAACCACATAGTGGTGCTGTGGGCACCACATATTGACGACGGGTTCGCGCGCTCCCGACCATGGGGCGGGGCCCTGCGACGACTGGAGGAACCGACGTGTTCCGCAACGACATGCCCTACTACGAGATCATCTCGCCGGAGGGCCTGGAGACGATCGAGCGGGGCTGGAAGCGGCTCGTCAGCGAGATCGGCATCGAGTTCCTCCACGAGGAGGCGCTCGAGCTGTTCCGGGCCGCGGGGCAGAAGGTCGAGGACAGCGTCGTCCACCTCGACCCCGAGTTCGTCCTCGAGATGGTCGCGAAGGCCCCGAGCGAGTTCCACCTGCGTGCGCGCAACCCGGAGCACTCGGTCGTGCTCGGCGGGCGGAACATGGTCTTTCCGTGCGTCTCCGGCCCGCCGTTCTTCCGGACGGGCGACGAGCGCCGCGACGGCACCCTGTCGGACTACGAGCTCATGGCCAAGCTCGTGCAGTCGTTCCCGCAGCTCGACATGGCGACCATGCCGATGATCGAGCCGAACGACCGGCCGCTCGACTCCCGGCACCTCGACATGCTCTACGCGAGCTTCACCCTCACCGACAAGCCGATCTTCGGGTCGGCCCTGTCGAACGCGAACGCGCTGGACTCCATCGAGGCCGCCCGGATCGTGCACCGCGGGCACGACCTGTTCGTGCCCGCCGGCGATGACGGCCGCCCGACGACGTCGATCATGACGATCGTCAACGTGAACTCCCCGCTGCGCTACGACGACCGGATGCTCGAGGCGCTGCTGCGCTACGCCGAGGCCGGGCAGGGCGTCGTCGTCACCCCGTTCCTCCTCATGGGGGCGATGGCCCCGGTGAGCACCGTCTCGGCGCTCGCCCAGCAGACCGCCGAGTCACTCGCGGGCATCGCGCTCATGCAGCTCGTGCGCCCCGGGACGCCCGCCGTCATGGGGTCGTTCCTCTCGACGACCGACATGCAGTCCGGCTCGCCCGCCTTCGGTGGCCCGGAGTCGGCGAAGGGCCTGTACGCCTCCGGGCAGATCGCCCGCCGCTACGGGCTGCCCTGGCGGGCCGGCGGCGGCGGCCTCCCCTCGAGCCAGACCCTGGACGCCCAGGCCGCCTACGAGGCCTTCAACACGCTCCTGGCGGCCTTCCAGGCGGGGGCCAACCTCGTCGTCCAGTCCGCCGGCTGGCTGGAGTCCGGGCTCGTCTCGTCACCGGACAAGCTCGTCATGGACGTCGAGCTGCTCCGGGTGCTCCGCGAGCAGTTCTCGCCGCTCGTCGTCGACGAGGACGCGCTCGCGTTCGAGGCGCACGACGAGGTCCGGCACGGCGGCCACTTCCTCGGGGCCGCGCACACGATGACCCGCTTCCGCACGTGCTTCTACCGGCCGATGCTCTCCTCGACGGAGAACTTCGAGCGCTGGGTCAGCAAGGGCGGCCGGGACACCGCGACCCGGGCCGGTGAGATCTGGCGCGACGTCGTCGAGAAGTACGAGCTCCCGGCCATGGACGCGTCGGTCCACGACGAACTGCTCGCGTTCGTGAACCGGCGCCGCACCGAGCTCGGCGACTGACCGCGACCGGGACGGCTGAGCGGAACGAGGGCGGCAGGCGCGTGGAGATCACCGACTTCTCGATGGACTTCTTCTCCCTCGAGGGGAAGCGGGCCGTCGTCACCGGGGGCAACACCGGGCTCGGGAGGGCCTTCACGCTCGCGCTCGCGACGGCCGGGGCCGACGTCCTCGTCCCGGGGCTCGCGGACGACGACGGGACGACGCGCGCCCAGGTCGAGGCGGTCGGGCGCCGGATGGAGTTCATGGCCGTCGACGTCACCGCGCCCGGTGCGCCCCGGCGCATCGTCGAGGCGTGCGTCGAGACCCTCGGCGGCATCGACGTCCTCGTCAACAGCGCGGGCATCTGCCACATCGCGGCGGTCGACGAGTTCGGCCGCGAGCTGTGGGACCCGATGGTCGCGGTGAACCTCACGGCGCCGTTCGAGCTGAGCCACGAGGCCGCCCGGCACATGGTCGCCCAGGGGTCGGGGAAGATCGTCAACGTCTGCTCGCTCTTCTCCTACCTCGGCGGGCAGTGGTCGCCGGCCTACGCGGCGACCAAGCACGGCCTCGCCGGGTTCACCAAGGCGTACTGCGACGAGCTCGCGCAGCACAACATCCAGGTCAACGGGATCGCGCCCGGCTACTACGCCACCGACATCACCGCGAAGACCCGGTCCGACCCGGACGCGAACCGGCGCGTCCTCGAGCACATCCCGGCCGGGCGCTGGGGCGAGGCGCAGGACCTCATGGGCGCGCTGGTCTTCCTCGCCGGGCGCGCGTCGGACTACGTCAACGGCCACCTGCTCGTCGTCGACGGCGGGTACCTCGTCCGATGAGGTACCTCGTCGGCATCGACGGCGGTTCGCAGAGCACCAAGGTCGTCGTCTACGACGAGACCGGGCTTCCGGTCTGCGAGGGCCGGGTCCCGTTGCGGCCCAACGCGACTCCGGCGCCGGGCGTCGTCGAGCACCCGGACGACGACCTGTGGGACTCGCTCGTCGGCGCCTGCCGGCAGGCGATGGCGGCCTTCCCCGGCGACCCGCGCGACATCGCCGCCGTCGGCCTGTGCACGATCCGGTTCTGCCGGGCGATGCTGCACGCCGACGGCTCGCTCGCGGGCCCGGTCCTCAGCTGGATGGACGCCCGGGTGTCCCGGCCGTACGAGCACGTCGACCCCTCGGTCGCCTGGGTGACCGCGTCGTCCGGGTACGTCGGGCACCGGCTCACCGGCGCGTTCGTCGACACCCAGGCGAACTACGCCGGGCAGTGGCCGTTCGACGGCGCCGCGCTGGACTGGCTGCCGCCCGGGCCGGACGGCGGCTACCCGGGCACCGACGTCCGTCGCGACATGCTCTTCGACCTCGACGCCCCCGGCGAGGTGCTCGGCACCCTGACCGCCGCCGCCGCGGCCGCGACCGGGCTGCCGGCCGGCGTCCCCGTCGTCGCGACCGCGAACGACAAGGCGGTCGAGGCGCTCGGGTGCGGGCTCGTCGACTCCGGCGGCGTCCTCGTCTCGCTCGGCACGTACGTCGCGGGGATGGTCGTCGGCGACCGCTGGGCCCCCGACCTGCAGGACGCCTGGACGAACTTCGCGTGCGTCCCCGGCCGGTACCTCTTCGAGAGCCACGGCGTACGGCGCGGGATGTGGACGGTGAGCTGGCTGCGGGACCTGCTCGGCGCCGAGCTGGCGACCCGGGCGGCCGCCGAGGGCGTCGCGCCCGAGGACGTCATGAACGCCGCGGCCGAGCGGGTGCCGCCCGGCAGCGACGGTCTCATGACCGTCCTCGACTGGCTCGCCCCGACGGACGCCCCGTACCGCAAGGGCGTCATGCTCGGTTTCGACGGCCGGCACGGCTGGCCGCACCTGTACCGCTCCGTCGTCGAGGGCCTGGCACTCACGATGCGCACCTGCCTCGACGCGATGTACGCCGAGCTGCGCCTGACACCGTCCCACGCCGTCGTCTCCGGCGGCGGGGCCGCGAGCGCGCTGACGCTGCAGGTCTTCGCCGACGCGCTCGGGATGCCGGTCGCCCGGCCCGCGGTGAGCAGCGCCGCGAGCCTCGGCGCCGCGATCTGCGCCGCGGTCGGCGCCGGCCTCGCGCCCGACGTCGCGACCGCTGCGGCCCGGATGGTGCGGCCCGGGCCGCAGGCCGACCCGCGCCCCGACGTCGTGGAGCTGTACGAGCGGCTGCGCGAGATCCACGGCTCGATCCGCACCGGCACCGACCCTGTCCTGGCCCGCAGCTACGAGATCTTCCACTGAAGGGTTCCGTCATGTCGCCCAGCACGCTCACCCGGGAGGCGGTCGTCGCCGGCCTCGTCGGCCTCGTCGGCGCCGACAAGGTCGTCACCGACCCCGAGGAGCTGCGCCGCAGCAGCGTCGACCGCTTCCGCAAGTACGAGGACATCTGCGGCGTCTGGACCCAGCCGCCGCCGGCCGCCGTCGTCATGGCGACGTCGACGGCGGACGTCGCGGCGGTGCTCGCCTTCGCGGACGCGCACGGCGTCAACGTCGTCCCGCGCACCGGGCGGTCGGCGCCCGAGGGCGGCCTGGAGACGGTCGTCGAGAACTCCGTCGTGCTCGACGGCTCGCCGATGAAGCAGATCGTCTCCGTCGACGTCGAGAAC
>JACRAB010000173.1 GCA_016213575.1 Actinomycetota bacterium
CCTGTTCGCCCCGCCCGTGCCGGCCGCCCGTCCGACCGGGACGGCGACCGGATGACAGACCCGCTCGAGCTCGCCCTGCGCGGCTACGAGCCGACCGTCCGCCGCCCGACGCTCACCGGCGGCGACGTCGCGTACGTCGTCGACGACACCCCGCTCGGCCGGATGCTCTTCGCCGCGCACCACGACGGCACGCTGCTCGCGACGACCTACGCCCCGGACGACGCGGCTGCCGACGCGGTGCTCGCCCGGCTCGCCGCCCGGGTCTCGCCGCGGGTGCTGCGCGGCGGCCGGGCCCTGGACGCCGTCCGGCGCGAGCTCGACGACTACCTCGGCGGCCGCCGCCGGGACTTCGACCTGCCCGTCGACCCGGTGCTCGCGACCCCGTTCCAGCGCTCGGTTCTCGAGGTGCTCACCGGGGTCCGGTACGGGACGACCGCCTCCTACGGGGCGCTCGCGACGACGATCGGCCGCCCGACGGCGTCCCGCGCCGTCGGGGCCGCGCTCGGCGCGAACCCGCTGTGCGTCGTCCTGCCGTGCCACCGGGTCGTCGCGGCGTCCGGGGCGCTCACCGGGTACGCCGGCGGGCTCGATGCCAAGCGGCTGCTGCTCGACCACGAGGCCCGCACGGCCGCGGCCGGTGGACAAGCAGCGCACGTGAGGTCCTAGCGTCCTCGACGTGTCCTCCGAACCACTGACCGAGCCCGCGCCGGCCGCGCCGTCCCCCGCACCGTCGACCGCGCCGTCCACCGCGCCGCTGTCGCCGGCCGAGAGCCGGCGGGTCCGGCTGCTCACCGTGGGCGCCGTGGCCCTCGTGTCGCTCATCGCCTTCGAGTCGCTCGCGGTGAGCACGGTCATGCCGGCGGTCGCCGCGGCGCTCGACGGGCTGCCGCTCTACGCCCTCGGGTTCGGCGCGACCGTCGCGACGTCGGTCGTCGGGATGGCGGTCTGCGGGGCCTGGGCCGACGCGCGCGGCCCGCGGCGGCCGATCCTCGCGGCGGTCGCGCTGTTCACCGCGGGGCTGCTCCTCGCGGGGCTCGCGCCGACCATGACGGTCTTCGTCGCGGCCCGGGCGCTGCAGGGGCTCGGCGGCGGCATGCTCATCGTCGCGCTCTACGCGATGCTCGGCACGAGCGTCCCCGAGCCGGCCCGGCCGAAGGTGCTCGCCGCGTTCTCGGCCGCCTGGGTCGTGCCGGGGCTCGTCGGGCCCTCGCTCGCCGGGCTCATGCTGCACCTGTGGGGCTGGCGCTCGGTGTTCCTGCTCGTGCCGGCGATCGCGATCCCGGGGGCCGTGCTGACGCTCGTCACGGTGCGGGACCGGGCGCCGGACGACGACCGCGCCGCGGCGGACCCGGCGGACGGCGACCGGACGGACGGCGACCGGGAGGCCACCCCCGGCCGGCCCGAGGGGGTCGGCCGCCGGATCGTGCTCGCGACCGTCGCCGGGACCGGCGCGACGGTGCTGCAGCTCGCCGGCAGCCGGGACTCCGCACCGTGGCGGGCGGGCGCGGTCGTGGCGCTCGTCGTCGTGCTCGCGGCCGCCGTCCGGATGCTGCCTGCCGGCACGTTCCGGCTCGTGCGGGGCGTCCCGTCGGTCGTCGCGCTGCGCGGGCTCATCGCCGCCGGGTTCGCCGCGGGCGAGACGTTCGTGCCGCTCGTGCTCGTCCGCGAGCACGGCTGGTCGCCGACCCGGGCCGGTCTCGCGCTCACGGTGGGCGCGGTGACCTGGGCGGCGTTCTCGTTCCGGCAGGGGCGGGTGCCCGAGGTCGACCGGCGCTACGGCTTCGCCCGGACCGGGTCGGTGAGCGTCGCCGTCGGCCTCGTCGTCGCCCTGACCTGCGCCCTGCCCGGCGCTCCGGGCTGGCTCGCCGTCCTCGCCTGGGCGTTCGCGGGCGCCGGGATGGGCCTGGCCTACGCCTCGACGTCGCTGCTCACGCTGCACCTCGCTGCACCCGAGCGCCGGGGCGGGGCGAGCGCCGACCTCACGACGAGCGAGGCACTGACGACGGCCGTCGCGCTCGCGGCCGCCGGCGCGGTGTTCGCCGCGCTGCTCCCGCGCGGCCTCGGCCCGGACGACCCGGCCGGCCCCGCCCCGTACCTCGCCGCGTTCGGCGTCGCGGTGGTCGTCGGCCTCGGCTCGGTCGTCGCCGCGCGCCGGCTGCGGACGCCGTCCGCCCCTCTGAGGTAGTTCGCCGTCACATCGCACGGTGATGTCCCTCAGAGGGGGTTCAGCGGGGCCGCAGAACGCGACGACGCCCCTGCCGCGGGCGCGGCGGGGGCGTCGTCGGACGGGCGTGGGTCAGGCCTGCTTGCCGGCCTCGATCTCGAGGACGAGCTTGACCTTGTCGGCGATGAGGAAGCCGCCGGTCTCGAGCGCGGCGTTCCAGGTGATGCCCCAGTCGGAGCGGTTGATGGTCGCGGTGCCCTCGAAGCCCGCCTTCACGTTGCCCCACGGGTCCTTCGCGACGCCGCCGAACTCCCACGTGATGTCGACCGAGTTCGTCTTGCCGCCGATCGTCAGGTCGCCCGTCGTGACGACCTCGTCGCCCGCGACCTTCACCGACGTGCTCTTGTACGTGATCTTCGGGTTCTCCTCGGCGTTCCAGAAGTCCGCGCTCTTCAGGTGGCCGTCACGCTGCTCGTTGCCGGTGTCGACCGAGGCGGCGTCGATCTCGACCCAGATCGACGAGGACTCGGGGCTCTCGGCGTCGATCGTCGCGCCACCGGAGTAGGACGTGAACTTGCCGCGGGTCGTCGCGACGACCGCGTGCTTGACGGCGAAGCCGACGGTGCTGTGGCCCTCGTCGATGGTCCACGTGCCGGTGAGGTCGGCGGGGAACGCGCTCATGATCTGTCTCCTGGGTCGATGTCCGGGTGATGCTCGGTGTACTGGTCTGCGAGAGGCTGGCGGCGGTCCGCGTGGTTCTTGCGAACTCAACGATTGAACCGTAAACCATTTCTGTTGAGAGTTCAACCTCGGATCCTCACTCTTCTCCGGTCCCAGCCGTCGATCAAGGGTCGACACGGACATTTCGCCGTGCGTTCACAGTCCGGCGACACCCGGACGGCGGACGCGCGCGACGGGCGCCCGGGTCGAAAAGCCGTGGACCGGACGGCCGCCGGGGCGACAGCATCGGCGGGATGCTGCCGCCGGACATCCGCCGCGAGGACCTCTGGGACGCCGAGACCGCCTGCCGCTACGACACCCCGGGCACGGGCATGTTCGCCCCCGAGGTGGTCGACCCGGTGGTCGACCGGCTCGTCGCGCTCGCCGGGGACGGGCCGGCGCTCGAGCTGGCGATCGGCACCGGGCGGATCGCCGTCCCGCTCGCGGGCCGCGGCGTCCCGGTGACGGGCATCGAGCTGTCGGCACCGATGGTCGAGATGCTCCGGACGAAGGTCGACGAGCGCACCGTCCCCGTCGTCCTCGGCGACATGGCGACCACCCGCGCCCCGGGCCGGTTCGCGCTCGTGTACCTCGTCTTCAACACGATCTCGAACCTGCTCACCCAGGACGAGCAGGTCGAGTGCTTCCGCAACGCGGCCCGGCACCTGCTGCCGGGCGGCCGCTTCGTCGTCGAGCTGTGGGTCCCCGAGCTGCGGTCGCTCCCGCCGGGGAAGGAGGCGACCGTCGGCATCGTCGAGCCCGGCTACGTCCTCTTCGACACCTACGACGTGCTGCACCAGCACGTCGTCTCGCACCACGTGACCTTCGGCGCCGGCCGGGAGGCCCGCCTCGACCGCAGCCCGCACCGGTACGTCTGGCCCGCCGAGCTCGACCTCATGGGCCGGCTCGCCGGGTTCACCCTGGAGTCCCGGCACGCCGACTGGTCCGGCACGCCGTTCACCGCCGGCTCGCCGTCGCACGTCTCGGTGTACCGGCTGCCCTGACGGCGGGGATCACCGCACCGCGAGACCGCTGACGTCCACGGTGAGCGGCACCGGGGTGAGCAGGTCGATCCGCCCGGTCGTCTCGCCGACGAGCTCGTACTCGCCGTCGACCAGCGTGAGCGCGGTGAGCGTGACCGGCTGCACGAGGTCGAGGAGCCAGTACCCGTCGATCCCCGCGCCTGCGTACTCGACCGCCTTCGTCACACGGTCCGTCCCGACCGTGCCGGGAGACTCGATCTCGACGACGAGGACGACGTCCGCGGCGTCGAAGCGGGCCGGGTTCTGCGCAACGAGCGCCGACGGGACGACGACGACGTCGGGCGCGCGCACGGTTGCCGGCCCACCGCCGGCACCCGCCTCGACGACGACCTCGACGTCCACGAGCGCGCAGAGGTCGTGCGGGAGACGGTCGTCGAGCAGGGTGGCGAGCCTGGCGGCGGCCCGCTGGTGCAGGGCGGTGGGACGGGGGACCACGAGGAGAACTCCCTCGACGAGCTCCAGGCGGTGGCTCGTGTCCTGGGGCAGCTCGCTCCACTCGGTCAGGCTCAGCAGATGATCGGGCCAGGTGAGACTCACGGGCACCTCCTTGCACGACGACCGCTGACGGACCCCTACCGCGGCTCCCATGCTAGGCGGCGGCGCCGACAGCGACGTCAGTGCTTCGACGGCAACGACTCCGCGTACGCGACGCCGAGCGACACCCAGCGGTCGAGGTCCTCGTCGGTCGTCACGCCGTCCGGGTCGACGCGCAGCCAGCCGTTCATCGCGCGCTCTCGCATGACGAACCGCTCGGCGTGCGGGTCCTCGACGAGCGACGGTGTGAGCGCCGGGTCGACGCGCAGCAGCAGCCCGCCGGTCGAGCTCGCGGCGACGGCCATGTTCCCGTGCACGAGGAACGCGAGGCCGCCGAACATCCGCTGCTCGGTGAGCCCGTCGACGTCCTGCAGCCGCTCCCGGAGCCGGTTCGCGAGCTCCTCGTCGTACGCCATCGCGCGCGCTCCGTCCGTCGGGTCCGTCGGGTCGTCACCCCTGCCCTGGTGGGAGTCCGGGGCTACAGGCCGGTCAGTGTCCGGACGTCAAGGCTCAGGGCCAGCGGGGTGAGGACGTCGAGCCGGCCGTCGGTGTCCGCGGTCACCTCGTACTCACCGTCCACCAGGACGTGGGCGGTGACCGTCATCGGCGGGTCGATGTCGACGAGCCAGTAGCCGGGGATCCCTGCATCGGCGTACTCGAACATCTTCGTGACCTTGTCCGTCACGACGGTCCCCGGCGAATGGATCTCCACGGCGAGCCGGACCTCAGCGGCGTCGACGCGCGCGGCCCCCGCCAGGACGCGCTCCGTCGGGAGGACGACGATGTCGGGTGCGCGGACCGTCGCCCGTTCCCGCGGCCCACGGTCGGGACGGACGACGACCTCGAGGTCGACCACCGCGCGCAGTTCACGAGGGAGCTGCCGGTTGATGAGCACGCACAGCTCCGGCACGACGAGCTGGTGCAGTGCGGTGGGGCGTGGAACCACGAGGAGCACCCCTTCGACGAGCTCCAGGCGGTGGCTCGCGTCCTGCGGAAGCTCGTTCCACTCCGCGAGGCTCAGAAGGTGGTCCGGCCACGTGTGGCTCACGGCGTCCCCTCTCCACGATCACGACCGCTGACTGATGCCCTCACCACGCGCCATCGTAGAGCGCGACACCGACACGATCATCGGACGCGGACGACGGCGAAGGCGACGACGCGCGTCGTCCAGCCGGTCGCCCCGGACGTCACTCCGCGCCGTGCCGGCGCAGGTAGCGACCGAAGTGCGGCACGGTGAAGGCGATCCGGCCGCGCTCGCCGCTGTAGACCAACCCCTTCTTGATCAGGGCATCCCGGGCCGGCGACAGCGACTGCGCCTTGCGGCCGAGGTGCTCGGCGATCGCGGACGTCGGCACGCCGGCGTGCGGGTCGGCCTCGCCGTCCTCGACGGACGCGGCAAGATCGGCCATCGCGCGCAGGTACTCCCGCTCGGCGGGGGTGGCCCGCTCGTAGCGCGAGCCGAAGAAGCCGACGGCGAGCTCGGCCTCGGCCTCCGGCGCCGCGACCCGGACGTCGTCCGCGGTGATCGGGCTGCGCGGCGCGACGTCCCAGGCGACCTTGCCGTAGGCCTGGACGAAGTACGGGTACCCGGTGGTCGAGGCGTAGAGCGCGTCGAGGGCCTCGGTGGTGAACTCGGCGTCCTCGTCCTTCGCGGGCGCCTCGAGCGCGCGGTCGGCGGCGGAGCGGTCGAGCCGGTCGATCCGCTGGTACCGGAACAGCCTCTCGGAGTAGGACTTGCTCGCCGAGAGCACCGCCGGCAGGTGCGGCAGCCCGGCGCCGACGACGACGAGCGGCAGTCCGGTCTGGCTCAGCTCGTGGCACGCCGCGCACAGCGCCGAGACGTCGTCCGGGCCGAGGTCCTGCATCTCGTCGACGAAGACGGCGTTCCCGCGGCCGGCGTCGGCGGCGAGCCCGCCGACGTCCGTGAGCAGCTCGACGAGGTCGATCTCGATGTCGCCGGAGTCGGCCCGGCCCGGCACCGCCGCGACGTCGATGCCCGGCTGCCAGCGGTCGCGCAGCCGGCCAGCGGCGGCCTTGCGCGGCCCGGCGGCCGTGGCGCGGACGCCGTCCTCGCGCTGCGCGAACGACTTGAGCACCCCGAGGACGTACTCGCTCTCCCCCGCGTGCGCCGTCCCCAGCTCGCGGACGGCGAGGTGCAGGGCGGCGGCGAGCGGACGCCGCAGCGGCTGGTCGGGGCGCGCCTCGAGCTTGCCGGTGCCCCAGCCGCGCCGGACCGCGGCCGACCGGAGCGCGTTGAGGAGCACCGTCTTGCCGACGCCGCGCAGCCCGGTGAGCACGATGCTGCGCTCCGGGCGGCCGCGGGCGATCCGCTCGAGGACGACGTCGAAGGCCTCGAGCTCGACGTCCCGGCCGGCGAGCTCCGGCGGGCGCTGGCCGGCGCCGGGCGCGTACGGGTTGCGGACCGGGTCCATGGCTTCGACGGTATCCGGCTGTATTGCGCGGACCGCAGATTGACGAAGAGTCGCTTATGTCGTGTCGCGCCCAGGTCGCACCCCCTGGATCGGGGCGTCTGGGGCTTTCTAGTGTTTCGAGAAGAGATACGGATACGGGGCGATCGAGCCTTCGGTAACCTCGCCGGCATGACGTCGGTCGTGCTCGTCGTGGACGTCGCCAACGTCATGGGCTCGCGGCCGGACGGCTGGTGGAAGGACCGGGCCGGGGCCGCGGCACGGCTCGTGACGTCGCTGGTCCCCCTTGCGGGGCAACGGGTCCCGCTCGGACCGGACGGCGCGGCCGTGCTCGTCGATCGGGTCGTCGCGGTCGTCGAGGGCCGGGCCCGGGCGCTGACGCTGCCGGACGACGTCCGGGCGGCGGTCGAGGTCGTGCTCGCCGCGCACGACGGAGACTCCGCCGTCGTCGAGGTCGCGACCGCGGTGCTCGCGCCACCCACGGAGGCCGTGCCACTCGTCGCCACCGCGGACCGCGGCCTGCGCGAGCGGCTCCCCGCCGGCAGCCTCGTCACCGGGCCGCGGGCGCTCCTGGACCTGCTGCCGGCCCCGCACCCGCGGTGAGCTCCAGGACGAGCGCCCCGCCGTCCGGCCGGAAGCCGACGTCGCGCAGGTAGCGCTCGGCGCCGAGCATCCGTGGCGGCGCGAGGACCCGGTCGACGCCGCTGCGACTGAACGGCCCGCCGGCCCGGTAGACGAACTCGCCGGGCGTGAAGTCGCGGAACCGCGGCAGCACGTAGTCGAGGTCGACCTGCGCCTCCCCCGGTGTGCCCGTGCCGTGCGCGAGGACGACGCCGACCGTCTCGCCGTCCGCCAGCACGAGGAAGGCCAGGGCCCCCGCGCCCGGGGCGGTCAGGTGCCCGGCGAGGTCGAGGTCGGGGTTGAACCGCTCGATGTCGGCGCGGTGCCGGTCGACGACGTACCGCAGGTAGGGCTCGTCCGCGGTGATCGGCACGACCTCGTAGTGCAGGTCGTCGTGCCGGGTCCGCAGCAGCCGTGCCGTGTGCCACACGTTGATGACCGCGATGACGACGTTCATCGCGACCATCGGCCACACGGCGATGACGGCGTTGAACACGACGAGCACGAGGGACGCCGCGAGGTTGAGCAGCCGGAACCGCAGCACGCGGGCCTGGAGCAGCGAGTAGACGAGCAGGGCCGAGCCGGCCCAGCCGAGCAGATCGGTCACGGTCACGCGGTGATCGTGCCAGGGCGCGGGGGCCTCGCAGGGCGACGCGCGGCAGCCTCCGCACCGCGCCCTCACCGCGGCCGACGGCTACCGGGGCACCCACACCGCCTCGTCGTGGGCGAACCGCACGACGCGCGGGTCGAGCGCGAGCAGCCGGGCCACCCAGGCCGCGGGCACCGGCAGCGGGCCGCCGTCCCGGCCCGGGTCAGCGGCGGCCGCGAGCGCGAGCGCGTCGGCGGCGAAGTCGGACGCCGTCTCGTGGCTCTGCCCGGCGAGCACGGTCACCGTGCCGTCACCGTCCCGGACGACGACCGACTGGTGCCCTGCGGTGTGCCCGGGGGTCGGGACGACGGTGACACCGGGCCAGATCTCGGCGTCGCCGTCGACGACGTCGTACCGGCCGCCGGGCGCGTCGACGAGCCCGGGCAGCGTGTAGTCGGCCTCGCGGGCGGCCGCGAGCTCGACGGCCTGGACGACGACCGGTGCCGCCGTGAACGCCGGGTTGCCGCCGCAGTGGTCGAAGTGGAGGTGGCAGTTGACGACGACGTCGACGTCCTCGACACGCAGCCCGACGCCGGCGAGTGCGACGTCGATCCCGTGCTTGCGCGGGCGGTAGTGCGCGTCGGTCTCGGGGTGGGTGCCGATGCCGGTGTCGAGCAGGAGCACCCCGCGCGGGTGCCGGACGACGTAGCCGCGGAGCGGGACGACGCGCGGGAGGCCGTCCGCGGTCTCCTCGGCAGGCCGGACGAACCAGCCGTGGTCCACCGACGTGATCTCGACGTCTGCCATCCGCAGAGCCTGTCAGATCGGGCGCCGGTGCCCGGCGGGGGTGGCGGCCCCCGTCGGGCACCGGCGGTCTGTGGCCGGACCCTGCGCTACATGCGCTGGAGGGTCACGGCGGAGACGGCGAGGCCGTCCTGGTCGGCCGGGGTCAGGGTCACGGTGACCGGTCCGGCCCCGCCCGGCACCTCGAGGGCGACCGTGAACGGCCCCGGCCCGGCCGGGTTGTCGCCGAGCACCCAGCGCCCGGACTGCCGGCCGGGTGCCGTGACGTCGACGCGGAGCCCGGACGACGACCCGCCGGCCCGGACGACGAGCCGCCGCGGCACGTCGACGCGGTCGACGGTGATGATCCAGGCGCCGCCCCGCGTGCCCTGCAGCCACGTCGTGGCGCCGGTACGGGACTGCTCCGGGAAGCCGTCGGACCACGACACGAGCAGCGGGGACGCCGTCACGACCGAGCCGGGCGGCGCGGTGACCTCGAACCGGCCGCCGTACTGGGGCCGCTTGGCGCGGACCTGCTTGCCGTCGCCGCGGGTGCCGACCGCGACCCAGTCCGCCAGGACGTCGGTCGTCAGCGTCACCGACCGGTCGCCCGACCCGAGCGCCGCGGGTTGCGGCGCCGGGAACCCGGGCAGCGCGGGGGCGCGGGACGTCGGACGGCCGGCGGGGCGCGAGGCCGGGGAGCCGCTGCCGTCCGGCGACGGGTCGCCGGCCGACGTGCTGCCGGACGACGGACGCCGGCTCGTCGAGGCGGCGGAGCCGAGCGCAGTCGACGGCGTGTCGTCGGGCGACGTCGTCGACGTCGCAGGTGCCGCGGACGTCGGGCCGTCGCTCGGCGGCCCGGACACCGCCGTCGCGGGGATGGTGGTGTCCTGGGGGCGGGTCACCACCTGGCTCACGACGAGCACGCCGAGGACGGACGCCGCCGCGAGCGAGGCGGCGAGCGCTCCGGTGAGCCTCGGACGGCGCGGGCCGCCGGCGGGCGGCCGTGCCCGGACGGCGCGGTCGCGGCGCCCGTCGAGCGCGACCGGCGCCTCGGCACCCGCCCGCGCC
>JACRAB010000169.1 GCA_016213575.1 Actinomycetota bacterium
TCCCCTCGGCGCGCTCGGCGCCGACGCTCTGCGCGAGCAGCTCCTTGGCGAGGTCGAGGCCGCCGCGACCGTTGTTCTCCGCGGAGAACAACGTGTTGTGCGTCTCGGAGAGCACCGCCGCGGCCTCGGCCGACGTGACCTGCTGGAGGCGGACGATCTCGGCCGTGAGCTCCTCGACCATCGGCTCGGGGAGCTTGGCCATGACCTTGGCCGCGCGGTCCCGGCCGAGCTGCACCATGAGCACGGCGGCCTTGCGGATCCCGGGCAGCGCCCCGGTCGTCATGACGGTCACTTCCGCTCCGAGAGCCAGCCCTGGATGACCGCGGCCATCTCGTCGGGCTGGTTGTCCACGAGCGCGGCGACCTCGTCACGCATCCGGTCCCGGTCGAAGGCCGCCTCGGCGGCCGCCTCCTCGTCGTCCTCGACGGTGGCCGTGATGGCGCCCATGCTGCCGCCGGGCAGCCCGGCGCCGTTCGCGGCACCGAGCAGGCCCTGGTCGGGCAGGTCGGTCGCGACCGCCTCGACGACCGGGGCGGACTTGCCGCGCCGGGTCAGCAGGAAGAGCGCGATGACGACCATGAGACCGATGCCGGCCTTCTTGCCGAGGTCGATGTAGCCGGCCGTCCGCTCGGCCTTCTGCTGCGCGGCGAGCTCCTTGGCCGCCGCGGCCGCGGTCGTCTGGTCGAAGGGCAGGGCGGAGACCTGGACGGCGTCGCCGCGGCGCGGGTCGAGCCCGACGGCGTTGGAGACGAGCGCCTGCACCTGCGCCGGGGTCACCGAGCCGGCCGTCTTCTGGTCGAGGACGACGGCGACCGTGAGCCGCTCCACCGACCCGGGTGCGGCCTGGGCGCGCTCGACGACCTTGCCGATCGCGTTGTCGACGGTGCGGTTCTCCTTGACGTACTGCGCACCGCTCGCCGCCGCGCCGGTCGGCGTGAGGGTCGGGAAGGCGCCGCCGAGGTTGCCGCCGGTGCCGCCCGCGCCGTTGCCGTACCACTCCTTCGCGGTGGCCTCGGAGAGCGGCTGCAGGCTCGGGGACTCCTGCACGTACCGCTCGCTCGTCGTGTCCCGGGTGTCGTAGTCGAGCTGGGCGTTGACCCGGACGACGGCCTTGCCGGCGCCGAGCACGCGGTCGAGCATCTGCTGCACCGAGCTGCTCAGCCGGTCCTCGTACATCGCGGTCTGCTCGTCGTTGCGGCTCGCGGCGCGGCCGACCCCGGCGGTGCCCAGCCCGGGGGCGGAGAGCAGCCGGCCCGCGGTGTCGGAGACGTTGACGTTGTCCGGGTCGAGGCCGGGGACGGCGCCGCCGACGATGTGGGTGATCGAGGAGACCTGCTCGTCGCTGAGGTCGATACCGGTGCCGAGCATGAGCGTCACGGACGCCGTCGTCTTGTCCTGCTCGGTCGTGAAGACGCTCTTCTCCGGGATGGCCAGCGACACGCGGGCGCCCTCGATGCCGTCCATCGCCTCGAGGGTCTTGACGAGCTCCGCCTCGGTCGCGCGCTTGACGGCGGTGTTCTGCTGCAGGTCGGTCGCGGTCATGCCCTGGTTGTCGAGGATCGAGTAGCCGTCGGAGTCCGAGGACGGCAGGTCCTTGCCGGCCATCACCACCCGCAGGTCGTAGACCTGGGACTGCGGCACGAGGATCGTCCCGCCGCCGTTGCTCAGCTGGTACTTCACGCCGTCGGTGGTCAGCTGCTCGACGATCTTGCTCGTGTCCTTCGCGGACAGGCCGCTGTACAGCGGGGTCCACGTCGGCTGCGCCGCCCAGCGGCTCAGCGCGAAGACCCCGAGGAGCAGGCCGAGCGTCGCGACGATGATGACGCCGCGCTGGCCGGGCGTGAAGCCGGCGAGCAGACCCTTGGCGCGACCCAGCGTCGCCGACATCCGGTTCACAGCGGCATCCTCATGATCTCGTTGAAGGCCTCGAGGGCCTTGTTGCGGACGGTCGTCGTGAGCTCGGTGGCCGTCTGGGCCTTCGTCGCGGCGATGACGTAGTCGTGGACGTCGGTGAGGTCACCGGTCGCGGCCTCGACGGCCTTCGTCTGCGCGGTCCGGTCGAGCCCTTCGAGGTTCGACAGGCCGTTCTTCACGACGTTGCCGAAGTCGGCGCCGCGGGTCGCGGCGGCCGCGTCGGTGCCGGCGGCCGCGGCGGTCCCCGTCGCACCGGTCGCGCCCTGGACCTGCGCGCGGTACAGCTGCGCGAGCTGGCCGAGGTTCACCGCCCCCACCCCGGTGACCGCCATCAGCCACGACCCATCTGGATCGCGGCCTGGTAGCTGGCGCGCACCCGGTCCAGGCTGGCGATGTTCATCTGGTAGCCGCGCTGGGCGAGGATGAGGTCGCTCATCTGCTCGGCCATGTCGATGTCGGGCATCCGCACGTAGCCCTTGGCGTCCGCGAGCGGGTGGTCGGGGCTGTAGACGAGCCGGCCCGCGGCGCTGCCGAGCTCGATGCCCGCGACCTGCACGCCGCGGCCGGTGCCGCCGTCCTCGATCGACTGCGCGACGACCCACCGGGCCCGGAAGGCGCTCTCGCTCGTGGGCCGCACGGTGTTGACGTTGGCGATGTTGTCCGAGAGCGCGTCCATCCACTTCTGGTGGACACCCATCCCGGTGCCGGAGATCCCGAGGGCGTCGAACACGGCCGTCAGACCCCCTTCACGGCGGTGCGGACGAGGGTGAACCGGTCGCCCGTCGCCCGCAGCGCCAGCTCGTACGCGAGCTGGGTCTTGATCCCGATGAGGGTCTCGGCGTTGACGTCGACGTTGTTCTCGTTGAGGCCGGACGAGTCGTCGGTCCAGACCACGGTGGGGGACGCCGTCAGCGGGTTCGCACCGTCGCCCAGGGCGTTCTTCAGGCTGCCCTCGAACTCGACGCGGCGGGCCTGGAAGTACGGGGTGTTGACGTTGGCGATGTTGTCGCCGACCGCCTGCTGGCGCTGGGACAGCCCGCGCAGGGCGGCCTGCAGCGCGTCGATCGACACGTCCTCGAGCATCGGTACGGACCCCCAGCACGCGCCGCCGGGTCATCGGCGGGGCACGATGAAAACCGTTGCGCGCCAGTCCCTGCGCGGTGGTGAGCGGTCCGTCGCTCCCTCTACGGTTCGGTGCCGGGGGGTGGTCCCTTGAGGAGTCGGGGGGAGTGCGCCCCGGGGTCCCTCCGATCGGCCCAGCCCGGCCCGCGGACCGTCGCGCTGCGTGTGTGCCGCGGCCCCCGTTCGGGCTACAGACGAGCGGGCCCCCGCCGTGGTGCGGCGGGGGCCCGACGGGCTGCGGGAGGCGGCCCCGGCGGGCCGTGACGGCCGGTCAGCCGACGAGGTCGAGGCCGTGCCCTAGCGCGCCGGCGTACCGCTCGGCCGTCCGCGGGCGGCGGTTCGGGAGCACGGCGAGGCGCGCGGCGACGTCGTCGCGCCGCTGCTCGAGCCGTGCGGTGACGAGCAGGAGCCGCTCCAGGAGCGCCTCGCGCCGTTCCTGGGAGCCCTCGGGCGGCGGCCCGACGGGCAGCGGTGCCGCGACGTCGGGGACGGCGGGCATCCACAGGTCGGAGCGGGCGTCGGTGCGGTCGAGCGCCTCGGCGGCGTCGAGCGAGGCCTCGAGGGCCTGCACCACGGCCTCGAGCCCGGCGAGGTACGCCGGCCAGCTCACGCCGCGCCGTCGATGCCGGTCGCGAGCGGTGCGCCGGCGGTGCCGCGGGCGGCCTCGTGCCAGGCGTCGCGCAGCGGCTCGAGGAGCGCGCGGCAGTCGGCGACCCGCTGCGGGGACTGCTTCAACCGGGCCTGCATGAGCTCGCCGACGATCCAGATGTACAGCTGGGCCAGGGACTCGCCCTCGGGCCACACCTCGGTGTCGAGCGTGGAGTGCAGCTCGAGGAGGATCTCCTGCGCACGCCCGATCCGCTCGCCGGTCGTGGCGACGTCCTTGCGGGCCATCGCCTCCTCGGCGGTCGCGAGGTCGTTGACGACCCGGTCGTAGAGCATCGTGAGCAGCCGGGCCGGCGAGACCGTCTGGGCGGCGTCGCTGGTGTAGCGCGACTTCGCGAGACCGTAGGACATCGTCACCTCCTCGTCGTTCCGGGCCGTCAGCCGCTGCTGGAGCTCGACGAGGTGGACGCCGTCGAGGAGTAGGCGGACAGGAAGCTCGTGTCGGACTTGAGCCGCGAGAGCGCGGTCTCCATCGCCGTGAACTGGCGGGTGAGCGTGGCCCGGAAGGTCTCCAGCCGGGTGTCCCACTTCTCGATCTGCTCCTGCAGGTCCTTGACCGTCGAGTCGCTGCCGGTCTTGGCGCTCGAGAGCAGGCCGTCGCTGCCGGTGAAGTTGCCCAGGAGCGTGGCGAGCCGCTGCGCGACCCCCTGCTTGTACGTCACCGCACCGACGCCGCCCCCGGTGAGGGCGACGTCGTTCGTCGTGACCTCGACGGTGAGGGCGAGCCCGGCGGCGCCGCTCGTCGCGGTCGTCGGCAGCGACAGGACGCTGCCGCTGCCGGTCGCGGCGACGCCGTCGATGCTGCCGGCGACGTCGGCCCCGGCCGTGATGAGGGTCTGCGCGTTGCCGTCCAGGGTCGCCCGGAACGCCCCGCCGGTGCCGGCGGAGGTCGCGGTGAGGGTGATGTTCGTGCCGTCCAGGGTCGCCCCGACCCCGAACCCGGCCGCCGAGAGGCGGGCGTTGAGGGCGATGACGCTGTCCGCGAGGGTCTCGCCGACGGCTGCGGTGTACGAGAACGTCGCGCCGTCCGAGCGGGTCAGGCCGAGCGTCGAGCCCTCGATCGAGCCGCCGGTGCTCGTCACCTGCCACTGCTCGCGGGTCGGGGCGGTGGAGACGACGACGTCGTAGGTGCCGGGAGCGGCGCTCTCCCCGGCGCGGGCCAGCGTGATCCGGCCGGTGACCCCGCCGGCGGGCGCGAAGTCGATCGAGGCGCCGTACTGGGCCGCGACCGCGGCCGGGTCGGCGGCGAAGGCCGTCGTGAAGGCGGCCTTGTCGAACGCCAGCTTGCCGTCGCGGGTCAGCGAGATCCCCGCCGCACCGGCCCCGCCGACGGTCGACATGATCGACTGCGTGAGGTTCCGGACGGAGGAGGAGCCGGTGAGCGGGCCGCCGGTCTTCGTCGTCGTGTCGTACGTGGTCTGCTTCGCGATGTCGGCGAGCAGCGCGTTCGCGCTGTCGACGAGGGCCTGGACGTCGGTGGCGACGGCGCTGCCGTCGACCGTCGAGGAGACGGTGACCGCGCTCTCGACCCTGCTCACGGTGAAGGACAGGCCCGGGACGACGTCGGTGAAGGTGTTGCTCGCCGAGGTGATGTCGTAGCCGGTCAGGGCGTCACCGACGTGGATCACCGCGTCGGTGCCCTGGGTGAGGACGTTCATCGCGCTGAACCCGTCGACCCCGTCGAGGGTGAACGCGGAGGTGGAGCCGGCGGCCGTCGCGGAGACCTGGAGCCGGTACTGCCCGGGGCCGGTCTGCACGGCGCTGGCCGACAGGCCCGCCTTCGCCTCGTTGATCGCGCTGACGACCTCGCCGAGGGTGCCGTTGCCGACCTCGATGGTCGTCACGCTGCCGTCGGACTTCGTCAGGGTCAGCGGCCCGGACGCGACGACCGCGGCGCCGGAGCCCACGGTCTCGGCGGAGACGAGGGCGTGCCGGGCGGCGACGGCGGTGACGTCGAAGGTCAGCCCTCCGCTCGTCGTCCCGGTCGCGGCCGTCGTCACGCCGGACGACGAGGACGTCGTCGTCAGGCCCTTCCACGCGCTGGTGTCCGCGACGGCCTTGGCCTTCGCCGCGAGCGCGTCGAGGGAGGTCATGAGCGCCTTGTAGGCGTCCGAGGCCTTCTGCGCCGTCGCCTGCTTCGACTTGAGCAGGGTCTGCTGGTTGGCCTGGACGGAGACCAGGCTGTTGATGATGGACTGCGTGTCCAGCCCGGAGACCGCTCCGGAGATCGAGACGTTCGCCATCGCTGGCCTCCTTCCTGGTGCGCCGGGGGTGCCCGGTCCTCACACGGTGGTGGCCCGCCCCCCGGACCGGCGCGGGTGCGCCGGCCCGGGGAACGGGCTCTGACTCACTGCAGCAGCTTGAGGACCGACTGCGGAGCCTGGTTGGCCTGCGCGAGCATCGCGGTACCGGCCTGGGACAGGATCTGCGAGCGCGTGAACGCCACCATCTCCTGCGCCATGTCGGTGTCACGGATCCGGCTCTCCGAGGCGGTCAGGTTCTCGACCGTCACGTTGAGGTTGTTGATCTTGTGCTCGAGCCGGTTCTGCGAGGCACCGAGGTTGGCCCGAAGGTCCGAGACCGACGCGATGGCGGCGTCCACGGCCGTGAGGGCCGTGGTGGCGTTCGCCGTCGACGTGAGGTCGTTCGTGTCGACGGCCAGGCCGGTGGAGTCCATCGCGGTGCCGATCGTGACCGTCAGCGTCTCGGACGCCTGACCGCCGACCTGGAACGTCCCCGCGGAGGAGCCGTCCAGGAGGTTGGTGCCGTTGAACGTGGTCTTGCCCGCGATGTCGTCGAGCTCGTTCTTGAGCTCCTGGAACTCGGCGTCAGCCGCGGCCTGCGAGCTGGTGTTCTGGGCGCCACCGTTGGCCGCCTGGACGGACAGGTCGCGCATGCGCTGGAGGATCGAGTGCGTCTCGGTGAGCGCACCTTCAGCGGTCTGCACGACGCTGATGCCGTCCTGGGCGTTCCGCACGGCGACCTTGAGGCCGCCGATCTGGGCCCGGAGGCCCTCGGAGATCGCCAGACCGGCCGCGTCGTCCGCGGCCCGGTTGATGCGGAAGCCGCTGGAGAGCTTCTCCAGGGACTTGCTCATCTGCCCGTCGGTGACCGACAGGTTCCGGTACGAGTTGAACGCGGCGATGTTGTTGTTGATACGAAGACCCACGATGTCCTCCTTGGAGAGGGTCCGGCACCGGTCCGTCCGTGGACCGGCCTGACGTACCTATCGGCCTCCCCTGCCGGTTGTTGAGGAACTGGGGCTGCTCCGATGGGGTGAAGCACCCCCGGAAGCTCGCCCTGCCACCAAAAAGTCACCGTCCTCTGGCGGGTCAAGCACCTCGAACTCGCGTTCTTGGGTGCTGAACCCACCAGAGGACGGCGTGGGGGTGGGGGTGTGGGGACGTGCCGTCAGCCGGCTCGGTAGGCGGCGTGCGGGTCGCGGCGGGACGCCGGGGCGGCGGCCGGCTTGGCGGAGAGGGCGGCGCCGTCGAGGTAGGCCTGGACGTCGGCGCGGCCGCGGATCGTCGAGCGCTTGGCGACGGCGGCGACGTAGGCGTCGCGCCGCCGGGCGCGGACGCCGTCCGGCTCGTCGAGCGCGCCCTCGCCCGCGCGGGCGTCGTCCGAGAGCAGCTTGGACAACGCCTCCTTGAGGAGGTCGAGGCCCTCCGCCCGCAGCTGGGACGCCCTGGACTGGGTCACCCCGAGCTCGTCGGCCAGCTCGGTGAGCGGCCGGTGCTCGAGGTAGTAGCCGGTGACGACGAGCCGGACCCGGTCCGGCAGCTCGGCGATCGCGTCGCGCAGGTAGCCGGCCCGCTCGGCGGCGACGAGCGCCTCCTCCGGGCGGGGCGAGTGGTCGACGAGGTGCGCGCCGAGGCCGTCGTCGTCGGACGCGAGCGGGTCGAGGCTCAGCAGGGAGGCCCGGTCCGTGCCCTCGTGCACCTGGCGCACCTCGGCCTCGGTGAGCCCGCTCGCCGCGGCGAGCTCGGCGTCGGTGGGCATCCGGCTCAGGGCCCGGGTCAGCTCCTCGGTGACCGCCGCGAGCGCACGCGCCCGGCTGCGGACCGAGCGCGTGGCCCAGTCCCGCTGGCGCATCTGGTCGATCATCGCGCCCCGGATCCGGGTCGCCGCGAAGCGGGCGAACGGCACGCCCATCGTCGGGTCGAAGGACTGCGCCGCCTGGACCAGCGCGAGCGCACCGGCGCCGTAGAGGTCGTCGGTGTCGAGATGGCGGGGCAGCCGGGCGGCGGCCTCGCGCGCGATGTGACCGACGAGCGGCAGGTGAGAGGTCACCAGCTCTTCGACGGCCTTCGCGGCCTCGGTGGTGCGGGCAGGGGCAGACACGAAAACGTTGTCGGCCGTTACCCGCCCGGCCTTTCGCACTACTCACCCGACCGGCGCGACGCGGGCCCCCCAATCACCCGGACGGCTCACATTCGTTTGCCGTGAAGTGCTCAGGTCGCCCGTCCGGGTGCCGACAGGGAACACAGAAGTCGCTTCCGCGACCCGCCAGCCACCCAGGAGCCGGATATGAGCATGCCCGACCTCGCCGCGATCCTGTGGCGGCAGCGAGAGCTGCTGGAGAAGCTGGTCTACCGGCTGGAGTGCGAGCAGCTCCTCCTCGCCGCGGGGCGGTCGCGCTTCCTCGCGACCGCGACCGGAGAGGTCGAGGCGCTCCTCGAGGAGCTGCAGGTCGTCGAGATGCAGCGGGCCTCCGCCGCGGACGTCGTGGCCCGCGAGCTCGACCTCGAGCCGGGGGCGACGCTCGAGGAGCTCGCCGGCACCGCGCAGCCGCCGTGGACCGAGGTGCTCCTGGAGCACCGGCAGGCCCTTCTCACCGTGACCGGTGAGCTCTCCGCGCTCGCGGAGACGAACAAGCACCTCATGGCGGCGGGCCTCAAGGCGGTCGAGCAGACCCTCGCGGGGCTCGGGCTGCGGCACGGCACCGCCTCGCTCGGGTACGACGCGCACGGCCGCTCGGAGATGATCTCCGCTCCGGGCAACGCGGTCGTCGACCGGTCGCTGTAAGGGGCCGGCATGACAGGCGGCTTCTCCACCCTCAACACGGCGCGCAGCGGGCTGGCGGCCGCGCAGCGCGCCATGGACGTCACCGGGCAGAACGTCGTCAACGCCAACACCCCCGGCTACTCGCGGCAGCGCGTCGTCATGTCGTCCAGCGGGGCCGGGACCGGCGCGTCCTTCTTCAGCGGCCAGCAGGCGACGTTCGGCGGCGTCGGCATCTCCGACGTCACCCGCATCCGGGACACCTTCCTCGAGTCGACGCGGGCGGCGGCGGGCGGCCGGCAGCAGGCGCTCATCACCCAGACGGACGCGATGTCCGGCGTCGAGCAGCTGCTGTCGGAGCCCGGTGACGCCGGCCTGCAGACCGCGCTGTCGGACTTCTTCAACTCCTGGCACGACATCGCGGTCAACCCGTCGACCGACAACACGGCCCCCGGGGCGGTGACGATCCAGAACGGCGTCAAGGTCGCGAGCCAGCTGCACTCGCTCGCCTACGGCCTCGCCACCCAGTGGACGACGGTGCACTCCGCGCTCGAGGACACCGTCGCGCAGGCGAACCAGCAGGCGAGCGACCTCGCGATCCTCAACGGCAAGATCCGTGAGGGCGTCATCTCCGGCCGGCCCGTCAACGAGCTGCTCGACACCCGCGACGTCATCGTCCGCAGCCTGTCCGACCTGCTGGGCGGCATCGCCGCCCCCGGCGAGGACGGCATGGTCTCGGTCGCCGTCGGCGGGGTCTCCATCGTCTCGGGCACCGAGGCCCAGCAGCTGACCATCGGCGGCGCCCCCGACCTGTCGACCGCGGACACCGACCCGCCGGTCATCTACTGGGGCACGACCGCCGTCCCGGTGGAGTCCGGCAAGGCGCTCGGCCAGCTCGCGGCGCTGCGCAACGACATCCCGTCCGTGCAGGCCTCGGTCGACGAGATCGCGCTCGCGATGCGGGACGCCGTGAACTCCCTCCACACGGCCGGGTTCACCCTCTCGGGGGTCGCGGGCACCGACTTCTTCACCGGCACCGACGCGATGTCGATGTCTGTTGCTGTGACCGATCCGAGCGACCTGGCCGTCGCGACCGTGGCGGGCACCATCGACGCCTCGAACGCGGCCAGGATCGGCGACCTCGTCGACGACACGGCCGCGGCCGACGTCCTCGGCGGTCCCGGCCCGATGGCGAAGTGGCGCGAGCTGACGACGTCCCTCGGCGTCCAGCTCAAGAGCCTCAAGGTGGCCGGCCAGGTGCAGGCGGCGGTGGTCCAGGCCTCGGACGACGCCATGGAGGCGAACGCGGGCGTGAGCCTCGACGAGGAGATGACGAACATGATCCTGTACCAGCGCAGCTACCAGGCCTCGGCGCGGGTCATCTCGACCGTCGACGAGATGCTCGACACCCTCATCAACCGGACGGGGCGGTGACCTAGATGGGACTCAGCAGGATCACCCAGCGCTCGGTCTCCGACTCGGCCCTGCGCGGCCTCCAGGCGAGCCTCGCCCGGACGGCGACGCTGCAGAACCAGCTGTCGAGCGGCAAGCGGATCTCGAACCCGAGCGACGACCCGTCCGGCACGGCGTCGGCCATGACGTTCCGCTCCCAGCGCTCCGCCGCCGAGCAGCACCTGCGCAACATCGACGGTGCGACCGGCCGGCTCAACACGACCGACTCGGCGCTCACCGACCTCTCGGACCGGCTCAACAAGATCCGCGAGCTCATGGTCCGGTCGCAGAGCGGCGCGCTCTCCACCGAGGGCCGGTCGGCGCTGTCCGCCGAGGTCAGCGCGGTGCGCGGGAACGTCGTCGACATCTACAACA
>JACRAB010000170.1 GCA_016213575.1 Actinomycetota bacterium
CCTGGCCGGTGCGGCCGTGCTCGCCGGCGAGGAGCCGCTGCTCGGCATCGCCGTCCGGTTCGGGTACGGGTCCGCGGAGGGGTTCTCCCGGGCGTTCCGGGCGGTGCACGGGGTCGCCCCGGGCGAGGCACGCCGGACCGGGGCGGGACTGCGGGCGCAGCAGCGGCTCTCCTTCCGCGTCGTCGTCGAAGGGAGCACCGTCATGGAGTACCGGATCGTGGAGCCCGGGCCGTTCCGGCTCGTCGGGGTGCGGGCCCGGGTCCCGCTCGTGCACGAGGGGATGAACCCCGCCATCGTCGCGTTCCTGCGCGGCCTCGCCCCGCAGGTCCGCGAGCAGGTCGCGGGGCTCGCGGACGGCGACCCGGCCGGGCCGTTGAACGTCAGCGACGGCCTCGGCGCGGAGCGCAGCGAGGGCACCGAGCTCGACTACTGGTTCGCCGCGGCCCGGCACGGCGCACCGGACGACGGGGAGGCCGGGCTCGACAGCCTCGACGTACCGGCCGGGGCGTGGGCGGTGTTCGCCGTGTCGGGTCCGTTCCCGGCCGTGGTCCAGGAGCTGTGGCGGGACGTCTTCACCCAGTGGTTCCCGTCGAACCCGTGGCGGAGCAGACCGGGACCCGAGATGCTCCGCAACGAGCTGTCGGCGGACGGCGCGACCGCCCGGGCCGAGCTCTGGGTGCCCGTCGAGCCGGCGTGACGGACCAGACAGCCGATCGCTGCCCCGGCGGGGACCTTCGCGCGTTCCGGCGGCCCGCCCCGGCGGGCTAGCGTCGGAGCAGGCCGTAGAGGTCCAGCGGAGAAAGAACTCCCGTCGAGAACGACCATCTCGAAGCTGCCTCCCGCCCGGGACGGCCCGCGGTTCGAGTCCGCGGACGGCCACTGGTCAGGCGTCCGGCCGCCTCGAGGGCGGCCGGACCCCTGCACCCCGGGAGACGCCCACCTCGCCCGGGACGTTGCGTCAGCCGCGCCGCAGGCGATCGAGGACCGCCCGCGGGTCGCCGACGAGGTCGGCGCCGACCGGCCGCAGCGGGACGGCGGGCTCGTCGTCGGGGTCCGCGTCGGGATCTGTGTCGGGGGCGGTCTCACCGTCGGTGACCGGCCCGGCACCCGCGGGTGCTCCGACCGCCTGACCCGGCCCGACGGCTTCGCCGGTCTCGCCGGTGCCGGGAGCCCCGAGGTCGCCGAGAGCCTCGACCTCGACGGCCCGCACCTCGGCATCCGGCACCACGACGTCCGGCACCACGACGTCCGGCACGGTGGCGTCGAGCACGGCCCGACGCTCGGTCACCGCGGAGACAAGCCGCGCGTAGACCCCGGTGTCGCGCGGGTCGGCCAGCCAGGCGTCGGCGGCCTCGGCGACCCGGCGGTCGAGCCGGGCCGCCGCGTCGTCCCGGTCGTCAGCCACGCGGCGAGTCTGCCGTACCCGCCCCGCCCCGCGGCCCCGGCCGCCCCGGCACCACCCCGCCCGACCGCCGTCCGACCGCCGCCCGACCGCCGCCCACATCGTGGGACCGCCGTACCGCAGGCCGTCACAAGAGCGCTCCCAGTGCCGACACGCCGCGGTTCCGGCGCGGTGGTGCGTCCTGCGGTACGCGCCGTCCCAGGATCCGGACGTCGCCGCGGGTGCCGGCGGCCAGGGGTCAGTGCTCGTCGAGCAGTGCGTCGAGCGCGGCGAGGTCGTCGCCGGTCGGCTGCCAGGCCCCGGCGGCGGCGTTCGCCCGGACCTGCTCGGGGCGGGTCGCACCGGCAATCACCGAGGCGACCGCGGGCCGGGCGGCGAGTCCGCCGACCGCGACGTCGAGCAGGCCGATCCCGCGCTCGCCCGCGTAGGCGGTGAGCGCCTCCACGGTGTCGAGCCGCTCGTCGGTGATGTAGTCCTGCCGGCCGTGCAGCCGGGTGCCCTCGGGGGCCGGGGTGTCACGCCGGTACTTGCCCGTGAGCAGCCCGTTGGCGAGCGGGTAGTAGGGCAGCAGACCGATGCCGAAGTGCTCGCACGCGGGGACGAGGTCGTCCTCGGCGCCGCGCTCGACGAGGCTGTACTCGTTCTGCGCGCTGACGAACCGCTCGTAGCCGTGCGTGCGCGCCGTCCAGTCCGCGTCCGCGACCTCCCACCCGGTGAGGTTCGACGACCCGAGGTACCGCACCTTGCCCTCGCGCACGAGGTCGGTGAGAACGGAGAGCGTCTCCTCGACGGGCGTGACGAGGTCCGGGCGGTGCAGCTGGTAGAGGTCGACGTGGTCGGTGCGCAGCCGGCGCAGCGACCGCTCGACCGCCCTGCGGACGTACCGTCGCGAGGCCCGCGCGCCGCCGTCGTTGCCGAGCGCGCCGTGCAGGTCCATGCCGAACTTCGTCGCGAGGACGAAGTCGTCACGCCGGCCGGCGAGCACCTCGCCGAGGAACTCCTCGCTCGCGCCGTAGGTGTCGGCGGTGTCGAGCAGCGTGATCCCGGCGTCCTGTGCGGCGTCGACGACGGCGCGCGTCGCCTCGAGGTCGATCCGGCGGCCGAAGTTGTTGCAGCCCAGGCCGACCACGGACACCACGAGGCCGCTGTCCCCGAGCGGGCGGTAGCGCATGTCGCTCATGCGCGCCACGCTAGACCTCGGGGTCGTCCGCGGCATCCGGGTGCTCCCCGGCGGCGAGGAACGCGTCCGCGAGCCGCTTCGGGGCGACCGCGAGCCAGGCCTCGACGACGACCTCCCGCAGTGCGCCGACCCCGATCTCGTCGAGGCGGACGAGGACCGCGGGGTAGCCGGCGAAGTGGGCGATGACGAAGAACACCGCCGGGTCGGCCTGGATCCACGCCTCCCGGACGCCGAGGTCGTCGACCATGGCGGCGAGCACCGGGCCGGTCGGGGCCGCGTCCCCGAGCTCGGCCGTGCCGGCCCTGCCGAGCGGGCGCTCCCAGACGAACCCCTTGCGCCGCACCGACCAGGTCAGGGTGCCCCGCCGGCTCGTCTCCTCGACCGCCTCCGGCAGGGCGAGCGCGATCGCGCGGACGTCGTCCCAGGTCGCCATCCGCCGAGTCTGCCGCGCCAGGAGCGGCGGCGTCAGCGCGGCGGGCCGGCCTGCTGCGACGGGTGCGGCCGCGGGACCGGGCACTCCAGGGCGTAGCCGCGGCCCGCGTAGTCGAAGTCGCCGAGCTCGAGGCGGGCCAGCGACGGGTCCTGCGGGGAGGCGTAGTAGGCCCGGATCTCCTTGACGAGCAACGTCTCCGGCTCGAAGACGTACCACTCGTCACCCCGCAGGACGGTGCCCTCCGCGGTCTTGAAGTGGCTCCACTCGATGACGGCCTGGTGGCTCGCCGGGTCGCAGACGAGGCGGTCGATCGTCCACGCCGACCCGCGGGTCGCGACCGACGCGGCCCACCGCTCGGCGATGACCCGGGCGCCGCGCCATGCGCCGCCGTACATCCCCGGCGGGAAGTAGTGGACGGCGTCCGGCACGAAGCAGGCGACCATGCCCTCGACGTCGGCGGCGTTGCAGCCGTCGAAGTAGGTCCGGATCCGGGCCTCCATCGCCGCGGCCCGCGCGGTGAGGTCTGCGCTGTCCACGCTGCTCATCGGGGCAGGGTAGGTCGGCCCGGGCGGACGCCGGGCGGGCCGTTCGCGGCTGCCGAACGAGCCGGTGCGACCCATCGGGATTGACGATGGGTCGGCCCGGGCGTTGGCTTGCGGCCGTGCAGATCGACGTGGAGATCGACGGCGCGGGTGACGTGCCCGACGAGGAGCAGGACGCCGTCCGCGTGTCCCGGGCCTTCGAGCGCGCCTACCCGCAGGCCTACCTGCGGTTCCACCGGCGCGACGGCAAGCACTCCGAGCTCAGCGCGGCCTCGCGCGCCGTCCTCACCCATCTCGCGCACACCGGGCCGCTCACCGTGGGCGAGATGGCGCAGCACCTGGACCGGGCCCAGTCGGTCGTCAGCGACATCGTCACCCAGCTCGCCGCGAAGGGTCTGCTCGCCCGCGAGCGGGACCCGGCGAACGGGCGGCGCACGCTCGTCTGGCTCACCGACGACGGGCTGGCGTTCCTCGACCGGGACCGCGAGGTGCTGTCCGTCGACCTGCTCGCCCGGGCCGTGGCCCGGATGAGCCCGCAGGACCGCGTCGCGCTCGTGCGCGGCGTCCGTGCCCTCGTCGCCGCCGACGACGAGGACCGCCGGACCACCGGCGAGAACCCGACCAGCCCGACCAGGAGGACACCGACATGACGACGAGCACCGGCTGCGAGAGCTGCGGCATGCCCATCGAGACCGGGCGCTACTGCGCCCACTGCACGGACGCCGAGGGCAACCTCCAGGCGTTCGAGGACCGTTTCGAGCGGATGGTCGCCTGGCAGGCGCGGCGCGAGCCGGACGCCCCCCGCGCCGACCTCGAGGCCGCCACCCTCGCCTACATGGCGACGATGCCGGCCTGGCGGGACCACCCGCGCGTGCTCGCCCGCGGCTGATCCGCGCCGGTCGACCGGATCCCGGGTGCGCACCCGGGATCCGGTC
>JACRAB010000178.1 GCA_016213575.1 Actinomycetota bacterium
GGCGGCCGCCGCGGCCCGCCGCTCCTCGTGCGACTCGAGGGCGCGCAGCTCGGTCGCCATCTCGCCGTGGCGCTGCATGACGTCCTCGAGCGTCGGGGCCGGCCCCCAGACCGGCTCGGCGATCGCGAAGTTGTTGACGAGCGAGTCGCCCAGCTGCTCGCCGCCCCGCTCCGAGAGCTCGGCCAGCGCGGGGCGCAGCTCCTCGAAGAGGAGCAGCTGCCAGAGGCGGTGGGCCTCGGCGATCTCCGGGACGTCGAGCTCGACGATCTCGTAGCCGGCGTCCTTCAGCCAGCCTGCGGCCGTGTCGAGAGCATCGAGAGCGGCCGCGCAGGTCTGCACATCGGGGACGTCGCGCACGACGGCGACCCTGGCGCCGGCGGGGAGCGGCTGCTCGTCGAGCCGGCCGACCGGCACGGACGCCGGGTCCCGCGGGTCGTACTGCGACATGGCCTCGAGGGCGACGCGCAGGTCGTGCACGTGGCGGGCGATCGGGCCCTCGACGGCCATGACGGTCTCGGCGAGCGAGGGCGCCAGGTTCACCGCGGACGGCGCCGCCCACTTGGGGATCCGGCCGACGGTGGGCCGGATCCCTGCCACCCCGCAGAGCGCGGCGGGGTACCGGATCGACCCGCCGATGTCGTTGGCGTGGGCCACGGGGACGATGCCCGAGGCGACGGCGGCCGCCGCGCCGCCGCTGGAGCCGCCGGGCGACCGGTCCCGGGTCCACGGGTTGAGGGTCCGCCCGAACAGCTCGTTCTCGGAGAACCAGCGCAGTCCGAAGGACGGCAGGTTGGTGCGACCCACGAAGACGGCACCGTGCGCGCGCATCGCCGCGACGACGGACGCGTCCCGCGCGGCCACGTTGTCCGCCGCTGCGGCGATCCCGTTGGTGTTCCGGTGGCCGGCCTGGTCGGTGTTGTCCTTGACGGCCGTCGGCACCCCGTGGAGCAGGCCGGTCCGGGACGGCGCCGGGCGCGCATCCAGGGCTCGCGCGGTGTCGAGCGCCTCGTCCGCCGAGACCTCGACGAGGGCGTTGACCGAGGCGTTGACGGCTGCGGCACGGTCGAGGTGGGCCGACACCACTTCCGTCACGCTGACGTCGCCTCGGCGGATCGCGTCGCGGAGAGCGGTCGCGGACCACCGCCACAGGTCGCTCGACGTGGTGAGGTCTGCGCGGATGCTCATGAGATGTCTCCGTGAGGTCGGTCGGATCGGGCTGCCACGGGCCGAGCGGCCCGCTGCCGTCGTGAGTGGTCCCGCGGACGTGCCAGGACCGTTGCGGGAGAACGGTTCGCCGGGCCGGGGTCAGCCGGTCTCGTCGAGGGTGAACCCCGGCGCCCCGGGGTCGGCCGCGAGCAGCCGCCGGGTGTAGTCGGCGGACGGCCGGGCGAAGACGTCCTCGGTCGGGCCGTGCTCGACGACCCGGCCGTGCAGGAGGACGGTCACCTCGTCGCTGATCTCGCGGACGACGGCGAGGTCGTGGGAGATGAAGAGCATGGTCAGCCCGAGCCGGGCCCGCAGGTCGGCGAGCAGGACGAGGATCTCGGCCTGCGTCGTCAGGTCCAGGGCCGAGGTGATCTCGTCGGCGACGAGGAGGTCGGGGTCGGCCGCGAGAGCACGGGCGATCGCGATGCGCTGCCGTTGGCCGCCGGAGAACTGGTGCGGGTACCGGTCGGCGGCGTCAGGGTCGAGCCTGACCTGCTCGAGCAGCGTCGTGATGCGCGTCCGTGCGGGGACGACCCGGGCGCGGACGGGGTCGACCGCCTCGGCGATGGTCTCGGCGACGGTGCGGCGCGGGTCGAGGGACGACCAGGGGTCCTGCGGGACGAGCTGGACCCGGGGCAGGCCGACCGGGCGACGGCCGCGAAGTCCCCGCCGGGGCAACGGGGTGCCGCCGAGCCGGATCTGACCGGCACGAGGCCGGTGGACGCCGACGAGCGCCTTGGCGAGCGTGGACTTGCCGGAACCGGACTCACCGACGAGGCCGTGCGCGCCGCCACGCCCGATGGTGAGGTCGACTCCGTCGAGCACGGTACGGGCGGACCGGCCGGGGCCGAGGACGACGACCAGGCCGTCGACGTCGACGAGCGGCGGCGCAGGCACGGCGACGTCCTCCCGGGTCGAGGCGGTGCCGGGGGTGGACTTCATGCCTGCTCCTCGTCGCGGCGGGCCCCCGGGCGGGCGGCGAGCAGCGCTGCCGTCCACGGATGCTCCGCCCGGCCGGCACGCAGCGCGGCGCCGGTCGTCCGGTCGACGACGCGGCCGTCGCGCAGCACCAGGACGGTGTCGCACAGCGCGCCGACGACGCCGATGTCGTGGGAGATGAACAGCACCGCCGTGCCGTGATCGCGCTGCAGCCGGCGCAGCTGGCGCAGCACCTCGGCTTGGACGGTGACGTCGAGCGCCGTCGTGGGTTCGTCGGCGACGAGCAGCGCCGGGCCGGTGGCCAGCGCGGCGGCGATCGAGGCCCGCTGGAGCATGCCGCCGGAGAGCTCGTGCGGGTGCTGGCGCAGACGCCGCGCCGGCTCGGTCACCTTGACCTCGGTGAGGGAGGCGACGACGGCGTCGCGAGCGGCCGCCCGTGAGCGACCCTGGTGGACGCGGAGCACCTCGGTGAGCTGCGACCCCAGACGCAGGGCCGGGTTGAACGTGGCCGACGGGTCCTGGAAGACGATGCCGAGCTCGGTCGCGAGACGTCGGGCCGGTGGCCGGCCGAGCAGGTCGAGGTCGCGCAGCCGCAGCGTCCGGGCGTCGGCGACGAGCCCGTCGGCGAGCAGCCCCGCGACCGCCATGGCGATCGTCGACTTGCCCGACCCGGACTCCCCGACGAGCCCGACGACCTCGCCCGGACGCACCCGGAACGACACGTCGTCGACGAGGCGCCGACCGGCGGCCTCGACGACGAGCACCGCGTCGTCCGCCGGGTCGCCGGCCCTCCCCGCCGCCGTCGCGTCCGCCGGACGGCGGACGGCGAGGGCGGGTGCGGCCGCCGGTGCGCCGTGCAACTGGCGCGGGTCGACGAGCCGGGAGAGGCCGTCGCCGGCGAGCATCGCGCCGGCGCCCGCGAGGACGAGCATGAGCGAGGGCGCGAGGACGAGCCACGGCGAGGTGTAGATCGACGGCAGGGCCTCGTTGAGCAGCCGGCCCCAGTCGTACTGCGGGCTCTGCACGCCCAGCCCGACGAAGGACAGGCCGCTGATCTCGAGCAGGGACAACGCGAACGACGACGTGAGGAGCACCAGGAGCGGGCCGGAGACGTTCGGGAGGACGTGCCGGGTCAGCACCCGCGGCCCCGGGACGCCCAGCAGGTGCGCAGTCGTCACGAAGTCCCGGGTCGCGACGCCCTGGGCGAGGTTGTACGTCAGGCGGGCGAAGCCCGGGACACCGGCGAGGCCGATGGCCACGACGGCCGAGCCTACGCCCGCACCGAGCACGGCCGCGACGACGAGCGCGAGGACGAGCGAGGGGAACGCGACCGCGGCGTCGACGACCCGCAGCAGGACCTGCCGGACGCGCGGCGGCGCCAGGAGCGCCCCGGCACCCACCGCGACGCCCGCGACGAAGGACAGCGCGGTGGCTCCCGCCGACATGAGCAGCGTGAGCCGGGTCGCGACGAGGGCCCGGGCGAGGGTGTCCCGCCCGAACGGGTCGGTCCCGAGCCAGTGCGCACCACCGGGGGCGAGGTTGGCGTCCCCGGTCAGCGTCCCGGCCGGCCCGGACAGCAGGATCGGCGCGAGGACGCCGACGGCGACGAGGACGACGAGGACGCCGCCGCCGGCGAGCAGGGACGGCGAACGCCGCCACGCCCTGCGTGCCGCCGGACCGCGCAGCGCCGCCTCGGCGAGCAGGGCGGTGTCAACCGCCATGGTGGCCTCCGGTGAGCGTGCGGGGGTCGACGATGCCGAGCACGACGTCGACGAGGAGGTTGACGAGCAGGGCGAGGCAGCCGACGCACAGGATGATCCCCTGGATGACGGGGTAGTCCTTGCTGACGATGGCCTGGACGATCTCGGTGCCCAGCCCCGGGTAGCTGAAGACGTTCTCGATGACGACGGTCCCGCCGAGCAGCGAGGTCAGGACGAGGCCGGTCAGGGTGAGGACGCTCGTGAGCAGGTTGGGCAGGGCGTGCCGCAGGTAGAGCCGGCCCGCGGGCAGCCGGCGTGCCCTGGCGGTGCGAAGGAACTCCTGCTCGAGGACGGACGACGTGTCGGCGCGCACGACCCGCGCGACGGCGCACGCGGGCCCGAGGGACAGCGCGAGGATCGGCAGGACGAGAGAGGCCTGTGTCTGCGCGCCGCCCGGCGGCAGGAGCTTCAACCCGATGGCGAAGACGACGACGAGCAGCGTGCCCATGACGTACGGCGGCACGGCGGCGACGGTGCCGGCGACGACCCCGAAGGCGACGTCGAGCCGTCGCCGCCGCCCGCCGCGGGTCAGGACGCCGACCGCCATCCCGAGCGGGATCGCGAGGACGAGGACCAGGGCGATGGCGGGGACGGCCAGCTGGACCGTGTACGGCAGCCGTGCGGTGACGACGTCCGACACCGGGACGCGGTAGCGGAATGAGGTCCCGAGGTCGCCGCGGGCCAGGCCGCTGACGTACTCCACGAACCGTTGCGGCAGGGGGCGGTCCAGGCCGAGGTCCGCGCGGATCGTCGCGATCGCCTGCGGTGTGGCCGAGCTGCCGGCGATCGCCCGCGCCGGGTCCCCCGGGATCAGGGGCACGATGAGGAAGGTCACCGTCACGAGCAGCGCCAGGGCGAGCACGAGGCCGCCGGCCCGGCGCAGAGCGAAGCGGACCCACGGCAGGTCGAGCACCGAGCTACCGGCGCGAGCGTGCCCGCCGCCGGGGCCGGCCGTCGCGGGCGTGGCGCCCGCCGTGGCCGTCGTCATCGCCTCGCCGGGACGAGGAGGTCCTCGTCCGCGGGATGGGCGCCGGCGAGCGGGAGCGCCGCCTCGACCTGGGAGGCGAGGCGGAGCAGCCGGGCCTCGCCGAACGGCCCGCCGACGAGCTGCGCCCCGACCGGGATGCCGTCGTCGGTGCGATGCGCGGGGAGGGTGATCGCCGGCAGGCCGCTGACGTTGCAGAAGGCGGTGAACGACACCATCCGCAGCTCCGTGAGCCGGGGCGTCTCCGGGACCGTGTTGGCCTCGTCGCGGACGAGGCCAACCGGTGGGGCCACGATCGCCGTCGTCGGGGTGAGGAGGACGTCGAAGTCCCGCCCCCACTGGGCGACGACCCGGCGGGTCTCGAGCTGCAGGCGCGCCGCGACCGCCGCGTACTGCCCGGCGTGCACCGTCTCGGCGACCCCGCGGCGGCGCGCGATGTAGCCGTCGACCTTGGCCGGGTCGTCGAGCGGCAGCGCCCACGTCGAGGCGCTGATGACGACCTCGGCGAACGCCCGGAACGTGTCGGCGTCGAACAGGTACGGCTGCACGGGGACGACCTCGTGCCCGGCCGCCTCGAGCACGCGCGCCACGGTGAGGGCGGCCTCCCGGCAGGCGTCGTCGACCGGCATGCCGGTCGGCGCGTCGAGCAGCAGCCCGACCCGCAGCCGTCCCGGATCGGCACCGACCTCGGCGCTGAAAGGCCTCTCGGGTGCCGGGGCGTTGTACCAGCTCAGCGGGTCGAACCCGCTCATGACGTCGAGGAGCAGGGCGGTGTCGGCGACCGTGCGGGTGATCGCCCCCTCGGTCGTCGAGTGCTCCCAGCCCCGGACCAGCGCGCGGACGCGGCCGCGGCTCGGCTTGAGCCCGACGAGCCCGGTCACCGAGGCGGGCACCCGGATCGAGCCGCCGCCGTCCGAGGCGTGCGCGGCCGGGGCGAACCCGGCCGCGACGGCGGCGGACGCGCCGCCGCTCGACCCGCCCGACGTCAGGTCGAGGCGCCACGGGTTGCGGGTGACGCCGTGCCGCAGGTTCTCCGACACGGTGAGGGCACCGAACTCCGGGGAGTTGCTGCGCCCCAACGGGATCGCGCCCGCGTCGAGGAGAGCGGCGACGTCCGGGTCGCTCTCGGTCCCGATGCGCTCGTCGATGGCGAGGGAGGACATCGTGTTCGGCTGCCCCGCGCACGAGTGCAGGTCCTTGATCGGGATCGGGACGCCGTGGAGCGGGCCGAGCGGCTCGCCCCGGACGACGGCGTCCGCCGCCCGGGCGGCCGCGGCGCGCACGGCGTCCTCGTCGAGCCAGACGATCGCGTTGACGGCGCCGTCGAGCCGTGCGATCCGGTCGAGGTAGAGCTCGGCGACCTCGACCGGACTGACCTGACCGGTCCGGATCTGCTCGGCGACCGCGGTCACGGTCGAGTGCGGGTCGATCACGACGAGGCTCCCGCGTTCGTGATGCGGAAGGTGGGGTCGTCGAGGGCGCCGCCGAGCATGGAGACGTCGAAGCCGGGGCGGACGGCGTAGATGAAGGCGTCGTTGACGAGCGGCACCGTGTCGGCGGCCTTGACGAGCGCCTGGTGCGCGGCGCGCAGCCCGGCGCAGCGTCCCTGCTCGTCGGTCGCCGCGAGGCCCTGCGCGAAGGCGGCGTCGGCGGCCGGGTTCTTCACCGCACCGAGGTTGCCGCCGCCGGCCTCGACGGCCGGGCCGCCGCAGACGGGCAGCGGGCTGGCGAGCGAGCCGATGAAGTTGAGGTCGGCGAACACCGTGACGTCCCAGCTGTCCTGGGCGCCGAAGACCTTCGAGATCCAGGTGCCGACGTCGGTGTTCTGCAGCTCGACGTCGGCACCCGCAGCCCGCAGCACCTCCTGCAGGTAGGCGTTGCCCGCACCGTTCGTGCCGACGATCTGCGGGCCGAGCAGGCGGATCTTCTTGCCGGCGAGCACCTTCTTCGCGGCCGCCGGGTCGGTCGGGATGACGAAGGAGGTGTCGCCGTCCCAGCAGGGCGTGTTCTTCGACGCCAGGTAGGTCAGGGTCTCGCCGGTGCCCTTCGAGGTGACCTTCTCGAACGCGGCCCGGTCGATCACCTGGGCGACGGCCTTGCGCAGCGCGGGGTCGGTGAACGGGCTGCCCGGCCGCTCGTTGAAGACGAGGTAGAAGTCGGAGAACGGGAACACCGCTGCCTTCGCCGAGCCGTCGCCCTCGACCCGCGGGATGGACTCGGCGTTGATCTTGGCGATGTCGAGCTGGCCGTTCTTCACGAGGTTGGCCGTCGCCGTCGGGTCCAGGGAGACGACGTACTCCACGGTCTTCGGCACCTCGCCGGCCGGCGTCGTGGCGCGCTTCGGCCAGGCGGTGTAGTCCGTGCGCAGCGCGTACGAGTACGTCGCGCCGGACTGCTGCGCGGTGAGCGTGTACGGCCCGGACCCGGCGCCCTTCACCGTGCCGGCGGCGAGCCCCTTCTCGTCGGCGAGACCCGCGGGGCAGACGATGCCGGAGGACGCGATCGTCAGGCCACCGACCAGGTCCCACGGTCGCTCGACGGTGACCGTGACGCTGTTGCCGGGGTCGTCGGCGGTGACCTTCGGGACGTTGCCCGGGCCGAACACCGACACCGCGGTCGAGGCCGCCGTGGCCGGTGCGGCCAGGCGGTCCAGGGACTTCTTGACCATCGCCGGCGTCACCTTCGTGCCGTCGGAGCACGTGGCGTCCGTGCGCAGCGTGAACGTCGCGCTCGTCGGCGTCGTCGTCCACGTCGTGGCCAGCCCGCCGACGATGCCGCCGGTGTCCTTGCGCACGAGGGTGTCGAAGCTCATCCGCGCGAGCAGGAAGTCCGGCAGCGACGCCGCCTTCGCCGGGTCGAAACCGGCGGGGACGTCGATCGTCGTGCGCACGGTCGTCGTCGCGGGGCCGGTGCTGCCGGCCGTCGTCGCCGACGGCGTCGAACCGGTGGTCGCGCAACCCGCGACGACCACGACCGTCGCGAGGGCGACGGTGGAGGGGAGGACACGGGAACTGGCGTGGCGCATGGGGGGACTCCTGCGACTCGTGCCGATGAGGACGGGGCGGTTCCGGGAGGGAAAGGGCTGTCAGGCGAGGACTTCGAAGACGTCGATCGACACCTCGTCGGCGCCCGCACGGGCCCTGCCGACGAAGACGGTGCTCGTGAGGTGCTGCAGCCGGGGGGCGGCGGTGCGGAAGACCGGGGTGGACTGGAAGTAGCGCATCGCCGTCCAGTCGCCGGTCTCGCCGGGGAGGTGACGCAGGTAGCCGACGTTGTGGACGTCGACGAGCTCGCCGGCGTCGGTCCGGATGAGGTACCGGGCCTCGACCCGGAAGACGCCGTCCGCCCGGGTCAGGCACCAGTCGCCGCCACCGGGCAGGACCGAGCCGGCCAGGTCACCGGTCACGTGGCCCCCGGTGATCGGGATGAACTCCAGGGTCGCGTCACCGCGATGCTCGAGGACCTCGGGCGCGGCGACCTCGGCCACGATCGTGAACACGTGGCGCAGATCCGGCGGCGTGTGGCTCATGGATGAGGACTATGAGGGTAGTTAAAGTCGTAGTCAATAGCGTTAACTAACTTGGGACGTGTCGGTCCGGCTATCGTCGGAGGAGGAGAGGGAGGTGCGATGACGGCGTCTTCGGTCTCGCGGCGCCGGCTCGCCAGAGGCAGCCTGTCGAGGCAGGGCATCGTCGAGGCGGCACTGCGTCTGCTCGACGAGGAGGGCCCGGACGCCCTGACGTTCGCCCGGCTCGGCTCCGCGCTCGAGGCCTCGACGACAGCCGTCTACCGCCACTTCGCGAGCCGCGACGAGATCGTCGTCGCGATCGCCGAGGAGCTCGACCGGATCAGCCTCGACGGCTACGAGCCCGCCGACGACTGGCGTGACTCGCTGCGCGACCTCGCCTGGCGCGCCTGGCGCACGGCGAGCGAGCACCCGGCGGCCGCGGCCGCGGCCATGCACCGCACGACGCGCGGCATCCACGAGCTGCGCGCGGTCGACGCGGTCCTGCAGGCCGTGCACGAGGCGGGCCTGCGCGACGAGGACGCCGCGATGAGCTACGCGGTGTACTCCCACCTCGTGCTGTCCGTGTGCAGCCAGCACGCGACGCGTCTGGTGTCGGTCGCCGCCGAGGGTGAGGAAGGCTGGGTGCAGGTCTACCACCCGACCGATCCGGCGGCGTACCCGTACGCGGTGCAGGCCGCGCCCCACCTGCTGGCGATCGACCACACCGAGGTGTTCCGCCGCCAGGTCGAGCTCGTCATCACCGACGTGGAGGCCCGCGCCGGCCGTGCCGGGGTCTGACCGGGAGGGGTGGCGTCCGGGTCACTCGGCCGCGGAGGCGACCGCCGGCACCAGCGCTGCGCTCGCCTTCTGGACAGGGCCGAGGCGCCGGCGGTCGGCGAGCAGCGCGCGGACGACGAAGTCGGCGATCCGCAGGGCAGTGTGCGCGGGATCGGGCGACGGGTCGGGACCGCGGTCGCTGACCGCCTGCAGCGTGAGGCCGGTGATCGCCCCGCGGGCGAACGACGGGTCCTCGGCGAGGAACTCCCCGGACTCGACCCCGAGGCCGATGAGGCGCGTCGTCAGGTCGTGCAGCTCCTCGCGGAGCCTGGCCTGCTCGTCCAGCTCGAGGAGCTCGAGGACCTCGTCGTTGTAGAAGCCGCGCACGTCGTAGGGCAGCGACAGGATGGCCGACACGTCGGCGACGAGCAGGGCGTGCAGACGGGCCGCGGGCGAGCCGTCGAGGTCGAGCGCGGCGCGGACGCGGGCCAGGGCGGGGCGCAGGTCGGCGTCCAGCAGGGCCGCGAGGATCGCGTGCTTGCTCGGGAAGTGGCTGTACAGCGTGGGTTGCCTGATGCCGACGGCGGCGGCGATGTCGCGTGTCGACGTCCCATGGAAACCGCGGGCCGCGAAGAGCCGGGACGCCTCCACGAGGATCCTGGCCCGCGCGGCACCGTCGGGCCCGCGACCCCTGCCGGTCATCGTGGCGGCCCCGCGGAGGCGGCGCCCGGCAGGGTGGTCCGTCGAGACGAAGACATCAAGGGGCTTCCATTTTTCCTATCAGTTGATAGCCTCTCGGCCCGTCAGGAGCTCGCACCCGCCACGTCGGAGTGAGGAACCCATTGTGTCGCAGGACATCGCTGGTCAGGACCCCGCCTCCGTCCTCAGGCCGAGGAGAGCGGATCCCTCCTCGCCCGTCGACGCCACCGTAGTCCCGCGGTTCGCCGGCGACGGAACCTTCGCCCGGCTCGAGCGCTGGGAGCACCTGCCGTCGGCGGACACGCTCGTCTGGGGGATCCCGTTCGACAGCGGGGTCAGCTACCGGCCGGGGGCCCGGTTCGGGCCGCAGCACGTCCGCCAGTCATCGCGGCTGCTGCGCCCGTACAACCCTGCGCTCGACGTCTCGCCCTTCGGACGCCGCACCGTCGCCGACGCCGGCGACCTCGGCGTCAACCCGTTCGACCTCGCCGAGGCCATCGCGACGATCGAGTCGGCGGCGGGCAGCCTCGTCGGCACGGGCCGGACCCTCGTGACGATCGGGGGCGACCACACCATCGCGCTGCCCCTGCTCCGCGTCCAGCACCGCCTGCACGGGCCGATCGCAGTGCTGCACTTCGACGCCCACCTCGACACCTGGGACACCTACTTCGGTGCGCCCTACACCCACGGCACGCCGTTCCGCCGCGCCTCCGAGGAGGGGCTCATCGACCTGGAGCACTCCGCGCACGTCGGCATCCGCGGTCCGCTGTACTCCCGGCTCGACCTCGACGAGAGCGAGGCGCTGGGCTTCACGACGGTGCACGCGCGGGACTTCATCCGGCACCCGCTCGACGACCTCGTCAACCGGGTCCGGGCGCGACTGGGTGACCGCCCGGTCTACGTCTCCCTCGACATCGACGTCCTCGACCCGGCCCATGCTCCCGGCACCGGCACACCCGAGGCCGGTGGGCTCACGAGCCGTGAGCTGCTCGAGATGCTGCGCGGCCTCGACGGTCTGAACGTCGTCGGCCTCGACGTCGTCGAGGTGGCTCCCGCCTACGACCACGCGGAGCTGACCGGGATCGCCGCCGCCCACGCGATCTACGAGCTGCTCAGCGTCCTCCCGGCGCCGAGCGCCTGAACGACCCTGCGACGAGCGAGGAACGACATGAACGACCAGGTCGAGAACGACGCGCCTCCCGCCGGAGGCCGCGTCGCCGTCATCACCGGAGCCGGGAGCCCGACCGGGATCGGCGCTGCATGCGCCCGGGCCCTGGCGCCCACCCACCGGCTCGTCGTCGCCGCCACGAGCCCGCGGATCGAGGACCGGGTCCGCGAGCTGCGCGACCTCGGAGCCGACGCGTTCGGCTTCGTCGGCGACCTCAGCGTCTCGGCGACGGCGGACGCCCTCGTCGCCGAGGCGATCGAGCGGTGGGGCCGCGTCGACGCCCTGGTGAACAGCGCCGGGATGGTCGCGACCACGGGCGAGGAGGAGCAGTCACCCGCCGAGCAGACGACCGACGAGCAGTGGCGGGACCTGTTGGCCCGCAACCTCGACACGAACTTCTTCGTCACCCGGGCAGCCCTGGCCCCGATGGTCGCGCAGGGCTACGGGCGGATCGTGAGCATCGGCTCGCTCTCGGGCGCCGTCATGGCGTACCGGGGGGACGCCGCCTACCACGCGGCCAAGGCCGGGGTGGTCGGGCTCGCGCGCTCGATCGCCGTCGACCACGCCGCGCGGGGGATCACCTGCAACGTCGTCGCACCCGGGTGGATCGCCACCGGCTCGTCGACCGAGCGGGAGCGGGCACTGGGCGCGGCGACGCCCGCCGGCCGGCCCGGCACCCCCGAGGAGGTCGCCTCCCTCGTCGCGTACCTCGCATCGCCGTCCGCCTCCTACCTCACCGGCCAGGTGATCGTCGTGGACGGCGGCAACTCGATCGACGAGGAGCCCTTCCTCCACACCCCGACCGGGACCCTTCCGTGAGCGAGGGCGCGGCGGGCACCTCCTCGCCGGCGGACGTCGAGCAGCGTCTCGCGCGCGGCTGGGACCTGACCGGCCGGGTCGTCCCGCTGGGCAGCCTCCAGGACTCCGTGTACCGGGTCCTCTCCGAGGACGACGAGCCGCTCGGAGCCGTCCGGGTGTCCACCGGCGACGTGGACGAGGCCGAGGTGCTCGCCGAGGCGCGCGTCGTCGCCCACCTCGCGGGGCCCTCCCGGAGCTCGACCTCCCGGTCCTGCGACCTGCGGTCGACGGCAGTCTCCTGCAGTGGCGCGACGGCTCGTCGACCCGGCTGATGCGCTGGGTGCGCGGGCAACGGCTCGCGGAGTGGTCGCGCCTGCCCGACCGGGCCGCCGCGGAGCTGGGCTCGGTCGCAGGCCGGGTGTCCGCGTCGCTGCGCGGTCTCGACGAGCCGCCGCTGCGACGGTACGTCGAGTGGGACCCCCGGCACGCGGTCGCCGTCACCGAGGCGTACCTCGACCGGTGCCCGGAGGCCGTTCGCGAGGACGTGGACCGGGCTCTGGAGCGGGTGCGCACCCACCTTCCCGACCCGGCCTCGACGCTCCTGGACCAGCAGGTCGTCCACCTGGACGTCACCGACCTCAACGTCCTGGGCGCCTTCGACACCGACGGCACGTTCCGGGCCACCGGCCTCGTCGACTTCGAGGACATGACATGGACCTGGGCCGTGTGCGAACCGGCCGTCACCGCGCACGCGGTGATCGGCCGCCGGCCGCAGGACCCGCTCGGCGCCCTGCGGCGGGTGCTGGACGGCTACCTCCCGCACCGCGGCCTGAGCGAGGTCGAGGCCGACCTGCTGTGGGACGTCGTCCTGGCCCGTGCCCTGATCTGCGCCGTCGTCGAGGGTGTCGAGGCGGCGGACGACCCCGGCAACGCCTACGCGGTGCGGCTGGCCGCCCTGGACGCCGTCACGCTGAGGTCGGTGCTGGCCGCGGCGAAGCTGCGTCACCAGGGCGGCCACGAGCGACTCCTGCCCGCCCGCGAACGGCTCGACGATCGGGTGCCGGTTGGGCGCGAGGACGCCGATCCGCCACGTCGTCCCGACGAGGCCGGTGGGGTGTCCCACCGTCCCGACCGTCGCTCCTGTCCGGGGCGGTGTCCGCGGGGCCGCTCCAGGGCCATGTCCGTGGAGCGTCCGGGAGGCCGGTTGCCCGCGCCGACCCGGAACATGCGCGCGGTGCTGTGCCGCCGGAGTCCCGGCGGCGTGGCGTCCACGTCGCTCACCGGTCCTGGCAACCGCTGTCCAGCAACGAGAACGTCGGCCCTCCGCCGTTCTCGAGCTGTGTCTCGTGGTCGCGGTCGGAGGGCGGGAGAGCGGCCGCAGGCCCGAGGTCGTCACGCCGCGCCACGGCCGTTCCGCGCCGGGCAGCCTTCCGCCCGGCACTCGGGTCCGAAGCCTTGTTCACGTCAGGTCTCCCGCCCGCTCGGCGGGTGCTCGAAGCATCACCGTCCACTACTGCCCACGCCGTGGATGTGCATGCGTCGTGGCCTCGTGCCGCTGATCTCACCTGGTGGCTGCTGCGTCGTCGCCGGTACGGTGCTGGCCTGAGTGATCACAGAGGAGCGGTCGGATGACGGCGGACGGCAGCGGCCCGGCGGAGGCCGCGACGGCCCCGGAGGGCGCTGCCGAGGAGCGGCTCCGGGCCGGAGCGGCTGACCAGAGCGGCGCGTCGCCCGGGCCGGGCAGCAGAGGGTTCGAGGCGCAGCTCCTCGACGCCGTGGAGCAAGCCGTGATCGCCACCGACGCCGAGGGGCGCATCCTGTTCTGGAACCGCTTTGCGGAGTGGCTCTACGGCTGGCCCGCGGCGGAGGTGCTCGGCCGTGACGTGACGCAGGTCGTCCCGTCCGCGGCCAGCGCCGAGCAGGCCGGGCAGATCATGGCAGCGCTGCGACGCTGCGAGCACTGGCAGGGCGAGTTCGAGGTGTTCTGCAGGGACGGCTCGACGTTCACGGCGATGGTGACCGACAGCCCGCTGGTCGTCGACGGGCAGGTCGTCGGCGTCGTGGGCGTCTCCGTGGACGTCACGGAACGCCGGGCGATCGAGGAGTCGTTGCGGGCCAGCGAGCGCCGGCTGCGGGCGCTGTTCGAGTCCATCGACGAGGGGTACTGCTTGGCGGAGATGCTCGTCGACGACACCGGGGTCGCGACGGACTACCGGTTCCTCGAGGTGAACCCGCTGTTCGAGGAGATGACCGGGCTAAAGGGCGCCGTGGGGCGCACCGCACTGGAACTGGTGCCGGACCTGGAGCCGGTGTGGGTGCAGACCTACGCACGGGTCGGCGTGGGGCGCGAGACGCTGCGGTTCGAGCAGGGGTCGGCGGCGATGGGCCGCTGGTTCGACGTCTTCGCCGTACCGGTCGACCCGGCGCCGCGGTTCGCCATCGTGTTCAAGGACGAGACGACCCGACGGCAGACCGAGGACGCGTTGCGGGAGAGCGAGCAACGGTTCCGCGCGATGGCCGACGGGCTGCCGCTGCTGGTGTGGCAGCACGGCCCGGACGGCACCCTGGACTGGGTCAACCAGACGTACTGCGACTTCTTCGGCGTCGACCGGGACGAGATGGTCGCCGACCGCTGGCAGGCGCTCACGGACCCGGGGTCCGGCCCGCCGTACGCCGAGGCGTTCGTGGAGTCGGTGTCTGCGCGGACGCCGTTCCGCGGGCAGGTCATGGCCCAGGACAGCCAGGGGCGATGGCGGTGGCTTCAGTCCTGGGCCGAACCGCGGTTCTCGGCGGCCGGGGAGTACCTGGGACACCTCGGGGTCAGCGCGGACATCACCGACCGCAAGGCCGCCGAGGACACCGCCCGTGCCGACGCCGAGCTCGACGGCCACCGCGCGCACCTGCTCGACGCCCTGCGGTCGGTCAGCGACCCGCGCCAGATCCAGGCCCTGGCATGCCGCCTGCTGGGCGAGCACCTGGGCGCCTCCGGCGTGCACTACGCGCAGATCCTCCAGGACGGCAGCACCTGCGTCGTCGAGGCCGGTTACGACGCCGGAGCCACCCGCCTCGTCGGCACCTACCGGCTCGACCAGTACGGCGCCGAGGTCATGGGCCGGTTCCGGGCCGGGGACACCGTCGTCGTCGACGACGCGGCGCACGACCCACGCCTCGACGACGAGGAGCGCGCTGCCACGCTCACGACCGGCGTCCACGCCTACGTCATGGCACCACTGACCGGCCAGGGCGGCCCGGTCGCCGCGCTCATCACCCACCAGGACGAGCCGCGGTCGTGGACGGCGCACGACCTGGCCGCCATCGACATCACCGCCGAACGGACCTGGGCCGCCGTCGAGCAGGCCCGCGCCTACCAGGCCGCGCGCACAGCGCACCGCCGCGCCGAGCTGGTCGCCGACGTCGTCGGTGCCCTCGAGGCCGAGTCCTCGGCGGCCGGGCAGCTGCAGGCGCTCGTCGAGGCCCTCGTCCCGCGGCTGGCCGACTACGCCACCGTCGAGGCCCCCGGCCACAGCGAACCCCTGCGGGCGTCGGCCCACCGCGACCCCGCGCGGGCCGGGACCCTGCAGGCGCTGCGATCCGACCACCGGGTCCCCGCGGACGCCGAGGGGTCCGTCAGCCACGCCGCCGCCGGCCGCGCGCAGCTCATCTCGCAGGTCACCCCGACGCTCGTCGCCGGGTACGACCTCGGCCCGCAGGCAGCCGACCTGCTGGCCGAGCTGGCTCCGCACTCGCACATGGCCGTACCCCTCAACCTCGAGGAGGGCACTGCCGGAGCACTCGTCGTAGGTCTCGGCGACCCCGACCGGGACGCATACACCCCGGACGACCTCGCGTTCCTGCAGGAGGTCGCCCACCGGGCCGATGTCATCCTCACCGCCACCCGGCTGCGCCGCCGCGAGCACGACATCGCCGTCCGGCTCCAGCGCGCCATGCTGCCCGACCACCTCGTGCAGGACCCCCGGCTGCGGATCGCCGCACGCTACGAGGCCGCCGGCGACATGCTCGAGGTCGGCGGCGACTGGTACGACACGTTCACCTGGCCCAGCGGCCACATCGGCCTCGTCGTCGGCGACGTCGTCGGGCACAACCTCGAGTCCGCCGCCGCCATGGGCCGCCTCCGCGCCGCGACCGCAGCGATCGCCGCCCATGTCCCGCCCGACCCCGCCGCCCTTCTCGACGCCATCAACGCCTTCGCCGCCGGCAGCGACGGCACTGACTTCACCACCGCCGTCTGCGTCCTCGTCGACCCGGCCACCGGCCGGCTCTCCTACGCCTCCGCCGGCCATCCGCCGCCGCTGCTCGTGGAGGCGTCCGGCCGGACGACCTGGCTGGACCGGATCCAGCAACCCCCGCTGGGCACCGGCGCCGGCGCCTACCGCCGCACCGAGGCGCACCTGCCCGAGGGCGGCACACTCGTCCTCTACTCCGATGGCCTCGTCGAACGTCGCCACGAGGCCATCGACATCGGCCTCGAACGCCTGCGCACCGCCGTGGCCGTAACCGCGCCCCGGACCCCTGCCCCGGACGCGCTCGCCGAGCACCTGCTCCGCAACCTCACCGAGGGGACGAGGATCGAGGACGACATCGTCCTCGTCTGCGCCGGCCGCCGTACGCCGGCAGCCCCGTCTGCTCCGGGCTCGGAGTCGCTGCGTCACACCAGGCGGCGGCTCGCCGGGCCGACCACGCGCAGCCAGCGGTACCCGTAGCCGTCGAGCGCCACCGACGCCGTGCCCTTCCTGTCGAGCGGCGTCGAGCCGACCTGCAGCAGGTCGACGAGCCGGTGCTCGTCGTCACAGCCGTCGAGGGTCAGCGGCACGGTGCAGGCGTCCGGTCCGAGGTTGTGCACCGCCACGAGCGTGCCGTCGCCCCAGGTGCAGCGGTGCGCGAGCACCGACCGGTGCGGCTGGTCGATGACCGCGAACTCGGCGCGGCCCAGTTCGGGGCACTCGCGGTACCGCTGCACGAGGCGGGTCATGAAGGCGAGCATCGACTCGGGATCGGCGCGCTGGACGGCCACGTTCACGTGCTCGGGGGAGAAGGGGCCCTCGACCACGGGGGCGGTCAGGCGTGACGGCGCCGCCCGGGAGAAGCCGCCGCTGCGCGCCGACGTCCACTGCATCGGTGTCCGGACGGCGGAGCGGCCGTCGAGCGCGAGGTTCTCGCCCATGCCGATCTCCTCGCCGTAGAAGAGCACCGGCGTTCCGGGCAGCGAGAAGAGCAGGCTGTAGATCATGCGCAGGCGGCGCGGATCGCCGTCCACCATGGGTGGGAGGCGGCGGCGCAGGCCCCGCCCGTACACCTGCATGCTCTCCTCGGGACCGAAGGCCGTGAACACCTCGTCCCGCTCGTCGTCCGAGAGCTTGTCGAGGGTGAGCTCGTCGTGGTTGCGCACGAACGTGGCCCACTGGCAGTCCGGGGAGATCGGCGGGCGGGAGGCGAGGGCATCCGCGAGCGGCGCCGCGTCCTGCCGGGCCAGCGACAGGTACAGCTTCTGCATGGCGATGAAGTCGAACTGCATGGTGAGCTCGTCGCCCGCGAGACCACCGAAGAACTCGGCCTGGCCCTCGTGCGGAAGGTTCACCTCGCCGAGGAGGATGCCGTCGCCGGAACGCCGGCCGACGAAGGACCGCAGGTCGCGCAGATACGCGTGCGGGTCGGGCAGACGGGCGGCCTCGGCCTGCGGGATGCCCGCGGTCTCGAGCAGGAAGGGGACGGCGTCGACGCGGAACCCGGACAGGCCCAGCTCCAGCCAGAAACCCATGACCTTCGCGATCTCGTCGCGCACCGCGGGGTTCGAGACGTTCAGGTCGGGCTGGTGCTTGTAGAACCTGTGGAGGTAGTACTCGCAGGTCCTCTCGTCGAGCTCCCAGATGCTGTCCTCCTGGTCGGGGAAGACCACCTCCGCCGACGTATCTGGCGGCGGGTCGGAGCGCCACACGTAGTAGTCGCGGTAGGGCGAGTCCTTGCTGGAGCGGGCCGCCCGGAACCACGGGTGCCGGTCGGAGGTGTGGTTGACGACGAGATCCACGATGACGCGCATGCCACGGTCTCGTGCCGTGCGGATCGCCTCGACGACGTCGCCGTGGTGCCCGAGCCGGGGGTCGACGCCGTAGAAGTCGGTGATGTCGTACCCGTCGTCCTTCTCGGCCGTCGGGTAGAAGGGCATCAACCACAGGCAGGTCACCCCGAGCTCCTGCAGGTGGTCGAGCCGCTGCGCCAGCCCGGCGAAGTCGCCGACGCCGTCGTCGTTCCAGTCCATGAACGTCTCGACGTCGAGGCAGTAGACGACGGCGTTCTTCCACCACGTGTCGCTGGTGTCGGTGATCCTCATACCGACGCCTCGGGCCGAAGGGCCTCCGCGGCGCGCCGCCGTCCGGGGGCCGGAACGACCGGGGGCAAGGGTTCCACTGCCAGCTGCGGCAGCACGTCCTTGCCGAAGGCGTCGACGAAGCCGTCCAGCTCCCCGCCGACATGGTGCAGGTAGATGTCGTCGAACCCGAGATCGACGTACTCGGCGATCCACCCGGCGTGCCGGCCGAGGTCGTCCGAGACCAGCACCGAGGCGTGCACCTGCTCCGATGTCACGTGCTCGGAGGCGATGTCGAAATGGGCGGCGGTCTCCAGGTCCCAGCACAGCGGTGGCGGGAAGACGTTGCTGCGCCACTGGTCGTGGGCGATCGCCTCGGCCTCGGCGAGTGTCGGGGCCCACGACAGGTGCACCTGCAAGGACAGCCGGCCACGGCCGCCCGCCTCGCGGTAGGCGTCGACCATACGGCGCAGGTGGTCGTGCGGGGCGTTGATGGTCACCAGGCCGTCTGCCCAGCCCGCGGCCATACGCGCCGTCCCCTCGCTGACGGCGGGACCGATCAGCGCGGGCGGGATCTCGGGCCGGGTCCACAGGCGAGCACGGTCCACGGTCACCAGACCGTCGTGGCTCACCTCCTCCCCGGCGAAGAGGTCGCGCATGACATCGACGCACTCCAGGAGGCGTTCGTTGCGCACGTCCTTGCGTGGCCATCCGTCGCCGGTGATGTGCTCGTTGGAGGCCTCACCCGAGCCGAGCGCCACCCACAGGCGTTGCGGGAACATCGCGGAGAGGGTTGCGGCGGCCTGCGCGACGATCGCCGGGTGGTAGCGCTGACCCGGCGCGTTGACGACGCCGAACGGCAGGTCGGTGGTGGCGAGAGCGGCGCCCAGCCACGACCACGCGAAGGCCGACTGGCCCTGCCGCTCGCTCCAGGGGGAGAAGTGGTCGGAGCACATGGCCGCCGTGAAACCGGCGTCCTGCGCGCGACGGACGGCCCTCAGCAGGGCTGTCGGATGGACCTGCTCGTGGGAGGCGTGGAAGCCGATGACGGTCACGGCCTCGTGTCTACCAACGCCTCGATCGTCGCGCCTGATCACGTGACCTGAGGGTGCCGGGACTCTGCGAGCCTCACGCGGCGTGCGTCTGCACGTGCGGGATGCCGCCGCGGGGCCTCACGTCTTGGGAGAGAACAGCTCCAGGGCGATCCCGTCCGGGTCTCGGAACTCGAGGATGTACCCCGCGACGATGTCCTTGATGCCGGCGCGCGGGGTGCCACGGGCCTCGAGCGCAGTGGCGGCGGTGTCGAGGTCGGCTCGCGATGCCACCGCGAAGCTCACATGGTCCAGGCCGACCCGGTTCTCGTCGAAGGAGTCCGTGGCGACCGGCCGCAGGCCCAGCAAGGAGTCGCCCAGGACGTGGGCGATCGCGCGCGGGGTCACGGGCACGTGCCGATGCTGTCACCGCCCTCGACGCGGTATCGAGGCTTCGCCGACGCTTCGTCGCCGTACCGCAGGGACCGGCGAGGGCCCGGGGATGGGCTGCCGCACGGCTGTCTGCGCTCGGGCTGCCGATCGCGGTCTGCGACGACGTGGTGCTGGTGCTCGGGGAGCTGGTCTCCAACGTCGTCACCCACACAGATGTCGGCACGTTCGATGTGACCTGCACCGTGGCCGACGTGGTGACGGTCGTCGTCGAGGACGACGCTCCCTCGTGGCCGGCGCTGGGAGTCCCGACGATGGACGGCGAGTCAGGGCGGGGCATGCTCATCGTCGAGCACCTGACTCTTGCCTGGGGAGCGACCGATACAGGCCACGGGAAGGCTGTCTGGGCTCGCATGGCTCGCACCCCGTGACTGTGAAGACGATCAGTCTGCCGTCGTCAGCGGCTCATGCCGTGACCGCGGGCGGGGGCCAAGGGCCGGCGGGAGGACCCGACGATCCGGCAGACGGAGCGCTGCCGATGATCAGCGCTGGTGGGCGCGCAGATGAGCGACGGCGTGGTCCTCGTCGCGGCAGGGGACGACCTTGACGCCGCCGCCGACGTTGCTGAAGCCGCGGGCCATGACCTGGACGAGCCCGGACAGCCCGTAGACGAGGAACGTGCCCCGCCGGGGGCCGAAGACGTCTCGGTTGAGCGTCTTCGCCCGGGTCAGGAAGCGGGGGGTCACGGACATGCTCCGCGCGTCCGTGACGACGGCGAGCCCAGGGGGTTCCTGGGTGATCCGTGCGGCGAGGTCCTCCAGGGTGGTGAGCATGTCGGCCTCGGGCAGTTCGGCCCAGGTGACATGGAGGTAGCGGATCTCGTCGGCCTCGCGCCAGGACAACCCACTCATGCCCTGTTGTCGGGTGGTAGCGCCCCGTCCTTGAGTGCCCCGACCGGCATGTCCCGGAGAACCTCGTCCACAGCACCAGCCGATTCGTCACGCAGCAGGTGATCCTGGAGCAGGGCTGGGCCGTCTTGGGTGGTAGCCAGGGGAAGGTCGAACCGCCGACCTTCCGGTCTTCAGCATGCGGGCGGTGCAGACAGAGATCGCCCACGCCCTCCTCGAGGGCCCGGGGATCGTCGTTCTGGACCGCGCCTTTCCGGACACCGCCGTCGTCGACA
>JACRAB010000179.1 GCA_016213575.1 Actinomycetota bacterium
CGCCGGGTCGTGCCCGACCCGGCGGACCGGCAGGACGTCACTCCTCCATCGACGACCGGTGCGCCCGGGTCAGCGTCGGCGTCTCGGCCGGCGCGCCGCCGTCCGCCGGGGCCGGGACGCCGCGGGTGGCCCGCAGCGACAGCACGACCGAGCCGCCGACGAGCAGCGCGACGACGCCGAGCGAGACCAGCGTCGGGATCTTGACGTCGGCCATGAGCAGCAGCATCTTCACGCCGACCCAGACGAGCACGAGCGACAGGCCCGCCTTGAGGTGGACGAACCGGTGCACGAGGTCGGCGAGCAGGAAGTACATCGCCCGCAGGCCGAGGATCGCGAACGCGTTGGCCGTGAAGACGAGGAACGGCTCCTGGGTGACGGCGAAGATCGCCGGGATCGAGTCGACGGCGAAGACGACGTCCGTCACCTCGACGAGGACGAGCACGGACAGCAGCGGGGTGGCCAGCCGCTTGCCGGCCCGGACGACGGTGAACCGGGCGCCGTCGTACTCGTCGGTGTGCGGGACGACCCGGCGGAACCAGCGCAGCACCCGCGAGCGCGACGGGTCGATGTGCGTGGCGCGGTGCCGGTACATCTGGATACCGGTGAAGACGAGGAACGCGCCGAACACGTAGAGCACCCACGAGAACGAGGAGATGAGCACCGACCCGCCGGCGATGAACGCCCCGCGCAGGACGAGCGCCCCGAGGACGCCGTAGAAGAGCACCCGGTGCTGGTACTCCCGCGGCACGGCGAACCAGGTGAAGATCACCGCCCAGACGAAGACGTTGTCGACGGCCAGGCTCTTCTCGATGACGTAGCCGGCGTAGTACTGGGTCGCCGCCTCGGCGCCCCACGCCCGCCACACGACGGCACCGAAGCCGACGCCGAGCAGCACCCAGAAGCCGGACCACCAGGCGGCCTCCCGGACACCGATGACGTGGCTGTCGCGGTGCGCGAACAGGTCGACGGCGAGCATGACGAGGATGACGCCGAGGACGGCGAGCCAGGCCCACAGGGGCACGGACAGGTCGAGAGCCACGAAGACCTCCGGTCAGGGACCAGAGGTCTCCCCCGCCGGCACACCGTTCGCGGTGGCCGGCCCGGCCGCCGGGCTCCGTCCGTGGAGCCGTACTGACGACGGACCGTGTCGGTGGGGTACTCCCCTCGAGATCAGAGAATGACGAATTTCATTTCGTCTGTCAAGTGATCAGCGCCAGGCCTCCACGGCCTCGTCGAGGGGACCGCCGAACCACTGCTCGACGAGCCGGCGGGCGATGGAGACGTCCGGCGGCAGGAGCAGCTCGCCGGACGCGACGTCGGCGGCGAGCTCCTCGCGGCTCCACCAGCGGGCGTGCGCGAGCTCCTCGCCGTCGACGGTGACCTCGGTGCTCGTGGCCCGGCCGGAGAAGCCGAGCATGAGGGAGGACGGGAACGGCCACGGCTGGCTGCCCTGGTACGTGACCTCGCCGACCCGGACGCCGGCCTCCTCGAAGACCTCCCGGCGGACGGCGGCCTCGAGCGACTCCCCCGGCTCGACGAACCCGGCGAGGGTCGAGTACCGCTTCGGCGGCCAGACCTGCTGGCGGCCGAGGAGGATCCGGCCGTCGTCGTCCTCGATCGCCATGATCACCGCGGGGTCGGTGCGCGGGTAGTGCTCGGCCCCGCAGACCGGGCACTTCCGGGACCAGCCGGCGGTCGCGACGACCGTCGGCTCGCCGCAGCGGGCGCAGCGCGGGTGCGTCGAGTGCCAGTTCGACAGCGCGACCGACGCCGTGAGCAGCCCCGCACCCGTCGCGTCGACGAGCGGGCCGACCTCGCGCAGCCCGGCCCAGCGCGAGCCCGCCGGGGCCGGGTGCTCGGCCGGTGCGGCCTGCGGGCCACCGGTGAGCGGCACGGGGATCCTCGGGACGGCGAGGAGCACGTACGCCGCCCGGTCCGGGCCGTCGACGCCGAGGTAGGCGGCGGTGACGCCGGTCAGCGGGTCGGCCCCGAGCGCGGCGACGGCGGCACGGGCCGCGGCCGGGTCGAGCAGGAGCAGCCCGGGCCCCACCGCGGCCGCCCCGTCGACGGCCCCGTCGACGGCGGCGTCGGACCACGCGTCGCCCTCGGCGCCGAGGCCGGTGACGAGCCCGCGGTCCCCCTCGAGCACGAGCACCCGGGTCGACGGGTCCGCGAGCAGACCGTCGAGCAGTCCTTCGCGCGTGCGACGTTCGGCGTCGCGGTCCAGCGTCGCGCGGGACAGCGCCAGCTCGGCGAGCGGCGGGCGCGGGGCGGTCTCGTCACCGGCGGCGGCGTGGGTTGTCACGAGGGCCCACCCTAGGTCGTGCGCCGCGTCACGCGGGGCGGCCCGGTCCGCGTCGGTGGGTGCACCCCGGCCGCGGGCCGTGGACCGTTTACGGTGGAGCCCGTGCCCGACCGTTCCCCGTTCGCCCTCGCTGCGCTCGCCTGCGCCGCCGTCCGCGGCCTCGAGCCCGCGGCCGCCGCCGCGCGGACGAGCCACGACCCCGAGGTGGACGCCGCGGACCTCGAGGACGACCTCGGGCGCCGCTGGGTCGTCCGGGTGCCGCGCACCGCGACCGCGGCCGCCCGGCTCGACGCCGAGGGCCGGCTCGTCGCCGGCCTCGCGGGCTACCTGCCGTTCGCCGTCCCGGACATCGCCGGGCGCACCCCGCTGCCCGACGGCACGGCCGCCGTCGTGACCCGGGCGCTCGCGGGCGAGCCGCTCGACCCGGCGACCCTCGAGCCGGGCCCCGGCCTCGCCGCCGCGCTCGGCCGCAGCATCGCCGCGATCCACGACCTGCCGGACCGGGTCGTCGAGGAGGCCGGCCTGCCGGTCTACACGGCCGAGGAGTACCGCCTGCGCCGGCTCGCCGAGGTCGACCGGGCCGCCGCGACGGGGCACGTGCCGGCCGGGCTGCTCACCCGCTGGGAGAAGGCGATCGAGGAGGCCGGCGCCTGGCGGTTCATGCCGTGCGTCGTCCACGGCGACCTCGCGAGCGAGACGGTGCTCACCGAGCACGCGGACGTCGTCGGCGTCCTGGAGTGGGGCGAGGCCCGGGTCGCCGACCCCGCCGACGACCTGGCCTGGGTGCTCGCGGCGGCCGACGAGGACGCGGCCGAGGCCGTCCTCGAGGCGTACGCGCACACCCGGCGGACGCCGGTCGACGGCGACCTCGCGCGCCGGGCCCGGCTCGCCTCCGAGCTCGCCTGCGCGCGGTGGCTCCTGCACGGCGTCACCGCGGACGACTCCGACGTCGTCGACGACGCCGTCGTCATGCTCGCCGACCTCGACGCCGCCGTCGACGGCTCGTCCTGGTGACCCGGGGCGCCTCGACGGGCGGCACCGCCGGGGCCGACGGCCTGCGGCTCGTCTCGTTCAACGCGTGCTCCGGCCGCTCGATGGACGACGGCGGCACCGACCCGCGGCGGTTCGCGGACGCCGTCGCCGCGACGGGGGCCGACGTCCTCGCGCTCCAGGAGGTCGACCGGTTCCAGCCGCGCTCCGGCGGGGTCGACCAGGCCGCGCTCGCCGCCGCGGCGCTCGGCGGCCGGCACCGCTACCTCGGGCTCGTCCACGGCACCCCCGGCGAGGACGGCTGGCTGCCCGCGCCCGACGACCACGCGCCGTCCGGGCACGAGCACGATCACCGCGCCGCCGCAGGCCGGGCCCCGACGGCCGAGCTCGACGGCACCGACGACCCGACGTACGGGATCGCGCTCGTGACGACGCGTCCGGTCGTCTCCTGGCACGTGCTGCGGCTGGCACCGGCGCGCGGCCGCTACCCGATCCCGCTGCCGACCCGGCCGCCGCGGCTGCTGTGGATCCCCGACGAGCCCCGGGCCGCGATCGCGGCCGTCCTCGCCGAACCGGCCGTCACCGTCGTCGCGACGCACCTGTCGTTCGTGCCCGGTGCGAATGTGCGCCAGCTGCGCCGGCTGCGGGACTGGGTCCGGACGCTGCCCGGGCCGCACGTCCTGCTCGGCGACCTCAACCTGCCCGGCCGGCTGCCCGCGCGGATCACCCGCTGGACGCCGCTCGTCACCGGCCCGACGTTCCCCTCGCCCGGCCCGCGGGTCCAGCTCGACCACGTGCTCGCGCACGGGCTGCCCGAAGGCACCCGGGTCCGCGGCCGGGTCGAGCGGCTCGCCGTGAGCGACCACTGCGCGGCCGTCGCGGACGTCGACCTGCCGGCCTGAGCCCGCTCAGGACAGGGCGACGCTCGTGCGCGCCGACGCGTGGGTGTCACCGAGCCGGGAGACCGTGACGCCGGGGACCTGGTTCGGCGACGACAGGTTCGCCGTGTCCCGGTTGCCGAGCATCCGGTTGTTGTTGAGCCCCCAGCACCACAGGGTCGCGTCGGTCCGCCGGGCGCAGGAGAACTCGTGGGCCGCGTTGACCTCGGCCCACGTCGTCGCGCTGCCGACCTGGGTCGGGACGCTCCGGTTCGTCGACGTGCCGTCGCCGAGCTGGCCGTTGGTGCCCAGGCCCCAGCACCACAGGGTGCCCGCCGTCCGGACCCCGCATGCGTGCGCCCGCCCGACGCTCACCCCGGACCACGTCGCGGTGCCGATCTGCACGGGCGCGTTGCGCTGCGTCGTCGTCCCGTCGCCGAGGCGGCCGCTGCCGTTGTCGCCCCAGCAGAAGAGCTTGCCCGCCGCCGTACCGGTCGCCGGGATCCCGCACGTCGAGTAGTAGCCGGCGCTCACCGTCGACCAGGTCGTCGCGCCGGTCGCGGTGACCTGCACAGGGGTGGTGCGGTCCGTCGTGGTGCCGTCCCCGACGGTGCCGAACCCGTTGTCGCCCCAGCACCAGAGGGTGCCGTCCGTCTTGATGCCGCACGTGTGCGTCTCGCCGACGCTCACCGAGGACCACGACCCGGCCGGCCCCGCGGTGGGCGTCGTGATCGTCCCCGTCGCACCCGAGACCCCGGTCTGGGCAAACGTCGTCGACCCCCAGCACCACAGCGAGTCGTCGGTGCGGACGGCGCAGACGGTGTACGTGCCGGCCGAGACGGAGCGCCACGTCGACGCGGCCCCCGCCTGGACGGGCGCGTACCGGGTCGTCGTCGCCGAGTCGCCGACCTGCCCGTAGAAGCCGTGCCCCCAGCACCACAGCGTGCCGTCGCCGCGGACCCCGCACCCGCCGTGGTAGCCGGTGGACCCGGCCGTGAACGCGGTCCCCGGGGCGAGCACCGGGGTCGGCGACCCCGCGGAGTTGTTGTAGTACTGGCCCATCTGGGCGGACCCGTCGTCGCCGAAGCACCAGACGGCCTGGTCGCTGCGCAGGCCGCACGTCGCGCTGAAGCCGCCGCTCACGGACCGCCACGCGGTCGAGGCACCGGCCTGCACGGGCGACAGCCGCTGCGTCGTCGTCCCGTCGCCGAGCTGACCGGATCCGTTGTAGCCCCAGCAGTACAGGGCGCCCGTGGTCCGCACGGCGCACGTGTGGTTCTGCCACGTCATGAGGGCGGGGGCGGACGACGACGCCGGGCTCAGCGCGGCCGTGGCCCAGGTCGTCGCGCTCGTGCTCTCCCGCACGGGCGTCGTCCGGTCGGTCGTCGTCCCGTCGCCGAGGTTGCCGTACCCGTTGTAGCCCCAGCAGTACAGGGCCGAGCCGGTCGTCACCCCGCACGCGTAGTGGTCCCCCACGGAGACCGTCGCCCAGGACAGACCGCCGGAGACGACGGCGGGGGTCGTGGAGTCGGCGGTGCCACCGTTGCCGAGCGCCCCGTTGACGCCGTTGCCCCAGCAGCGCATCGCGGCGTCCGAGGCGCGCACGGCGCACGTCGAGTCGTAGCCGGCCGAGACGGTCGAGTACGTCGTGCCGGCGGTGACCTGGACCGGGCTGCTCTGGTTCGAGGTCCCCCCGTTGCCGAGCCGGCCGCTGCCGCCGCTGCCCCAGCACCACACGGTCGAGTCGGTCTTGCGGGCGCAGACGTGGTTCTGGCCGACGCTCACCTGCGCCCACGTCGTGACGCCGCTGGTGGGCACCGCGTTCGGGACGTCACGTGAGGTCGTCGTCCCGTCGCCCATCTCGCCGGCGCCGCCGTACCCCCAGCACCACAGGCTCTGGTCGGTCTTGATGCCGCACGTCGTGTTCTCGCCGGCGTCGACGGACAGCCAGGTGCCGCCGCCGGAGACGCCGGTCGCCTCCCAGCGCTGGTTCGAGTCGCCGACACCGAGGCTGCCGAAGGAGTTCGGGCCCCAGCAGGACAGCGCTCCCGCCGTGGTGATCGCGCAGCCGTGGTTGTCGCCCTCGGTCATGTCCTGCCAGGTCTCCGGGCCGGGCATCCGGACGGCGGTCGAGGTCGTGGAGTTCTGCATGATCACACCGGTGCGGCCGAGGTCGCCGTCCCCCCAGGCGTACAGGTACGACGTCACCGTCGCGGCGGCCGCGGCCGCCGAGGCGGGCCCGGTGCCGACGCTGTTCGTCGCCGTCACGGTGAACGTGTACGTGCCCGCGGCGAGGCCGCTGAAGGTGCAGGACGTCGTCGCCGACGTGCACGTGCTGCCGCCCGGGCTCGCCGTCACGGTGTACGAGGTCACGGCGGCGCCACCGTTCCACGCGGGTGCGCTCCAGGACACCGTGGCACCACCGAAGCCGCCGGTGGCCGTGGGGGTACCCGGCGCGGCCGGGGTGATCGTGACCCCCCACTTGCGGGCGAGGTACTCCTGGACCGTGCGCTGCTCGGCGGTCGTCGCGGCGGTGCCCGTCACGACGACCTCGGCGATCCGGCCCTTCCAGGTGTCCGCCGTGTTCCAGCCGGTGGCACCGAGCGCCGCGCCGTTGGCGGTGCCGGTGTTGTTCGTCGTCGAGAGCGTGTAGTTGCTCGCGCCGTTGACGTTCGACGACATCGAGGTCGTCGTGACGACGCCGTCGGTGACGACGGCGCTGCCGACCGGCCACGTCTTCGTCGGCGTCACCGAGGCCCAGGTGTCGTACGTCTCGAGGTAGACGCCGTTGTTGCCGTTGCCGCGCTCGAGGACCCGGCCGAGGCCGGTTCCCGCGGTGCCCCAGCCGATCGCGTGCCGCCAGGTCGCCGAGGGGACCGCCTCCTCCTGGACGGCGACCGCCCAGAGCGTCGACGGTGTCGTCCCGGTGGGGAGCTTGGCGACGGCGAGCGGGTAGTGGTCGTCGGTGCCGTCGAAGGCTGCCGCGGTGCGGCCGTTCAGGGCGCTCACGGTGGGCCGCTGCGTCGACGTCGCCTGGACGGCGTCGTTCGCCTGGGCGGACTTGTCCTTCCAGCAGCCGACCGTCGTCCCGGTCGCGGCGGCGGCCCCGCTGCACGACGTCGAGGTGTAGAGCGTCGAGGAGTCGGCGCCGTCCATCCACAGCCGCACGGCGGACGTCGTCATGACCGCGGCGGGGTAGGTCGTCAACGACACCCCGGACGACGCGACCCCGGTGCCCGCGGTGTTCGTCGCCGCCCCGGTCACCGTGTAGGCCGCGCCGTCGGTGAGACCGGTGACGGTGCACGGCGAGGACGGGCAGGCCTGCGTCACGGTCGCCGCCGTCCCGTCGGACGGCGTCGCCGTGACGGTGTAAGACGTCACCGCCGCGCCGCCGTTCCACGCCGGGGCGCTCCACGTCACCGAGGCGGTCCGGTCGGCGGTCGTCGACGGCGTCGCGGTGACGGTGGCCGGGACGTCCGGTGCGATGACGACGCCCCACTTGCGGGCCAGGTACTCGCGGATCGTGCGGCGTTCGGCGGCGGTGAGCGCGGTCTTGAAGACGACGACCTCACGCAGCGCCCCGCTGCCCCGCCGGGCCGCCAGGTCGAAGTCGTCGGCGCCGATCGTCAGGGTGACGTTCGCCGCGGCCCGCGCCGACGTGCTCGACACGGTGGCCGACACGGCGCCGTCCACGGCCGTGTCGAGCGTCTGGGACGCCGTCCCGCCGGAGATCTGGCCCTCGAAGACGTGCGGGTCCGTGAGCGCGGTCGCCGGCACGAGGTCCGGGCTGTTCGTCGTCTGGTCGTTGTACCCCCCGCTCGTGATGCCGAAGAACCTCGTGGCCGGGCCGCCCTGGTTCGGGTGCAGCACCCAGCCGTTCGCGGCCCGGCTGCCGGCCAGCCAGCCCCAGGTGTTCCAGGTGCTCGCCGCCGACGAGGCGACCGCGAACGTCGTGACACCGGGCCCGGTCGGGACGCCCGCCGCCTGGTAGTACCCGTTGCCCGAGAAGGAGACGAGCCCGGTCGCCGGGGTGTACGTGCCGGCCATCGCCCCTGTGCTCTGGACGGCGTCCCGCGCGTTGCCGCTGCGGTCCTTCCAGCGGGTGAGGACGTTCGAGGCCGCCGTGCACGTCGTGCCGGTGTCGCAGAGCTCCGACGTGCCCTCGACGCTGCCGTCGCCGTCGACGTCCCGGCCGTCGAGCCACAGGGCCGCGTCGGACGACACCAGGACCGCCGGCCGGGGGATCACGCTCACCGCGGACGACGCCGGGCCGGCGCCGACCGCGTTGTTCGCGCTGACGGTCACCGTGTACGTGACGCCGTTCGTCAGGCCGGTCGGCGTGCACGGCGACGACGCGCACGCCAGCGTGACGGTCGGCAGTGTGCCGTCGGAGGGCACGGCGGTGACCGTGTACGACGTCACCGCGGAGCCGCCGTCCCACGGCGCCGTCCACGAGACGGTCGCCTGGGCGTCCCCGGCGGCCGCCGCCACTGCCGTCGGCGCGCCCGGCGTGATCGTGCCGGACCACTTGCGCGCCAGGTACTCCTCGACGGTGCGCCGCTGGGCCTCCGTCAGGGTGCCGGACAGCACGACGACCTCGTCGATCGGGCCCTGCCAGCCGTCGGTCAGGCTGCCGGCCTTGCGGCCGAGGGCGCCCGAGGTGCCGCCCGTGCTGGTGCTGTACGACCCCGATCCCGTGGTGCCCGGGCGGCCGTCCGGCCACAGGGTGACCGTCGTGCCGGCGGCGAACTCGGTCGCGACGACCGTGGGCCGGGTCGCCGACCACGTGCCGGCCGCCACCCAGAGCGAGGCCGTCGTGTGCGTGTCCGCCTGGACCGTCGACGAGGCCGACTGGTGGATCACCTGGCGCATGGCGCCGGTCGTCGCCGTCCCGTAGGACAGCACCGTGCCGTAGCCCGAGCCCGGGCTCGTCAGCGTCGCGACCGTGAACGTCGTGCTGCTGCTCGTGCCGGTGGGCAGGGCCGTCGCAGCGAAGGAGTAGCCGTCGTCGGTGCCGTCGAAGCCCGGGACCTGGCGGCCCGCCGAGGTCGTCAACGCCGGTCGCTTCGCCGTGGTCCCCTGCGAGGCGTGGGCCGCGGACGACGACTTGTCCAGCCAGCAGCCGACCGTCGTCGTCGCGACGGCGCCCGTGCACGTGGACGACCCGAGGAGGGTCGACGCGTCCGCCGCGTCGAACCACAGCTTCGTCGCCGACGCCGTCATGACCGCCGACGGGTACGGGACGGCTGTCCCGGTCGCCGCCGGGCCGGTGCCGACGTTCGACGTCGCCGTCACCGACACCGTGTAGGTGATGCCGTTCGTCAGCGCCGACCAGGAGCACGACGTGGCCGGCACTGTCGTGGTGCACGTCGCCGACCCCGACCCCGGTGCCGGCGAGATCGTGGCCGTGTACGACGCGACCGTCCCGCCGTTGCCCGCCGGGGCCGTCCACGAGGCCTGCACCGCGCTGTCCGAGGGGGTGAGCGTCAGCGCGGGCGCGTCCGGGTACCCGTTGCACGCCGACGCCGCGGCGGTCGAGTTCGTCGACACCCAGCTGCCCAGCCGGGCCTTGACGCGTGGCGTCACCGCCGTCGCCGGGACCGTCACCGAGACCGAGGTGCCGGACACCCCGGTCGCCACCGTCGACGTCCCGTCCGTGACGTCGTACGTCAGCCCCACGGGCAGCCCGGTCGCCGGGGTCCAGGACACCAGGCACGTCGTCGCGGCGGTGCGCGACGCCGTGACAGCGGTCGGCACATACGACGTGAGCTGACCGGCGGTGTAGACCGAGGGCGGCCCGGCCGTCGTCGCGGAGAAGACCGCCCCGATGACGCCGATGACGAGGGCGACGCCCGCCACCCCGAGCGCCGCGACCCCGGCCGTGCCGAGCCGCTCCCGCAGGGAGCGGTCAGGGGCCCCGCGGTGCCGGGCAGCCCGCGGGAGCGGCCCGCGGCACGCCGAGGACCGCGACCCGCGTCCCGCGGTCGCGCCCATGCCTGGAACGTCGTCCCCCCGGCGCCTGCCCTGAAGCCGCTGGGCGGGCGATCCCGGTCACCGCACCCCGCCCACAGGCGGACGAACCGGGCGGCGTCGGACGCCGTCGGTCACACGCCGTCGGTCACACGCCGTCGGTCGCCGCCACGACGAGCCGCTCGAGCCCTGCCGCGTCGAGCAGGTCGACGGGGCGCACGGTGCGGCCGGCCGAGGCGTAGAAGAACGCCGCGCCGACCTGCTCCACGGGGACGCCCTGGAGCCGGGCCCAGGCCAGCCGGTACACCGCGAGCTGGACGGCCCGGGTGCGGGCGCCGGCGTCGTCGTCGCGGCCCGGCGGCGGGCCGGTCTTCCAGTCGACGACCTCCCAGCGGTCGCCCGGCAGCCGGAAGACCGCGTCGACCCGGCCGCGGAGGACGACCCCCGCGACCGGCGTCTCGATGCTCACCTCGACGGCGTCCGGCACCCGTTCGGCCCACTCGCTCGCGAGGAACGCCGCCTGGAGCGCGGCGAGGTCCTCGTCGCCGGCGCTCTCGTCGGCCGCGCCCGGCAGGTCGTCGACGTCGACGAGGGCGGCCATGCCGTAGCGCTCCTCGAGCCAGGCGTGGAACGCGCTGCCCCGGCGGGCGTGCGGGTTCGGCGGCTCCGGCATCGGGCGGCGCAGCCGGGCCGCGAACGCGACCGGGTCGGTGGCCAGCGCCACGACCTTGGACGCCGACAGGTGCCGCGGGAGCGCGACCGCGAGGTCCCGCCGGGTCGAGGCGTCGCGCTCGCCGAGGAGCAGGTCGACCTCCCGGGCCCAGCCGACCCGGTCGCCGACCGGTGCGACCGGGGGCGCGGCGTGCCGCTCGGCGAGCGCCGCGAGCACCCGGCCGGCGCCGTCGTCGACCGCGGCCCGACGCGGGCCGAGCGGGTCGAAGGGCCAGTCGGCGCGCGCCACGAGGGCGTCCCGCGGGTTCGCGGTGCCGTCCTCGGCGGCGTCCGCCCAGTGCAGCAGCTCGACGCCGCCGACGCCGACGAGGTCGGCGGTCTCGACGAGGAAGCGGGACGGCGTCCGCGGCCGGGAGCCGTCGCCCCACTGGGCGCCGGTCATGAGGAGCAGCCGCCGGGCCCGGGTCACGGCGACGTAGGCGAGCCGGCGCTCCTCGGCGACGTCGTGCTCGCCGCACGCCTCGCGGAAGTCGTCGAGCGCGGCGGCGAGGTCCACCTGCGTCGACGAGCCCTCGACGGCCCAGTGCGGCAGGCCGGCCCGGTCACCGCGCAGCGGGTACGGCAGCGCCCCGATGTCGCCGAGCCAGCCGTTGGCCGGGCCGGGCGGGCGGCCGTTCGTGCCCGACGGGACCGTGCCCTCGACGAGGCCGGTCACCGCGACGACGTCCCACTCCAGGCCCTTCGAGGCGTGCACGGTGAGCACCTGGACGGCGTCGTCCCGGACCTCGGTGACCGGCGCCTCGAGGCCGCGCTCGCGGGTGTCCGCGGCGGCGAGCCAGCCGAGGAACGCGCCGAGCGACCCGCCGGAGCCGGCCCGCGCCCCGCCGCCGGCCCCGGGGGCCCCGCCGGTGTCGGCGAACGCGGCGGCGACGTCGGCGAAGGCGTCGAGGGGGGCGCGGGCGGCACCGGGCCGCACGCCCGGGCGGGCGGCGACCTCGACGTCGAGGAGCAGCGCCCGCTCGACATCGAGCACGAGGTCGGCCAGCGGCAGCGAGGTGCGCGA
>JACRAB010000180.1 GCA_016213575.1 Actinomycetota bacterium
TCCTCACGTGGCGCGTCGTCGTCCTGCGCGCCCCGAAGCCCGCCGCCGACGCGGCCCGGGCCTTGCTCGTCGAGCAGATCGATGTCCGGACGAAGGCGAACGACGCGGCCAAGGCCCGCATCGAGAAGTACCGCAACGAGGTGCGCCGCGCGCAGGACCGTGCGCTGAGCAGCAGCGGGGACTCGGCGGCCGCCGCGGCCGCCGCGCGGCTCGGGATCATGTCGGGCGACGTCGCGGTGACCGGGCCCGGGCTGCGCGTCGAGCTGGCGGACGCGCCGGGCAGCGCCGACGGCATCGGGGCCGGCGGTGACCCGCGCGGCGACTCCTCGAGCTCGGACGGGCGTGTCTTCGACCGCGACCTCCAGACGATCGTCAACGGGCTCTGGGCCGCCGGCGCCGAAGCCGTCTCGATCAACGACCAGCGGCTCACGTCGCTGTCGGCGATCCGGTCGGCCGGGGAGGCGATCCTCGTGGACTACCGCCCGCTCGTGCCGCCGTACGTCATCAAGGCGATCGGTGACCCGACGAGGATGCAGACCGAGTTCGCCGGCTCCACGGCGGGCGCGTACCTGCAGTCCCTCCAGGACAACTTCGGGGTGAAGGCCGACCTCAAGGTCGAGGACGCCCTGACGGTCCGGGCCTCGGGGACCCTCGCCCTGCGCAACGCGACCCCGGAGCCGTCCCCGACCCCGGCTGACCCCGCCACGCCATCGGCGCTACCGTCGGCGGCGACGAACCGTTCGAGCACCCCGGAGGCCACCCCGTGATCGCCGTCCTCGGCCTGGTGCTCGGCATCGTCGCCGGGCTCTTCTTCCAGCCGGCGGTCCCTAGCGGACTGGAGCCGTACCTGCCCATCGCGGTCGTCGCGGCGCTCGACGCCGTCTTCGGCGGGCTGCGGGCCGTGCTCGACGGCATCTTCGACGACCGGGTCTTCACCGTCTCGTTCGTGTCGAACATCGTCGTCGCCGGTCTCATCGTGTACCTCGGTGACCAGCTCGGGGTCGGCTCGCAGCTGTCGACTGGCGTCGTCGTCGTCCTCGGCATCCGGATCTTCTCCAACGCCGCCGCGATCCGGCGCCACCTCTTCAAGGCGTGAGCGGGCGACGATGAGCGGCCCCGAGCAGCCCCGGATCCCCGGCATGGACGACGACCAGCCCGAGGTCGGCGCCGCCGTGCCCGCTGACGCCGTGCCCGCCGACACCGTGGCGGACGAGCCGGACGGCGTGGCCGAGGTGTCGGCGCAGGTGCCGGAGGGCGGCGAGGCGCCCGTCGACGAGGGGGCGGACTCCGAGGCGGAGCCGGACTCCGAGGCGGATGCCGCGTCCGACGCAGAGCCCGACGCTGAGCCCGACGCCGCGGCAGAGGTCGAGCCCGTGGCAGACGTCGCGCCAGCGGAGACGGCCGGACCGGCCGCGGGGGAGGATGCGCCCGAAGTCGACGAGGGCGCGGTCGACGAGGGCGAGGACGTCGCGGCGCCGGAGGACGAGGCCGCACCCGACGCCGAGGCCGCGCCGGGCGGGCCCGTCGACGACGAGCCGGACCTGTCCGTGCCCGAGGCGTCTCCTCAGGAGGACGAGCCGCCGGCCGACGAGGTCGCGGTCGCCGAGGCCCTGGTCGCCGAGGCCTCGGTCGACACGGCCGAGCCTGACGAGCCGACCGCCGAAGAGGCCACCCCCGACGAGACCCTCGTCGACGACGAGACCGTGGTCGACGGGGCGGACGACGCCGACACGGACCGCGCCGCCGAGGACGGCACGGACGCGGCAGGGACCGACGAGGCAGACACCGACGAGGCAGACGCCGACGAGGACAGCCTCGACGAGGCCGGCCCCGACGACGCCGGCGCGCCGGACACCGCCGTCCCGGCCGCCGAGCCCGACACGGACGAGATCCCGCTGCCGGCGGCCGCGGCGGCCTCGACGGCGGAACCCCGCCCTGCGCCGTCCACCCAGCACCGCCCCCGGGAGCGGGCCCGGTCGCGGCTGCTCTCGGCGATGCGCCCGAAGGCGAACCGGGGGCAGCTGCTCGCGGCGCTCCTGTGCGCCGGGCTCGGGTTCGGGCTCGTCGTCCAGGTCAGGGCCACCCAGACCGAGGAGCTCGACCAGCTGCGGCAGAGCGACCTGGTCCGGCTGTTGCAACAGGTCAACGACGAGTCGGAGAAGCTCGCGAGCCAGGAGGCCCAGGCCCAGGCCGTCCGGGAGGACATCGTCGGCAACGCGGCGACGGGCCAGGTCACGTCCCAGCTCGCCAAGGACCGCCTCGAGGCGCTCGGCGTCCTCACCGGGACCGTCGCCGCCACCGGGCCGGGGATCGAGCTCGTCATCACCGACCCGAAGAACGAGGTGGACGCCGCGACGCTCCTCGACACGCTCCAGGAGCTGCGCGACGCCGGAGCCGAGGCGGTCCAGATCGGCCCGGTCCGGGTCGTCGCGAGCACCGCGTTCGAGGACCTCGACGGCGGCGTCCGGGTCGGCCCCGAGCCGGTCACCCCGCCGTACCGCTACCTCGTCATCGGCGACCCGCAGACGCTCTCGGCGGCGATGAACATCCCCGGCGGTGTCCTCGACGTCCTCGCGCAGAAGGGCGCGAAGGGCGAGGTGACCGAGGTGAAGGCCCCCGACCGTGTCGAGATCACCGCGTTGCACGTGCTCCCGACGCCTCAGTACGCTCGCCCGGCCCAGGACGGCGCACCGTAGCCGTCCGGCTCGCGCGCACCGGCCGGGGCCCGGACCCGTCCGCAGGACAGCCCGCACCATCCGCAGCACCAGCCCGCAGCACGACCGCGACGAGGAGAGGCACCAGCCGAGATGGCCGACTTCACGTACCCCGAGGACCTGCGCTACACGGCCGAGCACGAGTGGGTGCGCATCGACGGCGACCGGGCCCGGATCGGGATCACGAGCTACGCGCAGGACGCCCTCGGCGACATCGTGTACGTGACGCTCCCGGACGACGGCGCGACCCTGAGCGCCGGCCAGACGTGCGGCGAGGTCGAGTCGACGAAGAGCGTCAGCGACATCTACGCGCCGGTCAACGGCGCGGTCGTCGGCCGCAACGAGGCGCTCGACTCCAACCCCGAGCTCGTCAACACCGACCCGTACGGCGAGGGCTGGATGTTCGAGGTGACCCTCGACGGGGAGCCGTCGGGCCTGCTCAGCGCCGCGGAGTACCAGGCCCAGCTCGGCTGACGCAGCGCGGCGCGGGCATCCTCCGGTCGGAGGATGTCCGGGCCGCGGGCCCGGCGTGCCGCGGTCCGACGCGCGGGCGGGCTGTCTCGACCATGCGTCGAGGGTTAGTCTTACGGTCTGCTGACGCGCGCCGGCTGGTACGCGTCCTGTCAGGGTGCGGCCAGGCGCCCGGCGGGGACCAGGGGACGAGGAGGCGTGTCCACATGCCCGATCTGCCTGATCCGGCTTCGGGGGGACCATCGGCCCAGGGCGGTCGACCGGTACCCGGACCGGCCGACGGTGCAGGGGTAGAGGAGGAGCAGGCGATGTCGGTTCCCACGTACGACCACAACGCGGAGCAGGGCTCGCCGTTGGGGCCGGACACCACGATCACGCTCGGGGCGATCTCGGCGGACGCCGAGGCCCCGGTCTCGCGGCTGTCCCCGGCCGACCAGGCCGCGATCGACGCGCTCCCGGCGGGCTCGGCGCTGCTCGTCGTCCAGCGCGGCCCGAACGCGGGTGCACGGTTCCTGCTCGACGCGGAGAAGACGACCGCCGGCCGCCGGCCGGACAGCGACATCTTCCTCGACGACGTGACGGTGTCCCGCAAGCACGCCGAGTTCGTCCGGCGGGACGGCGCGTTCGTCGTCCGCGACGTCGGCAGCCTCAACGGCACCTACGTGCAGCGCGACCGGATCGAGGAGGCCGTCCTCCGCGACAACGACGAGGTCCAGATCGGCAAGTTCCGGATGGTCTTCCACCCGAGCAAGCGCACCGCCGGCGGCGTCGGCGGGTGGTGACAGCGCCTTGGTGAATGCCGCGTTCGGGCGCTCGGCGGCGCCGCGCGCGACGATGAGCATCGGCGAGGTGCTCGCGGAGCTGCGGCCCGAGTTCCCCGACGTGACCATCTCGAAGATCCGCTTCCTCGAGGACCAGGGGCTCATCGAGCCCGACCGGACGCCGTCCGGGTACCGCAAGTTCTCCTCGGGGGACGTCGCGCGCCTGCGTTACGTCCTCGCGGTCCAGCGCGACCACTACCTGCCGCTGCGCGTCATCCGGGACCACCTCGAGGCGGTCGACCGCGGGGACGACCCGCCGTCGCTGCCCGGGGGCGTCCCGCGGCTGGCCCGGCTCGTCGCCGAGGACGGCGAGCGGACGGACGGCGCCCGGGTCGACGTCCGGCTGACCCGGTCCGAGCTCGTCGAGTCCGCGGACATCGCCGACGCGCTCCTCGACGAGCTGGAGTCGTTCGGGCTCGTCAGCGCACGTCCCGCCGGGGTCTACGACGGGGACGCCCTGCTCGTCGCCCGGACGGCGGGCGAGCTCGCCCGGTTCGGCATCGAGCCGAGGCACCTGCGGACGATCCGGACGGCGGCCGACCGGGAGGCGGCCCTCGTCGAGCAGGTCGTCGCCCCGCTGCGGCACCAGCGGGCCGGCCAGTCCGGCGCCAAGGCGGACGAGGTGGGCCGCGAGGTGGCCTCGCTGTGCGTCCGGCTGCACGCGACCCTCGTCCGCGCCGCCGTGGAGCGACAGGGCTCCTGAGCCCTCCCGTGCCGGCGGAGGGCCCGCGGGTCCGCGTCCCGGCCCCGCGTGTCGCACAACGGGTCCCGGGTGCCCGTCGCGCCCGTCCCGGCCCCGGGGTACGGTTGCGGAGTGCGGGAGCTCGATGTGGTGGGTGTGCGGGTCGAGATGCCTTCGAACACGCCGATGGTGCTGCTGCGCGAACGCGGCGGCGACAGATACCTGCCGATCTGGATCGGTGAGCACGAGGCGAAGGCGATCGCCCTCGGGCAGCAGCAGGTCGTCCCGCCGCGGCCGCTGACCCACGACCTGCTCCGCAACGTCATCGAGGCGCTCGGCCGCCGGCTCGTCGAGGTCCGGATCGTCGCGATCAAGGACAACGTCTTCCACGCCGAGCTGCACTTCGACGGCGGGCTCACCGTCGGCTCGCGCTCGTCGGACGCCATCGCGCTCGCGCTGCGCACCGGCACCCCGATCATGGGCACCGACGAGGTGCTCGAGGCCGGCGGCGTCGCGGTCCCGGACGAGGACGAGGACGAGGTCGAGAAGTTCCGGGAGTTCCTCGACAACATCTCGCCGGAGGACTTCGGCGAGGAGGCCCCCGGGCCCGGCTCGTCGCCGTCCTGACCTCCACGACCCGCCGGGACGCCGCTGACCAGGGGTTTCACCCGTCCGGGGGAGCCGCACGCTCCGTCGACACGCCGATCACGGCGCGTCGTTCACGACACGCCGGAGTGGCGCCGAGCCTGCGTCGTTGACGCAGGTGGGGGGCGGGCCTACCGTCTGGAGAGGAAAACGTCCTCGCTGTAGTTCCACCGCTGTCGTCCCTTCCGGGCCGGCGGACCTTCCCCCGGGTGCGAGGACGACGGACAGGAGGTCTTGGTGAGCGGCTCCAGCGACGCCACCGGCACGACGGGCCGTGCGAAGCAGCCGGTGAACAAGATCCCCGAGCGTGCCCAGGGCCTGCTCTTCACCGAGGACCTGCCCGAGCTCGACGAGCAGGTCGGCTACCGCGGCCCCATCGCGTGCCGCGCCGCCGGCATCACCTACCGCCAGCTCGACTACTGGGCGCGGACCGGGCTCGTGGAGCCCGGCGTCCGCCCGGCCGGCGGCTCCGGCACCCAGCGCCTCTACGGCTTCCGCGACATCCTCGTGCTCAAGGTCGTCAAGCGGCTCCTCGACACCGGGGTCTCGCTCCAGCAGATCCGCACCGCGATCACGCACCTGCGCGACCGCGGGGTCGAGGACCTCGCCGAGATCACGCTCATGAGCGACGGCGCGAGCGTCTACGAGTGCACCTCCGCGGAGGAGGTCATCGACCTCGTCCAGGGTGGTCAGGGCGTCTTCGGCATCGCGGTCGGCCGGGTCTGGCGCGAGGTCGAGGGCAGCCTCGCGTCGCTGCCCGGCGAGCGGGCGGACGACGAGCAGGACGGCGAGGCCGTCGTCGACCCGTCCGACGAGCTCGCGCAGCGCCGCAAGACCCGCGCCGTCGGCTGAGGCCGCACGCGTCGCCACGAGAACGCTCGAAGGGCCACCAGGGAGACCTGGTGGCCCTTTCTGCGTGGTGCTGGGGCGACCCGTCAGGCGCGCGGGGACGCCGCCGCGGCCTTGCGCCGGTTCGCGACCCGCAGGAGCCGGGCGAGATGCGCGTCGAACGCCTCGGACAGCTCGGCGGCCGCGGCGCCCGGCCAGCGGTGCACGGGGCTGCTCGCGCCCTGGGACTGCTGGAGGGCGCTGCGCTCGGGCAGCGAGGGGGACAGGACGAGCGGGCCGAACATCTGCTGGAGCTCCGTGAGGCGGTAGCGGTGCTCGGGGGAGCGGTCCCGGTAGCGGTTCACCACGACGCCGAGCGGCTGCAGGCCGGGCGCGGTCGTGCGGCGCAGCTCGTCGATCGAGCGCAGCGCGCGGTCGGCGGCGGTCACTGAGAAGAGCGCAGGCTCGGAGACGACGAGCGCGCGCTGGCTCGCGACGAGCCCCGTGCGGGTCAGGGCGCCGAACGACGGCGGGCAGTCGACGAGGACCAGGCGGTAGTCGGTGGCCCGGGTCAGGGCGGTCTCGAGCCGGTGGACGGCGCGCTCACCGATCCGGGGGCCGTCGAGCGCGGCGGCCTCGACGGTGCCGATCATGACGTCGAGCGTCCCGCCGCCCTCCGCCGTCCAGCCGCTCGTGGCGACCGCCGAGTCCAGCGCCGTGCGGCGCGGGGCTGACAGGACGTCCGCGACGGTGTGCTTCGGGCGGTCGACGACGTCCAGACCCATCGTCGCGTCGGCCTGCGGGTCGAGGTCGACGACGAGGGTGGGGACACCGCGCGCGAGCGCGGCGGAGGCGAGGCCGAGGACCACGGAGGTCTTGCCGACACCGCCCTTGAGACTGCACACGCTGACGACGATCACCCCTGAAACCTACCTGCTCCGCGGCCCGGGCAGCAGGACCGTCCACAGGGCGTCGCCCGGCGGCGCAGGGGATCAGCGGGCTGACCACGGGACCGACCGTTCGGCGACAGGTCGGGCGGCCCAGCGCGTCCGTCCCCCGCCGGTTCCACATCGTGGCACCCCTTTTGGTAGCGTCCTCCTCGCTGCAGACCCCGCACGGGAGAGCCCCGTGAGGGGCGCCGAAGGGGCAACTCTCCCCGGAACCTCTCAGGCGCCAGGACCGTGCGGGTCAGGCAACTCTGAAGCGCGAACGCGGGCGACAGAGGGGGAGGTCAGGGCGGTCCCGGCCGCCGACCGACCCGTGTCTGGAGCGCGTCCGTGACCTCCGTCATCGCAGTCCCCTCCGTGTCGTCCACGCCCGGAGCCGCTGCCCCGGCCGCGCCGGGCGCCGCGCACGCGCCGTCCGAGGCGACCTCGTTCGCCGACCGGCACATCGGCCCGCACGCCGCCGCGACGCAGCACATGCTGGCCACCGTCGGGCACGACAGCCTCGACGCGCTCGTCGCCGCGGTGATGCCCGCGGTCATCCGCGACCGGGACGGGCTCGACCTGCCGCCCGCGGTCGGCGAGGCCGAGGTGCTCGCCGAGCTCACGGCCCTCGCCGCGCGCAACACCGTGCTCACGCCGATGATCGGTCTGGGCTACCACGGCACCCACACCCCCGGCGTCATCCTCCGCAACGTGCTGGAGAACCCGGCCTGGTACACCGCGTACACGCCGTACCAGCCGGAGATCTCGCAGGGCCGGCTCGAGGCGCTGCTGAACTTCCAGACCGTGGTCTCCGACCTCACCGGCCTGCCGACCGCCAACGCGTCGCTCCTCGACGAGGGGACCGCCGCGGCCGAGGCGATGACCGTGATGCGGCGCAGCACCAAGGGGGCGGCCGGTGCCGTCCTCGTCGTCGACAGCGACGTCCTCCCGCAGACCCGGGCGGTCATCGGCACCCGCTCCGAGCCGCTCGGGATCACCGTCGTCGACGCCGACCTCGCCGGCGCGGTGCGCTCCGGCGGCGACGTCGCGGCGGTGCTCGCGGCCGCCGGCGGGGAGCACGGGGCCTTCGGGGTCGTCGTCCAGTACCCGGGGGCGTCCGGCGCGGTCACCGA
>JACRAB010000181.1 GCA_016213575.1 Actinomycetota bacterium
GCGGGACGCCCAGGCACAGGCCGGAGTGGTCGGCCCGCAGCCCGAACGTGTCATCGGGGGTCGGGGTGGCCGTCGGGGTCGGGGTGACCGTCGGGGTCGGGGTGACCGTCGGGGTCGGGGTGACCGTCGGGGTCGGGGTGACCGTCGCGGTCGGGGTGACCGTCGCGGTCGGGCTCACGGTCGGGGTGGGCGTCGGAGTCGGGGACACCGTCGGAGTCGGCGTCGGCGTCGGCGTGGGAGTCGGCGTCACCGTCGGGGTCGGCGTCACCGTCGGCGTCACCGTCGGCGTCGGCGTCGGCGTCGGCGTCACCGTCGGAGTCGGCGTCACCGTCGGGGTCGGCGTCACCGTCGGGGTCGGAGTGACCGTGGGCGACGGCGTCGGCGTCGGGCTGACCGTCGGCGACGGCGTCGGTCCGGTGCCCCCGGTGCCCTCGAGGAACGTGTTGTCGGCGGTGTTGTAGCTCGACGCGAGGAAGCTGCCGGCCTGCGGCGCCGTCGAGAAGTAGTCGTCCTTGCCGCAGTCGAGCAGGTCGTCCTGGGCCCGGTCGGCGCACTTGATGATCATCGCCGGGCGGTTCGGGCTGTCGGAGTAGCACATGACGTCCCACTCGTCGACGCAGTGGCCGCCCTTGCTCGAGTTGGGCGCGGCGTCGACCACGGCGCCGAGGTTGTGACCGAGCTCGTGGACCGCGGTCGAGGGGTCCCAGCAGCCGTTGTCGACCCGGGCGTAGCTCGGCCCGACGTTGTTCCGGTTGGCCGCCGACTTCCGCGCGTCACCGGTGAAGGTGCCGATCCCGCAGTACTGCCGGGCGTCGACGAACTGCAGGTACTTGCGGTCCGTGCGGTTGAAGCCCTGGGCGCGCAGCGCACGGTTGGTGGTGTCGAAGTCGGCGATCTCCGCGGCCGTCACCCGCACCTTCGTGACGACGGGCACGCAGCCGCCGGACACCGGCCGGGTGGTGAAGCGGACGTGCCGGACGCCGCCGGTCGCCGCGGCACTGCGCATGACGATGTCGTCGACGCCGACCGCCCAGGTGGCGATCGAGTCCAGGTACGTCGCGGAGCGGTCGGTGTCGGCGTACACGTAGAGCACCTCGACGCGGTTGCCCGTGGTGCCGTCACCGAAACAGGGCAGCACCGAGGGCGCCGCGGCCGCGGTCTGCCCGGCCGCGGCGGCGGCCGGTGCCGCGGCCCGCCGCGCGGTGCCGGTCACCGTCTGCGCGGGCGGCAGGGGCGGCACCGGGACCTGCGGGTCGAGCCCGCTGCCGGGCGGGGGCAGGTCCGGGCCGTGCGTGCACCGGCCGGGTGCGGTCTTCAGCTCGTAGAGGCCGGCGCAGTCCCCGTCGACGGCCACCTTGAGCCCCCGGTAGACGAGGCCCTTCTCCGGCCGGTCCTGCGGTACCTGCTGCTCGATGGCGCGGCGCACCGCGACCGGTGCCGCCGGCAGGTCGACGACGGCACCGGCCGCGCGGCTGCCCGTCTCGTCGCCGGTCCCGGCCCGGGCGGCCGGCCGGTCGCCACCGGCGAGCAGCCCGGGGGCGAAGGCGCCGCCGGCGGCCAGCACGGTGACGACGAGCGCGCCGACACCGACCCCCAGCGCGCGGCGCACGATCGGGCGTCGTCGCCGCGGCCGGGGACCGGATGGACCTGTGGACGGACGGCGTGCACTCACGGGGCGGTCTCGCTCTCGACGGAAGGCCGGTCAGGTACGACCTTCTGTCGCACGGCCCCCGCGCGAGGTTGCCCCTTCGCGGCAGGTGTCCCGAACGGCTCAGCCCGCGGTCACGCGTTCTCCTTGCGGAAGGTCGCTGTCCCCCACCACAGCGCCAGCACGAAGAGCACGAGCGTCCAGACGATGCCCCAGAGCAGCCCGGAGCCGACGACGGTGCCGGTGAACGCCGTCCGGACGGCGTCGACGATGTGCCGCACCGGCATGAAGTCGCTCGCCTTCTGCAGCCAGGTCGGGCCGAGCGTCATTGGGAGCAGGATCCCGGAGAGCAGCAGCACGGGCATCATGACGACGTTGATGACCGGCGCCATGACGTCCTCGCTCTTCGTCGTCAGCGCGAGCGCGTTGGACGCCGCGGCGCACGCGCCGCCGACGAGCAGCGTGATGAGGACACCGAGCGCAGCGCCGCCGAAGGACGCCCGCATGCCGAGCACCCAGCCGAGCCCGACGAGGATGAGCGCTTGCACGAGGAGCTGGAGCAGGTCGCGTCCGAGCCGGCCGACGAGCAGCGCCGTCCGGCTCGCCGGGGTGACCCGCTCGGCCTCGATGACGCCCTCGCGCCACTCGCCGATGAGGCTGAAGCCGGCGAAGAACGCCCCGAAGATGCCGAGCTGCACGAGCATCCCCGGCACGAAGAACGTGTACGCGTTCGTCGCGCCGAACTGCGCGACGAGCGGCTTGAGCAGCGGGCCGAAGAGGAACAGGTAGAGGATCGGCTGGAAGATCCCGATGAGCACCCACGCCGGGTTGCGCAGCGCCGTCCGGAGCTGGCGCCGGCCGATGATGTAGGACTCCCGCCAGAACGTCGCGGTCACCGCAGTGCTCCTGTCATCTCGTCGCTCGTCGTCGGGTCCGCGGGCGCCGGTCCGTCGTCCGCGCCGTCCTCCCCGCCCGCCTCGGCGTCGCGCAGAGACCGGCCGGTCAGGGTGAGGAAGACGTCGTCCAGGGTCGGGCGGTGCACCTCGATCGCGTCGAGGACGACCCCCGCGTCGTGGAGCGAGGCGAGCAGCCCGGGCAGCGCCCGGCCCGCGCGCTGGATCCGGCCGCGGACGTGGACGCCCTCGATCTCGACGCCGGGCAGCCCGTGCCGCGGCGGCTCGGCGATCGCGCCGAGCTTCTCGGCGACGGTCGTGCGCGCCGCCGGGTCGGCGACCTCGAGGCTGACGAGGTCGCCGGAGACCTGGGCCTTGAGGTTCTCGGAGGTGTCGGCCGCGACGATCCGGCCGCGGTCGATGATGACGATCCGGTCGCTCAGGGCGTCGGCCTCGTCGAGGTAGTGGGTCGTGATGAAGACCGTCGCGCCGCGGCGGGTGCGCAGGTCGGCGATGTGCGTCCAGAGGTTGGCCCGGGCCTGCGGGTCGAGGCCGGTCGTCGGCTCGTCGAGGAAGACGAGCGTCGGGTCGTGGATGAGCCCCATGACGATGTCGAGCCGGCGCTTCTGGCCGCCGGACATGTTCTTCGGCATCCGCTCCCAGAGGCCGTCGAGCTGGAGCTCGGCGAACAGCTCCTTGCCCCGCTTCTCGACCTGCGCCTGGGTACGGCCGTAGAGCATCCCGTGGTCCATGACCTCCTCGCCGGCACGCGCCGAGCTGAAGGTGCTGCCGGACTGGGAGACGTAGCCGATCCGCTTCCTGACCTCGACCGGCTCACGGACGATGTCGTGCCCGGCGACGGTCGCGGTGCCCGCGGTCGGCTTGATGAGCGTCGTGAGCATCCGCAGCGTCGTCGTCTTGCCGGCGCCGTTCGGGCCGAGGAAGCCGACGACCTCGCCCTCGGCGACGTCGAGGTCGACCCCGTCGACGGCCCGGACCTCGGTCTTCTTCTTGCCCTGCCTGGTGTGGAACGTCTGCACGAGACCTCGTGCGTGGATCATCGCGGTCCCTCCCGCTCGGCCGGCCGGTGGACACGGGCCGGGTCGTCCAGCGTGCTCGCCCGCGCCGACCGTTGTCGACGCATGTGTCCGCCGCCCAGATGGATGAAGACACGCTATATCGCGTCTCGCCAAAGTCAAGATATATCGCGTCCCCACGTGTCGTGGGCTGCGGAGGCTCGCGCCGGGCAGACCTGCGGCGGGCGCGGAAGTCATCGGCCCCGGCGGCAGGTCGCTCAGGTCGCCCGGGCCGGGCGCTGGAACACCGGGGAGGCGCGGCCCGTGGGTTGACCACAGATCCTTGATCACGCCGGTGGTACATTCATGTGGTACAACGACCCGGAGGTCACGCATGGGCGCCCTCGACGACCTCGTCGCCGCCCTCGACGAGGATGACTCCGACTCGACGAGCACCTCGGTCCGCCAGCCGGCCTCGCTGCGGCGCGCACTCAAGGCGGCTGTCCGGCTCGGCTTCGCGGACACCGCGAACGAGGGGCTCAACAGCTCGCTGCGGGACGCGCTGGAGGGCTTCGCGATGCGGGCCGCCCTCGAAGCGCACTTCACCGAGTTCCCCGACGCCAGGCCTGCCCTGCACCAGGTTGCGGAGGCGCTGGCCGTCATCGACCGCGATCCCCTCGCCGAGCGACCCGACCTGATCCGGCAGGCCGCCGAGGAGGTCGTGCAGGTCAGGCCCGATGCGGACGGAGCCGACGTCCTGCTCTGGGCGGCGAGTCTGCTCGCCCACGAGGGCGAACGACGCGCGCGGAAGCGGACGGCGTGACGCCCGGCGTCCGTCCGGGTAGCCGACCCGCGGTCGTGGTCCTCGACAACGAGGCTGCGCAAGCCCTCGCACGCAGGGACCATCCCAAGCACACGGAGGCGCTGGCGTTCCTCGTCGCCGCGGGGGGCCGGAGCGGCCGCGGGCCGAGGGCGCACGTCTGCGTCCCGACGGTCGTCAGGGTCGAGGCCGGTATCGACCGGCGCGCGCCGGGCACGGCGGCGTTCAACCGGCTGCGGATCCACGACGTCATGCTCGACCGCTCCGGTGCCGACCGCGCGGCCGGGCTGCGGCACGTGGGCGGATCCGCCGTCGACGCCTGCGTCGCCGTCACCGCGGAGCTGAGCTCGACGGCGAACGACGTCGTGGTCCTGACGGCGGACCCTACGGACATCCCCCGGCTGCTCGAAGCTTGCGGGGTCGACGCGACGACGCGGCGGATCTGACGCCGCCTCAGCCCGCGGGCTCCCCGTCCCATCGCGCCCGCGAGAGGTCGACCTTCTCCCCGCCCGCGCGGAGCGGCGTCCGCTCCCGGCGGTAGTGCCGCAGCGCCTGCGCCTCGTGGCCTTGCGGCGGCGAGCCGTCGGCGCGCAGCACCCGCCACCACGGGACGGCGCCGCCGTAACGGGCCATTACCGTGCCGACGGCGCGCGGACCGCCGCGGCCCAGGTACTCGGCGACGTCGCCGTACGTCATGACCCGGCCCGGCGGGACGAGCTCGCCGACGTCGAGCACGGCCTCGGCGAAGGCGCTGAGCCGGTCGGACGCGTCCGGCTGCTCGGACGGGGTCAGGGGCTCGGACGGCACGGGCGCCAGTATCGCGGCCCGCGCCGCCGGCGGGCAGGGCCTGCCGTCAGGGCGCCGCGGGCGGGTCGCCGCCGGTGACGCCCGCGAGCGGGACGAGCTTGAGGTTGCTCATGTCCGCGCCGGTGTTGCGCTCGTCGTGGACGACGAGCAGCCCGCCGGCGAACGCGCCGCCGAAGTCGCGGGCGTCGGCGGCGACGCCGTCCGTCGTCGTGACCTTGTCGACCCCGCCCGCGCCGGCCACCGTGACGCTGCGGACGTACGTGTTGTCGCCGGCGCGGTCGTACACGGCGATCGTCGAGTCGCCCTGGCTCGACACGAGCAGGTGGCCGCCGCCGTCCGGCCCGGTCGTGAGCGCCAGCCCCTCGACGTCCGCGTCGAGATGCCCGTCGCCGACCCGGCCGACCGCGACCCGGTCGTCGCCGTCCCCCGGCTCGGCGCCGTAGCGCCAGACCGCGACGTCCTCCTCGCCGACGTAGAGCAGGCCGCGCTCGTCGTCCGCGACGCAGCCCTCGCTCTGGCTGCCGACGTCGAGGGTCCGCACCCGCCGGGCGTCCACGCCGTCCGCCGCCACCGTCAGCGCGTACTGCTCGAGCCCGCCGCCGTCCCGCTGGGTGACGAACGCGGAGAGGGCCCCGGAGGCGTTGCGGTAGAGGCAGAACCCGTAGTTCGGCCGCAGCGTCGCCGGCGCGTCGCCGGGCAGCGGCGTGAGCCGGCGGGTGGCCGGGTCGAGCGTCCAGAAGGCGAGCGTGTCGTCGGAGCGGTCGTTGGCCCCGACGAGGACGACGTCGCGCCCGCCGACCCGGACGCCGTCGCGCAGGTCGACGTTGCCGATCTGCCCGCCCGGCAGGAACTGCAGCAGCGCGCCCGACAGGTCGTACACCGCGATCCCGCCCGGCTCCGCCTTGCTGTCCGCGACGACGACGCTGCGCGCCGGGTCGTCCGCGTCGAACCAGATCGCGCTGTCGTCGGCGATGTCTCCGCTGCCCTCGGGGAAGGGCTCGGTCTCGGCCGCCGGGAACACCGTCCGGACGCCGGACGACGGCCCCGCGGTCGCGCCCGGCCGGTCCGTCCCGCCGGGGCCGGCGTCGGTGCCGGAGGACCCGCCGCGCAGGACGACGAAGGCGACCACGAGAGCCAGGACCAGGGCCACCACGGCCACGGCGGTCGTCACCGCTGCCCTGCTCGCGCCGTGCTCGCGCCCCGTGCCCGCCTGCCGCATGCCCACCCGCCCCCTCCGACGTCCGCGGAACGTACCAGGGGCGCGGACCGCCGGCCCGCCGTCAGCCCGTCGTGTACGTGACGACGAGCCGTGCGCCGTTCGCCGTCTCCCGGCTCGACAGGTATCCCAGGGAGCAGCCCGGGGCGCCCTTGACGGCGAGGGTGAAGGCGCTGCCCTTCTGCACCGCCGCCACGGGCAGCGCGACCGGGACCCGCACCTTGGCCCCGAGGGTCGCAGAGGTGCCGAGCACCGCCGCGTCCACCGCCGGCGCCGTCGACGCCTTGACCGTCTTCTCGACCCAGGTGTTGCCCGCGCCGTGCACCTCGTACCGGCACGTCTTCGCCGACGGCGAGTACGGCTCGAGCACCGCGGAGGTGACGGTCGCGGTGGCCGGCACCGACGTCGCGTCGAAGCGCAGCAAGGTGGTCAGCGTCGTCGCCGAGACCCGCAGCGTCGTCGAGCCGCCGTGGGTCGAGGAGTCGAGATAGGTGTCCGCGACGACCGGCAGGGTCACCGTGACCGAGGTGCCGGGCGGCGGGGGCGGCGGGTCCGCCGCGGTGACGGCGTCGAGCGGGACGTACTTGAGGTTGCTCATGGTGCCGCCGGAGTTCGACGCGTCGTGGACGACGAGCAGGCCGCCGGCGAACGGGCCGCCGAGGTCGGCCGCGACGGCGGCCACGCCGTCCGTCGACGAGACCTTGTCGACCGTGCCGCTCGCACCGACGGTGATGCTGCGGACGTAGGCGTTGTCGCCGCCGCGCGAATAGACGGCGATCGTCGAGTCGCCCTGGCTCGAGACGAGGAGGTGCCCCGCGCCGCCGGGGCCGTCGGTGAGCGTGAGGCCCTCGACGTCCGCGACGAGCCGGCCCGCGCCGACGGTGTCGACGGCGACCCGGGCGGTCCCGGCGTCCGGCTCGGCCCCGTAGCGCCACACCGCGACGTCCTCCTCGCCGACGTAGAGCAGGCCGCGCTCGTCGTCCGCGACGCAGCCCTCGCTCTGGCTGCCGACGTTCAGGCTGCGGACGAGCCGGGCGTCGACGGCACCGGCGGTCTCGAAGAGCTCGTACTGCTCGAGCAGCCCGCCACCGCTCTGCGTGACGAACGCGTAGGGGGTGCCGCTCACCGGGCTGCGGTAGAGGCAGAAGCCGTAGTTCGGCGTCAGCGTCGTGATCGCGCGCGCCGAGACCGGGGTCAGCGCGCGGGTCACCCGGTCGAGCGTCCAGAACATGATCGTGTTCGTCGTCCGGTTGTTCGCCCCGACGAGCGCGACAGAGCCGCCCCCGAGCGGGACGCCGTCGCGGACGTCGATGTTGCCGACCTGGCCGACCGGCAGGTACTGGAGCAGGCGGCCCGCGAGGTCGTACGTCGCGACACCGCCCGAGCCCGCCTTGTTGTCGGCGAGGACGACGCTGCTCGCCGGGTCCGACGGGTCGACCCAGATCGCGCTGTCGTCGGCGATGTCGCCGCTGCCCGACGGGAAGACCTGGGTCTCCGCCACGGGCAGCACGGTGCGGGCCGTCACCGCCGCACTGCTGCCGGCGGCACCGACCGCGAACGCCCCGGCCGCCGCCGCGACGGCGACCACCGTCCCCAGCACCGTGCGCCGTGTCAGCCGCATGCCCCTGCTCTTCCGTGTCCGGCCGCTGCCCCGAGCCCCCGTCCGGCCGTGCGGCACATCGCTGGATCCGCGGACCGTAGCAGCAAGATCGTCCGGTCGGGGCCGGGCGCGACGGCGGGCCGGGCGCGGGATCGATCCCGCGCCCGGCCCTTCCGGCGGACCGCCTCAGGGGTGGATCGCCGGCAGCCACTTCGGCCCGGTGTGCGCCCGGCGGCCGAGCAGCGCGAGCACCGCCGGCAGCAGGACGCCGCGGACGAGCGTCGCGTCGAGGAGCACCGCGGTCGCCAGGCCGATGCCGAGCTGCTTCATCTCCAGCGACGACAGGGTCCCGAAGATCGCGAACACGGCGACCATGACGGCGGCCGCGCTCGTGACGACGCCCGCCGAGCGGGCCACCCCGAGCCGGACGGCGTCCCGCGGCCCGACGCCGGCCGCCCAGGCCTCGCGCACCCGGCTCACGACGAACACGTGGTAGTCCATCGAGAGGCCGAAGAGCACGACGAACATGAGCAGCGGCAGCCACGCGGCGATCGAGCCGATCGACGTGAAGGCGAGCAGCCCCTCCGCCCAGGTGTTCTGGAACACCAGGGTGATGACGCCGTACGCCGCCCCGACCGACAGGCCGTTGAGGACGACGGTCGCCGCCGCGAGCCACGGCGAGCCGAACGAGACCGTCATGACGACGAGCGTGAGCACCAGGACGAAGCCGACGACCCACGGCAGCCGCTCGTCGAGCCAGTCGGTGAGGTCCGTCACCGCGGCCGAGCCGCCGACGTGGACCTCGGCGCCGGTGCCGGCGAGCGCCGACCGCACGACCGGGACGACGTCCGCCCGGATCGCGTCGACGGCCGGGGCGAGCGCCGGGTCGGACATGTCGACCGGCACCGGCAGCGGCAGCACGTGGACCGTGCCGTCCTTCGAGGTGCGCACCTGCGGCTCGCCGGCGACGACCTCGCCGGTGCCGAGCGCGGCCCGGAACCCCTTCTCCAGCGCGGCATCCACCTGGTCCGAGGCCGCCGCCGGCGCCCGGACGACGAGGTCGACCGTGGTCCCGTCCTGGGGGAAGGCCGCGGTGAGGCGGTCGTACGCCTCGACGACCGCGAAGGACTTCGGCAGCGACTCGGGGCCGGACAGCGCGGTGCGCATCCCGAGCGCCGGGAGGGCGAGCGCGACGAGCGCACCGCCGGCGGCCAGCGTCCACACGAGCGGGCGACGGGTCACCGCACCGGCGAGCCGGCCCCACAGCGAGTCGACCGAGCCGCGCCGGGCGGCCCGGCGCGCCGAGAACGGCAGCCGGATCGCCTCGCCCGTGTCGCCGAGGACGACGAGCAGCGCCGGCAGCACGGTCGCCGAGGCGAGCACCGCGACGGCGACGACGAGCATGGTGCCGATCGCGAGCGAGGTGAACATCCCGCCGGCGACGAGCATGCCGCTCATCGCGACGACGACGGTGATGCCGGAGATGACGACGGCGCGGCCGGCGGTGCGGCCCGCGGTCGTCACGGCCTCGACGACGCTCGCGCCCGCCGCGCGCTCCTCCCGGGAGCGCCGGATGACGAAGAGCGCGTAGTCGACACCAACGGCCAGCCCGATGAGGAGCACGAGCGACTGCGTGTTCTGGTCGACGGGGGTGATCCCGCGGGAGGCCCAGGCGGTGAGCCCGAGCGCCGCGACGACGGCCCCGACGCCGAGGAGCACCGGGACGCCCGCCGCGACGACGGCGCCGAACGCGACGAGCAGCACGCCGAGCGTCACGGGCAGGCTGATGTACTCCGCCCGCCGGAAGTCCGCCTCCAGCGCCTCGCCGACCTCGGCGTCGATGGAGCCGGGACCGACCTGGCCGACCCGCAGGTCGGGGTGGTCGGCGGCGACCCGGTCGGTCGCCGCGAGCATCGGGCCGACGGCGTCCTGCGGGGTCGTCGCGCCGTCCGGCGTCGAGCCGTCGGAGCGCTGGACGGCGTCCAGCGCGACGGGGACGACGACCGTACGGCCGTCGGGGGCCAGGGCCGGGTCGCCGACGGCGGCGACGCCCTCGACCCCGGTGTACGCCGCGCGCAGGTCGCGGCCGAGCGCGGCGACCTCGTCGGCGGTGAACGTGCCGGACCGCGAGGTGAGCACGACGTTCTCGGTGGGCCGATCGCCGAAGTCCGCGGCACCGGCGATCTTCGCCGCGACCGCGGAGTCGCCGACGAGCTGGTCGTCGGCCTTCGTCGTCACGAGCCCGCCGGAGAGCAGGACCACCGTGCCCGCGAGGACGAGCAGGGCGGCGAAGAGGGTGCGCCAGCGGTGACGTGCGCACCAGCCGGCGATCCCGCCGTACGGCGGGGCTGCGTCCCGGGGACCCCTCGTGGGGGTGGAGGACGGCGCGGGAGTCGTTGTCGTCATGGTCCACGAGGCTCCCGCCGCTGGGGCCGCCGGGCACTGGGGCTCCTCCCCCGATCGGGGGTAGGGGCAGCCCCACCCCGGGACACCGGGCCGCCGCACTCCGCCCCGGGCGCGGCGCGCCTACCGTGGACCCGTGAGCACCACGAGCCCCGCCGCGCCGTCGACGACGACGCCGGCCCCCGACCCCGCCGCCGTCCCGGCACCCCGCCGTCCGGGTGGTGCACGGGTGCTGCTGCGCACGTGGGCCTGGGGCTGGCTCGCCGCCGCGCAGCTCGTCGGCGACCTCCTGCTCGCGGGCCCCTACCTCGCCGTCGCCGGCCTGCTCGTCGGCGGCGTCTCCTCGATCGCCGCGCTCGGCGTCGGCATCCCGCTCACCGCGCTGGCCCTGGTCATGGCCTTCGGCGTCGGCTCGTTCGAACGGCTGCGGGTGCAGGCGTTCACGGGCGTCGTCGTCGAGCCGCCGCCCGGGCCGGCCGGGCCGCAGACGTGGTGGCGGCGCTACCTCCTCGACGGCCGCCCCTGGCGGGCCGCGGCCCACCTCACCGTCATCGCCCTGTGGGGGCTGCTCGTCGGCACGCTGACGCTCGTGCTCCTGTGCGTGAGCCTCGCCTTCGCCGCGCTGCCGCTCTACTCCGCGGCCCTGCCCGACGGCTCGATCGCCCTGCCCTGGGGCGCCCGGCTCGCACCGCACCTCGGCCTGTTCGCCGCCGGCGTCTTCGGGCTCGTCGTCCTGCCGCTCGTCGCCCGCGGTGCCGTCGGGGTCGACGTCCACCTCGCCCAGTCGCTCCTCGGGCGCAGCCGCCGCGAGCAGGTCCAGGTGCTCGCCGAGCGGGTGGAGACCCTCCAGGTGAGCCGCGCCGGGACCGTCGACTCGGTCGAGCTCGAGCGGCGCCGGATCGAGCGTGACCTGCACGACGGCCCGCAGCAGCGGCTCGTGGCGATCGCCATGGACCTCGGCATGGCCAAGGAGAAGCTCGACTCCGACCCGGCGGGCGCCCGGGAGCTCGTCGAGAAGGCGCACGTCTCCGCGAAGGAGGCCATCACCGAGATGCGCCAGGTCGCCCGGGGCATCCACCCGCCGATCCTCACCGACCGCGGCCTGGACGCCGCGCTGTCGGCGCTCGCGGCCCGCTCCCCCGTGCCGGTCACGGTGCGCGTCGAACCCGGCCCCCGCCCCGGCCCGACGATCGAGGCCATCGCCTACTTCTGCGTGAGCGAGCTGCTGACGAACGTCGCCAAGCACTCCCGCGCGGGGACGGCGTCCGTCGACGTCACGCGGCACGGCGCGACGCTCGTCGTCCGGGTCGGCGACGACGGCGTCGGCGGCGTCGACGCGAGCCGCGGCACCGGCCTCGTCGGCCTGCGGCAACGGGTCGCGGCCGTCGACGGAACCATCGACGTGTCCTCCCCGGACGGCGGCCCCACCGTCGTCACGGTCTTCCTCCCCGAACCCAGGAGCACATCGTGAGCACCGCCCCGTCCGTCGTGCCGCCCGCCGCGGCCACCACCCGGCTGCGCGTCGTCCTCGCCGAGGACTCCGTGCTGCTGCGCGAGGGCCTGCTGCGTCTGCTGGGGGACAACGGGTTCGACGTCGTCGACGCGGTCGGGGACGCCGAGGCCTTCCTGCGCTCGGTCGAGACGCACCGGCCCGACCTCGTCGTCGTCGACGTCCGGATGCCGCCGACCTTCACGGACGAGGGCGTCCGGGCCGCCCTCGTCGTGCGCCAGCAGTACCCCGACATCGCCGTCCTCGTGCTCTCCCAGTACGTCGAGGAGAACTACGCGACCGAGCTCGTCGCGGCCCGCTCCCGCGGCGTCGGCTACCTGCTCAAGGACCGGGTCGCCGACGTCCGCGAGTTCGTCGACGCGCTGCACCGGGTCGCGGCCGGCGGCACGGCGCTCGACCCCGAGGTCGTCACCCAGCTGCTGTCCCGCTCGCGCCGCCGCGACCCGCTCGAACGGCTCACGCCACGCGAGACAGAGGTGCTCGGGCTCATGGCCGAGGGCCGGTCGAACACGGCGATCGCCGCCGCTCTCGTCGTCACCGAGGGCGCCGTGGAGAAGCACGTGTCGAGCATCTTCGCCAAGCTCGACCTGCCGCCGACCGAGCACGACCACCGCCGGGTCCTCGCCGTCCTGCGCTGGCTCGAGCACGAGGAGGAGAGCTGATGGCCTCCCCCACGGCCGCCGTCGGTCTGCGGGTCGTCGGCCTCGTCGGCCTGCTCGCCCTCGTCGTCGGCGGCGCCGCGAGCCTGGTCGCCGGCTTCTTCGAGGAGCGCAGCACCCGGACCTCCGTCGTCGACGGCGCGGTGACCGCGCTCGACGTCCGGGCCGGGTCCGGCGACGTCACCGTCGAGGTCGGCCCGGCCGGCGGCCCGACGACCGTCACGGCGGTCAGCCGCTGGGCGTTCGAGCCGCCCACCGAGACCAGGACGCTGGAGGGCGGCACGCTCCGGCTCGCCGCCACCTGCCGGGGCGGCGCGGCGTTCGCGCAGCGCTGCTCGACCGACTGGACCGTGTCGGTGCCCGCCGACGCCTCGGTCACCGTGTCGACGTCGAGCGGCGACATCCGGGTCGAGGACGTCGCGGGCCGGGTGGCGCTGCGGACCGGCGCGGGCGACGTCCGGCTGTCCGCCGTCCGGTCCGCCGACGTGCGGGTCGAGACCGGTGCCGGGGACGCGCGGCTCGTCTTCGCGACGGCACCGGACAGCGTCGTGACGACGACCGGGGCAGGGGACGTCAGGGTCGAGCTGCCCGCGGACGGCACCACGTACCGGGTCGTCGGCTCGAGCGGCGTCGGCGAGCGCAGAGTGTCCGTGGCCCAGGACCCTGCGTCACGACACCTGCTCGATCTCACCTCCGGCGTCGGTGACGTCGTCGTGGCGTCCGGCGCCGCACCCGCTGCCGGGTGAAGATGACCTCATGAACTCCACCACCTCGACCTCCCGCGCCGTCCTCGCCGCCGCGGCCGCCGCCCTCGCCCTCGCCCTCACCGGCTGCGGGGTCGCCGAGGACGCCGTCCAGGGGGCGCAGGACGCGGCATCCGACAAGGCCTCCCAGGCCGTCGACGACGCGAAGGCCAAGGCGTCGGTCAAGGCCTCCGAGCTCGCGGTCGCCGCCGTGCGCACGCAGATCTGCAACCTCGTCAAGGACGGCTCGCTCTCCGACGCGGACGCCACCGCGCTCGAGGGACTCGCCGCGGCCGGCGACGAGGCCGGTGTGCCGGCCGAGGTCGTCGACCTCGCGAAGACCCTCGCGGACGCGGGCAAGGCCGCGACCGCCGGGCAGGTCTCCGACCTCGAGGCCAAGGCCTGCCAGTAGCCTGCGGCCAGCACCCGTCGACCGGCGGCGGGGCGAACGGAGGCATCGTGTCCAGCACCCCAGAGGGTCCCGACGAGGCGCAGCCGCCCACCGTCGTCGTCACGGTGACGGCCGACGGCCCGTACCTGCTCAGCGGGTCCACGCAGATCCGCAACGCCGACGGCGAGGTCGTCAAGACGGTCACCAAGACGGCGCTGTGCCGCTGCGGCCACAGCGAGAACAAGCCGTTCTGCGACGGCAGCCACCGCCGGGTCGGGTTCACC